>NZ_JACVTS010000014.1:0-146656 GCF_016624545.1 Erwinia sp. S38 | reverse complement strand
GTTCTCCGTATTTAAGTCGGGAACGTGTCAACGCTATTCAGGACGGGTCACACCCAAAAAAAAAGCCACCTCACGGTAGCTTTAATTTTCATACTCAATCTATGGTGCCGAAGGCCGGAATCGAACCGGCACGCCTCGCGGCGGTTGATTTTGAATCAACTGCGTCTACCGATTTCGCCACTTCGGCACTGAAGGGTATGCGGAAAACGTTGGCGATTATACCGTTACCCCCTGTTTACGCAACTCAATTCCTTACCCTTCGTTACCAAGTGCTGAAAAATCCAGCGAAGCCCGGGGAGAATTCCCGATTTAATCGTCCCCGGCGTGCAGGCATCCCCCGCCATATCAGGCCTCAATCGTTCAGCGGTTAATCATCCTCTATCCTGAATCCCCCTCACCCACCCCAGATTACTCCCAATCCTTAACCATTAACTGCGGCTGCCGTTGCGCTGACGGAACTCGGCCGCGTTTTGGCAGTCGGAACAGTCAATTACCGCACGGCTATTTGCATGCGGCCAGTGAGATGACAGAACGTTAACAAGGCACAATCATGATGAAAGTTACCCACCTGGTAATGGCGCTTTCCCTTTCCGGCGCCCTTTTCTCCGCAGCAGCCGGTGCCACCAGCTGGCAGGATCAGTTAAGTTCTGCCGCCAATGCGCTGGGGCAAAGTTCAGAGAGCGGCAGCGGCACCGCTAAAGATACCACCGCGCAGAACGGAACCTCGCTGGGGGCGCTGGCCGGGCTGCTGAACGGCGGCAGCCAGTCGCTGAGCGCAGGCACCATGACCAACGCCGCCGGTGTGTTGCAGTACTGCATGAAGAACAATCTGGTGGATAACAACGTCTCCTCCATGAAGGAACAGCTGCTCGGCAAGCTGGGCCTGCAGGATACGCAGAAGCAGCAGCAGTCCACCGACTATCAGCAGGGTCTGCTGGGCCTGCTGAACACCGGCAACAACCAGCAGGTGAACCTAAAATCGCTGGGCGAAACGCAGCTCGGCAAGCAGGTGAAAACCAAGGCCTGCGATTTAGTTTTAAAGCAGGGGTGGAAGTTTCTCTCTTAATGAACCACGCTTATTATGGCGGTGAGGCTGTCCCCTCCCCGCACTTTTTAGGGCTGCGCGATGCGGCCCTTTTTTATGGCTGCGGATCGCATCCGGCATTAATAGTCAAAGACAGCCGCATCGACAGTCGTCAGGATGATCCCCCCTACCTAAAATAATAAGGCTACCGTTATGTCTGATTATCGATTAAGTCATATCTCTGGTCATCTGGGCGATATCGCGCTGCATCACTGGCCGGTACCGCAGCCGCGTTTTCTGGTGCTGCTGGTTCACGGCTACGGCGAGCATCTGGCCCGCTATCATCACGTTGCGGAGAAACTGAATCAGCTGGGCGGCTATGTGTTCGGCCCGGATCATCTCGGCCACGGGCTGTCGCAGGGCGAGCGCGTGCTGATTGAGGATTACGACGCGGTGGTGGACGATGTGCACCTGGCGGTGGCCTCGGTGCGTCAGCAGTTCCCCGATCTGCCGCTGGTGATTATCGGCCACTCGATGGGCGGGATGATCGCCACCCGTTACGTACAGCGCTTCGCCGATGAGGTGCGCGCGCTGGTGCTCTCCGGCCCGCTGCTGGGCGAGCACACGCAGATTAGCGATATGTTCGGGCTGGCAGACATTCCCGATACGCCGCTGGATATCCGCACCCTGTCGCGCGATCCCGAGGTCGGCGCGAAATATCAGGCCGATCCGCTGGTGTGGCACGGGCCGTTTAAGCGTGCCACGCTGGGGGCGATGTGCGACATGCTGAGCACCATCCACCACGGGCCGGGCTTCGGCAGTCTGCCAACGCTGTGGCTGCACGGCGAGGGGGATAAGCTGGTGCTGCCGAATGAGAGCCAGCAGACGCTGAATAAGCTGCGCGGCAGTGATTTTGACCGCGAGCTGTACAGCGGCGCGCAGCATGAGATTTTTAATGAGACCAACCGGGATGAAGTGCTGCGCCGCGTCAGCGGATTTATCGTGCGCGCGCTGGGCTGAATCACAGCGGGGAGGATTGCTCCCCGCTATCCATCACTTCACAATCAGTCGGATACCGAGCAGCGCCATCACCCCACCGCCCAGGCGGTCGAGCGGGGCTTTAAAGCGCAGATAGGTATTACGCGGGCCGCGAGAAGACAGCGCGAAGGCCACGAACAGATACCATAGCCCGTCGACCATCATCGCCACCAGCGGGATCGCCAGATACATGCTGAGGGAAACTTGCTGCGGCAGCAGTGCGGCAAACACGCCGCTGAATACCACGGCGGTTTTGGGGTTGCTCAGCTGAGTGGTCAGCGCGGTGAGGAAGGCCCGGCGGGCGGTTTTACCGTTGCTGCCCGGCAGATCCAGCGCCAGGGGCTGACGTGCGCCGCGGAACATTTTATACGCCATCCACAGCAGGTAGAGACCACCGGCGGTTTTCAGCACCAGCCACAGAGTCGGCACGGCGCTCAACAGCGTGTGCAGCCCGGCAAGAGCGATAATGGCAAACAGGAAGCTTCCTGCTCCCATCCCTAACGCGGCACCAATGCCCGCACGGCGCGATGACGCCACGGCGGTCCGCGCCACCAGAATAAAGCTCGGGCCGGGGCTCATCGCACCCAGCCCAAGCGCTGCACCAATTGAGACTACCGATAATACCGCTGCATCCATCACTCACCTCCCTCATAGTTAGCCTTCTAACTTACTGAGAGAGGCGGACGGCTGGCAACCCCATCGCAAAGATAAAGTTGCCGACGGTTAAGGAAGGATTAACGGAATACCAGACCGCCGTCGATCAGCGGTGCCTGGCCGGTCATGTAGTCAGAATCCGGGCCTGCCAGGTAGGAGACAAACGCCGCCACGTCGTCCGGGGTTTCAGCGCGGCCAAGGGCGATGCCGGAAACGTATTTATCGTAAGTGGCACCCAGCGGCGCGCCGGTCTCTTCGGACATGCGTTTGTCGATTTCCACCCACATATCGGTGCCGACCACGCCCGGGCAGTAGGCGTTAACGGTGATGCCGAACGCCGCCAGCTCTTTCGCCGCCGCCTGGGTCAGCGCGCGCACGCTGAATTTGGTGGCGGAATAGATGCCGAGCAGCGCAAAGCCTTCATGACCGGCAATGGAAGAGGCGTTGATAATCTTGCCCTTCTGTTTGCGCTCCTTAAACTTACTGGCCGCCGCCTGGATGCCCCACAGCGTGCCCTGCACGTTGATCTGGAAGATTTTTTCCACTTCCTGCTGGGTGACTGAGAGCAGGTTTTTGGTCTGGCTGATCCCGGCGTTATTGACGATCACGTCAAAGCCGCCGAGCTGTTTTTCCGCCTCATTCACCGCCGCGAACACTTCTTCGCGCACGCTGATATCGGCTTTGATGGTAATCGCACGGCGGCCCAGCGCTTTCACCTCTTCGGCCACCAGCTTAATTTTGTCGTCGTTCAGGTCTACCAGTGCAATATCTGCCCCGTCGCGTGCCAGTCGTAATGCAATTCCACGACCAATCCCCTGACCCGCGCCGGTTACCAGGACCACTTTTCCATTAATTGACATAGCGTTACCCTTATCAGATGAATAAACCAGCCCCAATCATTAGTCCGCTTATCATTTTATGCCTATGGTAATTTGTGCTATTGGATGCATTACGATTGATAATCTGGATTTACATAAGTCTACGCGTGTTGCGGCAGTGAAAACGTCTGCACGGACTTGCTTTACTCCTGCCGGGGGCTGCCTGCTATGCTTGAAGGATAATCACCCGCCTTTCAACCAGATGGATACCTGACTATGACCGAGCCGCTGCTGATTGCCCGAACCCCTGAACAACTGCTGCATCTGCTGCCCGCCTTTGCCAACCGCCACGGGCTGATCACCGGCGCAACCGGCACCGGGAAAACCGTCACGCTGCAAAAAATTGCCGAAAGCTTCTCCGCCATCGGCGTACCGGTGTTTTTAGCGGACGTGAAGGGCGACCTGACCGGGGTAGCGAAAGAAGGCGTCAGCTCGGAAAAGCTCAGCGCGCGGCTGGCTAAAATCGGCGTCACCGACTGGGAACCGCAGAGCAATCCGGCGGTGCTGTGGGATATCTTCGGCGAGCGCGGCCATCCGGTGCGGGCTACGGTCAGCGATCTCGGCCCGCTGCTGCTGGCGCGCCTGCTGAACCTCAACGAGGTGCAGAGCGGCGTGCTGCAAATCATCTTCCGCGTGGCCGATGATCAGGGGCTGCTGCTGCTCGATTTTAAAGATCTGCGGGCGATGACCCAGTACATCGGCGAGAACGCCAAAGCCTTCCAGAGCCAGTACGGCAATATTAACAGCGCCTCTGTCGGGGCCATCCAGCGCGGGCTGCTGGCGCTGGAGCAGCAGGGGGCGGAATACTTCTTCGGCGAGCCGATGCTGGATATCCGCGACTGGATGCGCACCGACGATGCCGGGCGCGGCATCATCAATATTTTAGCCGCTGAAAAGCTCTATCAGATGCCCAAGCTGTACGCCACCACCCTGCTGTGGCTGCTGTCTGAGCTTTACGAGCAGCTGCCGGAAGCGGGCGATCTCGATAAGCCGAAGCTGGTGTTCTTCTTCGATGAGGCGCACCTGCTGTTCAGCGACGCGCCCCAGGTGCTGCTGGATAAAATTGAGCAGGTGATCCGCCTGATCCGCTCGAAGGGTGTCGGCGTCTGGTTTGTATCGCAGAACCCGGCGGACATCCCCGACATGGTGCTCGGCCAGCTCGGTAACCGCGTGCAGCACGCCCTGCGCGCCTTTACGCCGAAGGATCAGAAAGCGGTTAAGGCCGCGGCGGACACCATGCGCGCCAATCCCGCCTTCGATACCGTCACCGCCATTCAGGAGCTGGGCACCGGCGAAGCGCTGATCTCATTCCTTGATGAGAAAGGCAGCCCGTCGATGGTGCAGCGTGCGATGGTGATTGCCCCCGGATCGCGGATGGGTCCGGTCACCGACGATGAACGCAACGGTCTGATCAATCACTCGCCGCTCTCCGGCAAGTATGATGAAGTGCTGGATCGAGAATCCGCGTGGGAAAAACTGCAGCAGGGCGCGCAGGAGGCCAGCGATCGGGCGAGCGCCCCACCGGCCAAAGGCAACAGCGTGGCGGTGGATGACGGTATTCTCGGCGGGCTGAAGGATATTCTGTTCGGCAGCACCGGGCCGCGCGGCGGCAAGCGCGACGGCGTGGTACAGAGCGTGGCGAAAAGCGCCGCACGGCAGATCACTAACCAGATTATTCGCGGCGTGCTGGGCAGTATTATGGGTGGCAGGAAGAAGTAAGGAGCTTATGGATAAAGAACGTGAACTGAGGCAGGCAAAGCGCCTGCCGCTGCTGTTACTGGGGGGCGCGGCGCTGCTGTTTATCGCCACGCTAATCTGGCCGCTGTACTACCCATCGAACCTGTGGATTAGCGGGCTGAAGGCGGTGGCCGAGGCGTCGATGGTGGGCGCGCTGGCGGACTGGTTCGCGGTCAGCGCGCTGTTTCGCCGGGTGCCGATCCCGCTGGTCGGACGCCACACGGCGATCATTCCGCGCAACAAGGATCGCATTGCCGATAATCTTGCGCTGTTCGTGCAGGATAAATTCCTCAACACCGGTTCGCTGCTGGAGCTGATCCGCCGCCACGATCCGGCACGGATCGTCGCCGAATGGCTGAGTAAAGCGGAAAACGCCGCGCGGCTCAGCGGCTATCTGCTCAAGCTGGTGCGCGGCTTCCTCGATCTGGCCGACGATCGGCGCATTCAGCAGTTTATGCGCCAGGCGATCCACAAGGCGATCGACAAGGTGGATCTCAGCCAGTCATCGGCGCTAATCCTGGAAAGCCTGACCAAAAATAACCGCCACCAGCAGCTGCTGGATGACGCCCTCGCCCAGGTGTTACAGCTGATCAACCGCCCCGGCACCCACGAATTTATCGCCCTGCAGGTGGTGCGCTGGCTGAAGCGCGAGCATCCGCTGAAGGAAAAAGTGCTGCCCAGCGAGTGGCTGGGGGAAAAGAGCGCCGATCTGGCGGCCAGTGCGGTGCAGTCGATTCTCAACGAGATCGAAAACGATCCCACCCACGCGCTGCGCCAGGGCTTTAACCGCGCGGTGCAGCGGCTGATCGTGCGGCTGAAAACCGATCCGGAAATGGCGCAGAAGGCCGAAGAGGTGAAGCGCTATCTGAAAGAGGACGAGGCGCTGAACGGCTATATCGCCCAGCTGTGGGGCGATCTGCGCGGCTGGCTGAAGGAAGATCTCAGCCGGGAGGACTCGCGCCTGCATGAGAAAGTGAGCGCCGCCGGGCAGTGGTTTGGCGATACCCTGATGCAGGATGCCACCCTGCGCAGCTCCCTGAACCAGCATCTGGAAGAGGCGGCGGCGGGCGTAGCGCCGGAGTTCTCCGACTTCCTCAGCCGCCATATCAGCGACACGGTCAAAAGCTGGGACGCGGCCGATATGTCGCACCAGGTGGAGCTGAATATCGGCCGCGATTTACAGCGCATCCGTATTAACGGCACGCTGGTCGGCGGCGCGATCGGCCTGCTGCTCTATCTGCTGTCGCTGTTACCTGTGCTGATCTAGCCCGCGCCATTCAGCTGTGCCGGGCAATCTGCTGCTGGCTGTACTCGGCGCTGTAGAGGAACGGGGTATGCAGCCCGCCGTCCAGGTGGGTAAACGGCACCAGCGCCCCGTTATCGTCAAACAGGTGGATCTGCGCGGGGTCGATGGACAGCTCGACGAAATCCCCCGGCTGGCTGACGCGCCCCGGCGTCAGGCGCGCGGTCAGCTCCTGCTCCTCAACCCGGCACAGCGCCAGGGTATCCGAGCCCAGCGGCTCAATCACATCGGCCAGCGCCGGTAGCGGAATGCGCTCGCTGCGTACGCCAAAGCGCGGCGGCTCCAGATGTTCCGGGCGAATGCCCATCAGCAGCCGGGTGCCATGCTCCGCCTCAACCGAGCGCAGCGGGATCTCACAGCGGCCAAACTTCAGCACCGGCCCGCCGGTCAGCTGCTGCACTTCCACCTCCAGCATGTTCATCTGCGGCGATCCGATAAACTCGGCGACAAACTTGTTCACCGGATGGTTATACACCTCCATCGGCGTGCCCACCTGTTCGATGCGCCCCTCGCGCAGGATCACCACCCGGTCCGCCAGCGTCATCGCCTCCACCTGATCGTGGGTCACGTAGATGGTGGTGGTTTTCAGCAGCGCGTGCAGCCGCTTGATCTGAATACGCATATCCACGCGCAGCTTGGCGTCCAGGTTGGAAAGCGGCTCATCGAACAGGAAGGCGCGCGGGCGGCGGATAATCGCCCTGCCCATCGCCACTCGCTGCCGCTGGCCGCCGGAAAGCTGCCCGGGTTTACGCGCCAGCAGATGGCTCAGCTGCAGCATTTTGGCGATCTCTTCCACCCGCTGACGGGTATCTTCGCGATCGTTGTTTTTCATTTTCAGGCCGAAAGCGATGTTCTCCGCGATGGTCATATGCGGATAGAGCGCGTAGTCCTGGAACACCATCGCTATCTCCCTTTCGCTCGGTTCCAGGTGGTTCACCACCTCATCGCCGATGCGCAGCAGGCCGCCGGAGATCTCCTCCAGCCCGGCGATCATCCGCAGCAGGGTGCTTTTGCCGCAGCCGGACGGGCCGACAAAGGCGACGAATTCACCGTCTTCGATATGCAGATCGATACCGTGGATGGCCTGAATATGCTCGTAACGCTTGGTAATTTTTTCCAGTGAAATCACTGCCATGGTTGTTGCCTCATCGTTCCAGGTCATGGCCGGGATACCGCAGACTTCCAGACGACCATGCAGAGTTTAGGTAAGTCATCTCCCGATTTTTATTTTTCCGGGTCGATCACATTTTCAGAACCGTACATTGCATGTTTTTTGTTCGTAAGTATAAATATCGTTATCGATAACGTTAAACAAGTGTTAATAAAAAATGGCGATTGAAACTTTTAACCTGAGCACACTTCCTGGAAAAATCAGCGATATCGGCCGCCGCAGCAGCGCGCTGTTCGAGCTGTTGCAGCAGCAGATCGTACTCGGCATCCTGCCGCCGATGTCGGTGGTGCTGGAGCTGGATCTGGCGCAGCGCTTTGGCTACAGCCAGAGCACGGTGCGCGAAGCGCTGCTGGCGCTCCAGCAGGAAGGTCTGGTTCATCGTCAGCCGCACCGGGGAACACAAATCTCGCCCTGCACCGAACAGGAAGCGATAGAAATGATCCACATCCGCCACGATATTGAGTGCCGCGCCGTATCGCGCGTGCTGGAGCTGACGGCGGACGCCCGCGCCCAGCTGCGCACCCTGCTGCTGAAGGATATCGAGGCGATGATCGCCGCCGCCCGCGCCGGGGATGAGTATCTGCTCTCCTGCTACGACCGCGCGTTCCACCTGCGGCTCTACAGCTGCGCGCAGCTGCCCAACGTGGAGCCGATCCTCAAGCGCTGCCTGGTGCACAACCACCGGTATAAAATTCTGCACTGCGGCGGCGGCGACACCTCGCGGCTGCTGGACAGCGCCGAGCGTCATCATCTGCTGATCGAGGCTATCGACGGCGGAGACAGCGCGGCGCTGGTCGCCTGCCTGTCGCACCATATCCGCACCGCCGTTGATTTCGGGCCGGACCTGACCCAGCCGGACGCGGGGAAAATGCTATGAGCCTGAGCGGTGTACCTTCGGTGGAAATGACCGCGCTGCTGCGAGAACTCCAGCAGGAAGACGCCGGGCTGCCGGACCCGACCACGCTCTCCCCCGCCGAGGGCCGGGCGCAGGCGGAGCGCGGCAACCGGCGCTGGAATCAGCAGCTGCCGCCGATGGCGCAGGTGACGCCGTTTACGCTGCAGGAAGCCGGGCAGCCGACGATAACCGGGACGCTGTACACCCCGGAAAACGCCGGGCCGGGCGCGATCGTCTACGTTCACGGCGGCGGCTGGGCGTTTTGCAGCGCCGCCAGCCACCAGCGCAGCGCGCGGGTACTGGCCGCCGAAAGCGGTGTGCCGGTGCTGTTGTTTGATTATCGCCTGGCCCCGGAACACCCTTATCCCGCCGGGCTGGAGGACACGCAGCGCCTGTGGCAGCAGCTCAGCAGCGGCAAGCTGTTCCCGCATCTGGACCGCCAGAGCCTGGGGCTGGCCGGAGACAGCGCCGGAGCCAATCTGGCCGTGGCGCTGATGCTCTCCCTGCCGGAAGACGCCGTTCGCCCCTGCTGCGGCCTGCTGTTTTACGGCGTGTACGGCGCGGATTTTACCACCGCCTCTTACCAGCAGTTCGCCAGCGGCCCGGGGCTGACCCGGGAAAAAATGCAGCGCTACTGGCACTGGTATCAACCGGATACGGTGGCGCGCCAGCAGCCGCTGATTGCCCCGCTGTACGCCAGCGATGCGGCGCTGAAGGCGCTGCCGCCGCTGTGGCTGAATGCGGCAGAAATCGATCCGCTGTGCAGCGACAGCGAGCTGTTCGCCGCCCGCCTGCACGCGTTGGGCCGCGACGATCGCCTGAGCATCGTCCCCGGCGTGGTCCACGGTTTTATGCAGATGACCCTGCGCCTGCCTGCGGCAGTGACGGCACACAAGGAGGCGGCCCATGCCTGGCATCACCTGACGCGATAAATCGCGACTGAACCCTACAGCTATCCTGCAAACTTATAAAATAATCAGGAGCACAAGAAATGAAACGAGTAATGTCATCGCTGACGTTAGCGGCCTCCCTTTGCCTGTCGGCCACCGCCAGCCAGGCCGCTACCGTCCACTACTGGTATCACCTGGATAATGCCGACAACACCATGTCGGATTTAATTAGCAAATTCGAAAAAGCCAACCCGGGAATTAAGATCGACGCGGAGAATATTCCGTGGAACAGCTATTACGATAATCTTTATACCTCACTGGTGGGCGGCAACGCACCGGATGCCGCGATGGTGAAAAGCTTCGCCCTGCCGCGCCTGCACGAGATGGAAGCCCTGGAACCGCTGGATGACTACATCAATAAATGGTCCGGCAAAGGCGACCTGCTGGAAAATACGGTGGATATCGCCCGTGGCGGTATGGATAAACAGTATTACCTGCCGGTGCAATATATCGTCTCCTACCTCTATTACCGCACCGACTATTTCGAGAAGGCCGGACTGACGCCGCCAAAAACCTGCGATGAGTTTTACGCCGATATAAAGAAATTAACTCAGGACACGAACGGCGACGGCAAAACCGATATTTACGGCTTTGGATTCCGCGGCGGCGTCGGCGGCCAGGATATGTGGGCACCGCTGGTGATGCCCGCCGGCGGTGAATTCAGCAAGGGCGGGCTGACCAAACCGGCCGTGCTACAGGCCAGCCAGCGCATTGTCGATGCCTACAAGGCCGGTGAGTTCCCGCCTTCCGCCACCACCGACGGCTTTAAGGACATTATCGGCGCGTTTAAAGCGGGCAAAACCGCAATGACCATCCACCATATCGGCTCGGCCAACGATCTGGTGGCAGTGCTGGGCGATAAAGTCTCCGCCGTGCCGCTGCCGGCGTGTAATGAAAAACGCTGGGCACCGATCGCCGTGGAATCTAACGCCATCTTCGCTACCGCCGCCGACAAAGAGGCGACGTGGAAGTGGATCGCCTTCCTCTCCAGCCACGAAAACAACGCGCAGTTTAACCGCGCCACCGGGCAGCTGCCGGTGACCAAAAGCGACACCAAAACGTGGAAAACCCACCCGCAGCGCTTTATCGACGCCACCGTCAACTCGCTGCCGGACGCCCACGACTACCCGAATACGCCGCAGCTCTCTGACTTCATCAACACCGTCTGGCCGGTCAATATGCAGCAGGCGATGCTGGGGCAGATCACCGTTGAGCAGATGAACCGCAAAATCGAATCCCTGTTCAGCCCACAGTAACAAGGGCCGAACTGCCACTTTGAGGTGTGATTATGGTGATGGAAAATTCTCTCGCCCCGCCCCGGCTGCGCCGTACCGGGCTGGCCAGGCGCGTGCTGCCCTATGCGCTGCTCTCTCCCGCTGTGCTGGTGACACTGGCGATTGTCTTCCTGCCGATGGTGCAGGCCGCGTGGATGAGCTTTCATGATTACGTGCTGTGGAAGCCAAAGGCGTTTACGTTCAGCGGGTTGAATAACTGGTACAAGATGTTTGCCGACGAGGTGTTCTGGACCTCGCTGAAACACACGGCAATCTGGATCGGCGTGACCATTCCCGCCCAGCTGCTGCTGGGGCTGGTTACCGCGCTGCTGCTTAACCAGCAGTTTTTCTGGCGGCCGCTGGCCCGCGCGCTGATCATCATTCCGTGGGCGCTGCCCAGCGTGGTGATCGCGCTGATGTGGGCGTGGATCTACGATCCGAACTACGGCGTGCTGAACGACTTCCTGCTGCGAATGAAGCTGATCACCACTTCGATCGGCTGGCTGTCGAACCCGGATACCGCGCTGTATGCGGTGATCCTGACGCTGACCTGGCAGGGATTCCCGTTCTTCACGGTGATGATCCTCGCCGCGCTGCAGTCGATTCCGCAGAGCTATTATGAAGCCGCTTCGCTGGACGGGGCCGGGCGCTGGAAGCAGTTCTGGCACATCACCCTGCCGGGGATCTCCGGCGTGCTGCTGACCGCCGTACTGCTGCGCATTATCTGGGTGGCTAACTCGATCGATGTGATCTTCGTGATGACCGGCGGCGGCCCCGGCTATTCCACCTATACCCTGCCGCTCTATTCGTTTATCAAAGCGCGCACCAATCTGGACTTCGGCTACGGCTCGGCGCTGGCGGTCAGCTTCACCCTGATGCTGCTGGTTCTGGTAGTGATCTACCTGCGCCGCACCATGCGGAGGGTTGCATAATGGTGATTAACAAATCTCTGCCCAGGCGTCTGCTGACAATACATCTACCGATGCTGGCGATCCTCGCCTTCACGCTCGGCCCCTATATCTGGATGTTTTTCACCGCCATCACGCCGAAAGAGCGGCTGTTTACCACCGGGCCGGGCATCAGCCATCCGACGTTTGAGAACTTCACTAACCTGTTTGCCCGCGTCGGTTTTCTGGAAAACATGATGCACAGCGCCATCGTGGCGGGCGGCACCGTGGTGCTCGGCCTGCTGCTGAGCATCCCGGCGGCGTATGCCTTCTCGCGCTTTAACTTTCGCGGCAAGCGGGTGCTGCTGATGCAGTTCCTGGTGATCAATATGTTTCCGGTAGTGCTGCTGATCCTGCCGCTGTTTGTGCTGATGAAGCAGATCGGCCTGCTGGACTCGCATCTGGGGCTGATTATCGCCAACTCCACCGTCGCCATCCCGTTCTCTATCTGGATGATGACCAGCTACATCAACGGCATTCCGAAATCGGTGGATGAAGCGGCGATGACCGACGGCTGTAGCCGCCTGCAGGCGATGTGGAAAGTGGTGCTGCCGCTCTGCACGCCGGGCGTGGTCGCCACCGGTATCTACATCTTTATCACCGCCTGGAACGAGTATCTCTATGCCCTGACCCTCGGCGGGCGCAACGTCAAAACCATTACCGTCGCCATTCAGAAGCTGATTGGCGAATACCAGATCGAATGGGGACTGCTCAGCGCAGGCGGCATTATCGGCGCCCTGCCCGCCACCGTGCTGTTCCTTATCGTACAAAAACGTTTAATCAGTGGCATGACACAAGGCGCAGTCAAAGGCTGACGGCGCAGGAGGATGTAATGAATAACCCGGTTGGCATTATTTCAATGCAGTTTGTTCGTCCGTTTTTAAGCAAGGATCTGTCGCTGTTCAGCCATATCCGCGAGCTGGGCTTCGATTTTATCGAGCTGCTGGTTCCCGAGCCGGAAGACCAGCTTAATCTGCACGAGGTGCGCCAGGCGCTGGCCGACAGCGGGCTGGGCGTGGTGCTGGCGGCCAGGGTCAATATGCAGCGCAGCATCGCCAGTGAAAACGCCGCCGCGCGCCAGGGCGGTATCGACTACCTGCGCTACTGCATCGACAGCGCCGCGCAGCTGGGGGCGACCATCGTTGGCGGCCCGCTGTACGGTGAACCGCTGGTGTTCGCCGGGCGGGCGCCCACCCCGGCCGATGATGCGCAGATTGCCCGCCGCCTTGAGGCCACCGTCAGCGCCCTGCGCCAGGTAGCCCCGCAGGCCGCCGACGGCGGCGTAGCGCTGGCGCTGGAGCCGCTGAACCGCTTTGAAACCGATATCGTCTGCTCCGTGGCACAGGGGATTGAAGTGGTGGACGCCGTTGACCATCCGGCGCTGGGGCTGCTGCTGGATACCTTCCATATGAATATGGAAGAGAGCAGCCTGCCGGGGGCGATCCGCGCCGCCGGTTCGCGCATCGTCCACTTCCAGGCCAATGAAAATCATCGCGGCTTCCCCGGAACCGGGCACGTCAACTGGGCCGAAGTGATGCGCGCTCTGCACGATGTCGACTATCGCGGCCCGGTGTCGCTGGAGCCGTTCCGCCGCGACGACTGGCGGGTCGGTCTGCCGATCGCCCACTGGCGCGCGCCGCATGAAGATGAATCAGAAAAATTACGCGCCGGGCTGGCGCTGGTGAAATCCTCTTTAACCTTTGCAGGAGTGGCCGGATGAGTTTAACCATTGGCTGGGTCGGCTGCGGCCGACACGCAACGCAGATGCTGCTGCCGCAGCTGGCACCGAACAACGTGACTCTGGGCGCGGTCTGCGACCTGAATCCACAGGCCGCGCAGGACGTGGCCCGGCACTACGGCGTCTCGGCGGTTTACAGCGATTTTCAACAGCTGCTGGCGCACCCGGGGCTGGATGCTATCGGCATGGCGGTGGGGCCGCAGCAGCATGAGGAGTTTGCCATTGCGGCGCTGAAGCGCGGGCTGCCGGTGTTTATTGAGAAGCCGCCGGGCGGCAGCGCCGAGGGCGCGCAGGCGATTGCCGCTGCCTCCCGCAGTACCGGCGTGGCGGCTTACGTCGGCTTTATGAAGCGCTATTCTACTGGCAACAAGATTGCCGGAAACGTACTGCGCAGCGGCGACTTCGGCGATGTGCTCGGCTTCCAGGGCAACTATATGACCGCGCCGGGCTACTTTACCGGTGCGGTGGACTACACCAGTTTCTACCTGCATCACTGCGTGCATTATATGGATCTGATGCCGTGGCTGGTCGGCGCGGAAATCGTTGATTTGCAGGCAAGAGCGCTGGAGCATCGCCCCGGCCATCTGCTGGCGCATCTGAATATGGCCTTTGCCAACGGCGCGATCGGTACGCTGGTGATGGGCACCGTGCAGTCGCGCGGCACGCCGATGGAGAACATCACCGTGATGGGTAACCACCAGCGGATTGAGGTGGATAACGTGATTAACGTCGCCTGGCACCGCGACCCGCCGTTTAAGGCCGAGGATGAGCTGGCGCGGCTGGATAACGCCAGCGATACCCTGTGCTGGACGCCGAACTTTACCGCCGCCGCGAATGAGGATCATAAGGGTTACCACGCGCTGCTGCGCGATGTGTTCCGCGGGATGAAGGGCGAGAGCAGCCAGGCACCGACCATTGAGGACGGCGTGCGCGCAATGCAGAATCTGGAGCGGATGATCGCGGCGATTAATCAGCAGCTGCGGCAGAGATAGTGGGGGCTGAGACAAATGGCCGGGGCTGGGGCTGGGGCTGAGACCGGAAGCTGGAGCTGGAGCTAGAGCTGGAACAGTCATTAAACGAGAAGGGCCGGAAATACCGGCCCTTCTTTGTCACGCAATATCTACGCCAGCACTATCGCCGCTTCAGCAGCAGATACACGCTGACCGCAAAGAACGCGGCACTTGGCAGCAGCGCGCCCAGCAGCGGCGGAATATGGTAAACCAGGCTTAACGGACCAAAAATCTGGTCCAGCACGTAGAACAGGAAGCCGAAGCTGATCCCCACCACCACGCGGAAGCCCATCGACACGCTGCGCAGCGGGCCAAAGATAAACGACAGCGCCATCAGCATCATCACCGCCACCGACAGCGGCTGGAAGATTTTACTCCACATATTCAGCTGATAGCGGCCGGGCGTCTGCCCGCTCTGCTCAAGGTATTTGGTGTAGTTATACAGGCCACGGATCGACAGCGCTTCCGGGTCCAGCGCCACCACGCCCAGCTTGTCCGGCGTCAGCGAGGTTTTCCACTCGCCGCTCAGCGTCTGGCTGCCCTTCACCTGTTCCGGATCGGTCAGGTCCGACTGGTCAACCTGCGCCAGCTCCCACACCTTTTTCTCGGCGTTGTATTTCGCCGAGGCCGCATAGCGCACCGACTGTAGCCGACGATCGTGGTTAAAGCTGTAAATACTGATCCCGGCCAGCTGGTTATCATCGCGAATACGCTCGATAAAAGTAAAGTTATCGCCGTCTTTCGCCCAGAGCCCGCCCTGCGTGGAGAGCAGGGAGCCGCCCACCAGTTGCTGAGCACGGTAGTTACGCGCCATCTGCTCGCCCTGCGGCGCAACAAATTCACCGATGGCCATAGTCAGCAGCACCAGCGGAATCGCCGTTTTCATGACCGAAGCGGCAATTTGCAGGCGGGTAAAGCCGGATGCCTGCATCACCACCAGCTCGCTGCGCTGGGCCAGCGTACCCAGGCCCAGCAGCGCGCCAAGCAGCGCCGCCATCGGGAAGAAGATTTCGATATCTTTCGGCACGCTGAGCACGGTGTACAGCCAGGCCCCGGCGGCGGTGTATTCGCCCTGCCCGGTTTTGCGCAGCTGATCGACAAACTTGATGATGCCGGAGAGCGACACCAGCATAAACAGCGTCGCCATGATGGTGTTGAATATCGTTTTACCGATATAGCGGTCAAGAACGCCAAACATCAGACTGTGCCTCTCTTGTTGAACCGCGCGCGCAGACGACGCATCGGCACCGTATCCCACATATTCAGCAGTACCGCTAACCCCAGATAGCCAAGGTTGACCGCCCACATCCAGACAGCCGGATCGATACGGCCTTTACCACCGCTGGAGCGCAGTGAGCTTTGCAGCAGGAAGAACACCAGATACAGCAGCATGGCGGGCAGCATCGACAGCACGCGCCCCTGACGCGGGTTGACCACGCTAAGCGGCACCACCATCAGCGCCATCACCAGCACCGAGAAGATCAGCGTCAGGCGCCAGTGCAGCTCGCTGCGGAAATCGGCTTTATCCGACTGCCACAGGGCTGCCAGCGACGCCTGTTCCGAATCGTTCGGGTCCAGCGTGACCGTCTGATGGCCGACGATGGCCTGATAGTTTTTGAAATCGGTAATGCGGAAATCACGCAGCATGGCGGTGCCCTCGAAGCGAGTACCGTTATCCAGCGTCACCACCTGGGAGCCGTCCGCGCGCTGATTCATATGACCGTGATCGGCCACCACCACCGACGGGCGGGCATTGCCTTTCGGCCGCAGCTGCGCGAGGAAAACGCTGTCAAAGCTGTTGCCTTTCACGTTTTCAATAAACAGCACCGACTGGCCGTCGGAGGACTGCTGGAACTGCCCCGCCGCCAGGGCTGCCGCACCGGGGTTGGCCTTGGCGTTCTGCATCACTTCGCTCTGATGGCGCGATGACCAGGGGCCAAGCCAGCCGACGTTTACCGCCGCCAGTAGCGCAGTAAACAGCATCAGCACCATCGCCGCTTTGACCAGCACATTTTTGCCCAAACCGCAGGCGTGCATCACGGTGATTTCACTCTCGGTGTATAACCGGCCAAGCGTCATCAAAATGGCTAAAAACAGGCTCAGTGGCAGGATAAGTTGTGCCATTTCCGGCACGCCAAGGCCCAATAATGTCAGTACTAAGTTTGTTGGGATTTCACCATCAACCGCGGCTCCTAAAATCCTGACTAACTTCTGGCAAAAGAAGATCAGCAGCAGGATGAACAGGATAGCCAGCTGGCTTTTAAGCATTTCCCGAACCAGATATCTAATGATGATCACGCTGAATACGCCTGTGAAAACTTGTCTTTTTGCAGGAAAATCGCTAGTTTCATCGCTTATACGCCATTTTTTCTCATCAATGGCCCTGTCATAGCTAAAATAGTATGGCAATAAATCGCGTTCTGGTGATGAAAAAACATAAAATTATCACCGAAACTCAATCTGACGTTCGTGACTAAACGACGTTTACGCAACGGCACATTTCGTTACGCAAGCGACATATACTAGCCGCAGCAAGCGCCGTTGTCTTTAAGATTCAGGAGAGTGCATGGAGTTCAGTGTAAAAAGCGGTAGCCCGGAAAAACAGCGCAGTGCCTGTATTGTGGTGGGCGTATTTGAACCGCGCCGGCTGTCACCGATTGCTGAACAGCTGGATAAAATCAGCGATGGCTACATCAGCGCCCTGCTGCGCCGTGGTGAACTGGAAGGGAAAGTGGGGCAGACATTGCTGCTGCACCATGTGCCAAACATTCTCTCTGAGCGTATTTTGCTTATTGGCTGCGGCAAAGAGCGGGAGCTCGACGAGCGCCAGTACAAGCAGGTCATTCAGAAAACCATCAACACCCTGAACGACACCGGTTCAATGGAAGCCGTTTGCTTCCTCACCGAACTGCATGTTAAAGGGCGCAACACCTACTGGAAAGTGCGCCAGGCGGTTGAAACCTCGAAAGAGACGCTCTACAGCTTCGATCAGCTGAAAAGCAATAAGGTTGAACCGCGTCGCCCGCTGCGCAAGCTGGTGTTCAATGTGCCAACCCGCCGCGAGCTGACCAGCGGCGAGCGCGCAATCCAGCACGGTCTGGCGGTTGCTGCCGGCGTGAAGGCGGCGAAAGACCTCGGCAATATGCCACCGAATATCTGTAACGCGGCTTACCTCGCCTCGCAGGCGCGTCAGCTGGCGGATGCCTACAGCAAAAACATCACCACCCGCGTCATCGGCGAACAGCAGATGAAAGAGCTGGGGATGAATGCCTACCTTGCCGTCGGTGCCGGGTCGCAGAATGAATCGCTGATGTCGGTTATCGAGTACAAAGGCAACCCGGATGCGGAAGCGCGCCCGATCGTGCTGGTCGGTAAAGGCGTGACCTTCGATACCGGCGGCATCTCGCTGAAGCCGGGCGAAGCGATGGATGAAATGAAGTACGATATGTGCGGCGCGGCCTCGGTGTACGGCGTGATGCGCATGGTTGCCGAGCTGAACCTGCCGCTGAACGTGGTGGGTGTGCTGGCGGGCTGTGAAAACATGCCCGGTGGCCGCGCCTATCGTCCGGGCGACGTGCTGACCACCATGTCCGGCCAGACGGTAGAAGTGCTGAATACCGATGCCGAAGGCCGTCTGGTACTGTGCGATGCGCTGACCTACGTTGAGCGCTTCGAGCCGGAAGTGGTGATCGACGTGGCGACGCTGACCGGGGCCTGCGTCATTGCGCTGGGCCACCATATCAGCGGCCTGCTGTCGAACCACAATCCGCTGGCGCACGAGCTGATCAGCGCGTCTGAACAGGCCGGTGACCGCGCGTGGCGTCTGCCGATGGCCGACGAGTATCAGGAGCAGCTGGACTCCAACTTTGCCGACATGGCAAACATTGGGGGCCGTCCAGGCGGAGCGATTACCGCCGCCTGCTTCCTGGCGCGCTTTGCCCGTAAGTACAACTGGGCGCACCTCGACGTTGCCGGAACCGCATGGCGCTCCGGTAAGGCAAAAGGTGCAACCGGTCGCCCTGTCGCGCTGCTGTCTCAGTTCCTGCTTAACCGCGCCGGTCTGAACGGCGACGATTAACAGCATCGAGCGGTAAGCGATACGGCTTCCCGCCGGGGCGGAGACACACTTCGCCCGCGGCTGATGACATAACCCTGCAATGGCGGACTCCCATCCGCCGTTGCTGTTTTTTCTCCAACCAGGCCTGATGCATGAAAAACGCAACGTTCTATCTGCTGGAAACCGATACGCCGGTCGGCGGGCTGAGCGCGCAGGAAGCGCTGGTCTGCGATCTGGCGGAGGCCCGCTGGCGTGACGGCAAACGCGTGCTGATAGCCTGTGAAGACGAAGCGCAGGCTATCCGGCTGGACGAGGCCCTGTGGCAACGCCCCGCCAGCGCCTTTGTGCCGCATAATCTGGCCGGTGAAGGCCCGAAATACGGTGCGCCGGTCGAGCTGGCCTGGCCGCAGCGCCGCGGCAATGCACCGCGCGATCTGTTGATCAGCCTGCTGCCGCAGTTTGCAGATTTTGCCACCGCTTTCTATGAAGTGATAGACTTCGTACCCTATGAAGAATCTTTGAAACAGCTGGCGCGCGATCGCTACAAAGTGTATCGCAGCGTTGGATTCCACTTGAATACGGCAACGCCGCCCTTGCCACCAACGACATAGCAGAACATGGAAAAGACATATAACCCGCAAGATATCGAGCAGCCGCTTTACGAGCACTGGGAAAAGCAGGGCTACTTCAAACCAAATGGCGATACCAGCCAGGAAAGCTTCTGCATCATGATCCCGCCGCCGAACGTCACCGGTAGCTTGCATATGGGTCACGCCTTCCAGCAGACCATTATGGACACCATGATCCGCTACCAGCGTATGCAGGGGAAAAACACCCTGTGGCAGGCGGGGACCGACCATGCCGGTATCGCTACCCAGATGGTGGTTGAGCGCAAAATCGCTGCCGAAGAAGGCAAAACCCGTCAGGACTACGGCCGCGACGCGTTTATCGAAAAAATCTGGCAGTGGAAGGAAGAGTCCGGCGGCACCATCACCCGCCAGATGCGCCGCCTCGGCAACTCGGTTGACTGGGAGCGCGAGCGCTTCACCATGGATGAAGGCCTGTCCAATGCGGTGAAAGAAGTATTTGTGCGCCTGCATAAAGAGAACCTGATCTATCGCGGCAAACGCCTGGTCAACTGGGATCCTAAACTGCGTACCGCCATCTCCGATCTGGAAGTGGAGAACCGCGAATCCAAAGGGTCAATGTGGCACCTGCGCTACCCGCTGGCCGACGGGGTGAAAACCGCCGACGGTAAAGACTATCTGGTCGTCGCTACCACCCGCCCGGAAACCGTGCTCGGTGATACCGGCGTGGCCGTGAACCCGGAAGATCCGCGCTATAAAGATCTGATCGGCAAGTTCCTGGTGCTGCCGCTGGTTAACCGCCGTATTCCCATCGTTGGCGATGAACACGCCGATATGGAAAAAGGCACCGGCTGCGTGAAGATCACCCCGGCGCACGACTTTAACGACTACGAAGTGGGCCGCCGCCACAAGTTGCCGATGATCAACATCCTGACCTTCGACGGTGATATCCGCGAATCCGCTCAGGTGTTTGATACCAACGGCGAAGAGTGCGACGACCACGGCACAGAGATCCCGCTGGCGTTCCAGAAGCTGGAGCGCTTTGCCGCGCGTAAAGCCATTGTGGCCGCCATGGACGAGCTGGGCCTGCTGGATGAAATCAAACCTCACGATCTGACCGTACCTTACGGCGATCGCGGCGGCGTGGTCATCGAGCCAATGCTGACCGACCAGTGGTACGTGCGTACCGCACCGCTGGCGAAAGTCGCGGTAGAAGCGGTAGAAAACGGCGATATCCAGTTCGTACCTAAGCAGTATGAAAACATGTACTTCTCGTGGATGCGTGATATCCAGGACTGGTGCATCTCCCGTCAGCTGTGGTGGGGTCACCGCATTCCGGCCTGGTACGACGCTGAAGGCAACGTCTATGTGGCACGTAACGAAGCGGAAGCGCGTGCGGAAAACAATATCGCCGACGACGTGGTGCTGACCCAGGACGAAGACGTACTGGATACCTGGTTCTCTTCCGGTCTGTGGACCTTCTCCACCCTCGGCTGGCCGGAGAATACCGAAGCGCTGCGCACCTTCCACCCGACCAGCGTGCTGGTCAGCGGCTTCGACATTATCTTCTTCTGGATTGCGCGCATGATCATGCTGACCATGCACTTCATCAAAGACGAAGACGGCAAGCCGCAGGTTCCGTTCAAAACCGTGTATATGACCGGCCTGATCCGCGACGACGAAGGGCAGAAGATGTCCAAGTCGAAGGGTAACGTTATCGATCCGTTGGATATGGTTGACGGTATTTCGCTGGAAGATCTGCTGGAAAAACGTACCGGCAATATGATGCAGCCGCAGCTGGCGGAGAAAATTCGCAAGCGCACCGAGAAGCAGTTCCCGAACGGTATTGAGCCACACGGCACCGATGCCCTGCGCTTTACCCTGGCGGCGCTGGCCTCGACCGGTCGCGACATCAACTGGGATATGAAGCGCCTGGAAGGCTACCGCAACTTCTGTAACAAGCTGTGGAACGCCAGCCGCTTTGTACTGATGAACACCGAGGAGCACGACTGTGGCTTCAACGGTGGCGAACTGGAGCTGTCGCTGGCGGATCGCTGGATATTGGCTGAGTTTAACCAGACGGTGAAAGCCTACCGTGACGCGCTGGACAGCTATCGCTTTGATATCGCTGCCGGTATTCTGTACGAGTTCACCTGGAACCAGTTCTGCGACTGGTATCTGGAGCTGGCTAAGCCGGTGATGAACGGCGGTACTGAAGCCCAGCTGCGCGGCACGCGTAATACGCTGGTAACGGTGCTGGAAGCCCTGCTGCGCCTGGCGCATCCGATTATTCCATTCATTACCGAAACCATCTGGCAGCGCGTGAAAGTGCTGAAGAACATCAGCGACGACACCATTATGCTGCAGCCGATGCCGGAGTTTGATGCAGCTCGCGTGGATCAGGTGGCGATGGCGGATACCGAGTGGCTGAAGCAGGCGATTGTCGCGGTGCGTAATATTCGCAACGAGATGAACATCTCTCCGGCCAAGCCGCTGGATGTGCTGCTGCGCGGTGCCAGCGATGATGCGGCTCGCCGCGTGACTGAAAACCACAACTTCCTGAAGACGCTGGCGCGTCTGGATAAGCTGGAGCTGCTGGCCGCCGGTGATAAAGGTCCGGTGTCGGTGACCAAGCTGGTTGACGGTGCCGAGCTGCTGATCCCGATGGCCGAGCTGGTGGATAAAAACGCCGAGTTGGAGCGTCTGGCGAAGGAAGTGGGCAAGATTGACGTTGAGATGGAGAAGATTACCGCCAAGCTGGGTAACGAAGGTTTTGTTGCCCGTGCGCCGGAAGCGGTTGTCGCTAAGGAGCGCGAACGTCTGGCTGACTTCGAGCAGGCTAAGATCAAGCTGATTGAGCAGCAGGGCGTGATTGCCGCACTGTAAGTTTTCTCAGCGAGTCTGATGATGAAAAACCGCCGTCTGTTGATGGCGGTTTTTTTTGCCCTATTCCGCCGCCCGAATCACCTTAATTCGCTCCGGCATATCCGGGTGAGTGCTCATCCATTCTGGTAAACTCAGCCCGCGACTCTCCTTCTCGCCCGACTGCTGAAGCTGACCGTAAATTTCCGCCATCGCCGACAGCGACCGCCCCTGCGCCTTCATCTGCGCAATCGCATACGCATCCGCTTCCCGCTCCATGCCGCGCGAAAACTGCATCTGATGCACGAAAGCAGCCGACTGTAACAGCGTATCACCAATGCCGCTGACGTCACCGGTCAGCCACATATAGCTCAGCGATATCAGCGACGAACGCACCAGCATCCGCATCGGGTGGCGGTAATGATGATGGCCAATCTCATGCAGCATCACCGCCGCCAGCGCATCGTCGCTTTTCGCCATGCGCACCAGATCGTCACTGACCACCAGCGTGCCGTCCGCCAGCATAAAGGCGTTCGCGCCGCCGTCGAAATGCATAACCTTCAACCGCAGCGGCACCGCGTCCTGCTTCATCTCACCGGGAATAACACGGCTAAACAGACGATCCATGCGCTGCTGCTGCTCCGGCGTCAGTTTGCCGTCGCTAAAGCCGCTGCTCTGCAACAGCGTCAGAGTTTGCTGCCCCACCTGCCGCTCCACGTAAGCCGGCATATTTGAAGCCAGCGCGCTGCTGGCGGCAGGCAGGATGACCCAGACATACAGAGCGATAGCGGCCAGCGTCGCCAGCAGGGTCAGCCCAACGCCCCGACGATGCCGCTCCAGACGATGAACCAGCCCCGGACGGTGGCGCTGCTGCCACCACTGACGGAATGCGGCATCGTCATCCGGCACAAAGCGCCCACCGTCGGCAAAGCTCAGTGTCAGCGGGATAGTCCCCAGCGCATCGGATACCGTTATCGCATTGAGTAACGTAATCTGCTGCTGCCCGTTGCAGTCCAGTACCAGGTGCCGCTCATGCAACGTGAGACGGGCAGCCTCGCGAGCTGCCCGTCCGGGAGATTGATAGTAGCCGTTAAGCTGCAAAATCAGATTCCCGCATTCAGATCGAAAGCAGAAACCACCTCTTCCGCCACCGCTGTTCGGGCCGAGTCGTGGTGGGCTATCACTTCTTCCAGCGAAATATCGCCCTCCAGCTCGGTGCTGTTAGCCAGATAGCGCGCAAGGCGGATTTCAGCAATCGGGGCACCCAGGCCGAGAGTGAAGATCACGATCAGCGTGTTAGTCAGCGTCAGAGCCAGGAAAGCGCCCGTTGACAGCGTTGATTTCAGGCGCAGCTTATCGCCCAGCCGGGTCTGGCCGAAAACATAATTGCGTTGAGCCACCACTAAATAAGCGGAGGAGACTAAGCCACCGAACAGAATGACCAGGAAGGTCAGGAAAATATTCAGCACGTTGCCGGCCATCATATTACCCAGCATTTCCGGATCGCTGACGCCCATTGCCGAAGCATAGATGATCGAGGCAAACAGAGAACCAATCAACAGGCCACCGATAATCAGGAACGGCAGCATAATCAGGAAGCTGATCAATACCATTTTAATAAATGTCTTTTTGCTCAGCTCGGCTTTAAACGACAGCTGACCAAATGCCATATTATTGATATACAGATCGTGATTCAGCGCAGCAACAGTCCCCTGTATTGCCGCCAGCCCCACCAGATACAGTACGAAGCAAATCACGCCGACGGTCATTGTGGTGCTGATATTACCGCTGGTCGCACCTGCCGCGCCGATCATGCCGACCACCAGTAACAGTGCCAGAATCATCAGCACCGGTGCCAGGTACATCGTCCAGTACGCGCGGCCAATGCGGCAGTGGTAGTTAAAGCGTACGCCGCGGAAGCTGCTCATCAGCGCGTTGTAGCGCCAGCTGCGGATTACGATCCACGGGATGAGTGCAAAGAAGGCAAGCATCGCTACCAGAGTCAGGGTCGGGGAGATAGAGGAAATAATAAAGAACAGCAGCAGACCAATAAAAACAATAACGCGGCCAATAAGCAGATTGATTGGGCGTGCGTGATAATCAAAACGATCGCCGGCAATTTCAGTATTACCATAGAAATAGCGGCGGCGGCGTACGGTGGCCCAGGCAGAATATATCCCTAACGTCACCATGGTCAGTAATGCATTGACTAACCAGATTGAGAAATATTCGCCTGCGCGGCCGTGAAACAGCACCGGATGGCGCTGAGAATGCGAGGTATTGTTTTCCATTAGATTTTCTTCCTGAAAATAAGAGAGCTAAATAATAGTTCAGAATATGAAAGCGGTATAACTGCCTGCTATTTAATCATGGTGCCGATGGCCAAACAATGGAATAGTTATCATTAAGATTAACCCTGGTATTGCCGGGAGATCACTCATCCGCGCATTGCATCATCGCCTCAGCAATGTTATTACACTTACCTGCTGCCGAACTGCTACGAGCCTGATTTATGACAACCGCGATTCAATCTACCCTGACTGTGCAAGTACGTCCGATTACGCTTGCTGATAATCCCCATATTGCTGCGGTGATCCGTACGGTTTCTGCTGAATTTGGCTTAACGGCGGATAAAGGCTATACGGTTTCCGACCCGAACCTCGATCGTTTGTATGAGCTGTACAGTGAGGCGAACAGCGCCTACTGGGTAGTAGAAGTGGAAGGTAAGGTGGTTGGCGGTGGCGGTTTGGCTCCGTTGCAGGGCGGTGATGCGGACGTTTGCGAATTGCAGAAGATGTATTTCCTGCCGGAGGCTCGCGGTCTTGGCGTGGCACGAAATCTGGCATTGCAGGCGCTGGAGTTTGGTCGTGAGCGCGGGTTTAAACGCTGCTATCTGGAAACCACCGCGTCACTGACGCGCGCGATTCGCCTGTATGAGCATCTTGGTTTTCAGCATATTGATGGCCCGATGGGTTATACCGGGCATGTGGATTGTGAAGTCACGATGCTGAAGGTGCTTTAATTTTGCTTGAGTCGCCTGAACGCTGGTGCTTTCGCTGAATGGTGTTGATTAAGATTTGATGTTATTTGCCTGAGTCGCCTGAACTTTAGTGCTCTCGCTGACTGGTGGTGGCTTCGGTCGGGCGGGTCCTCGCGCCGCGTTGCGGTCCCTTCTCTTCGTTCGTCAGCCTGTCGGACCGCCACAGACTGGGCTTCCTGCCCAAACCGTGCCTTTCGCCCACATCCGTGTGGGCGAATCCTGGCTTCCTCTCTCCGTTCAGCGCTGCGGATGCACCGACCGAAGCCACCGCCAGTCCGCTGATAACGTCTGTGTTGCATGAAAAAACGGACACACCAACCAACAGCCCATCAGCAAATAAAGTCTGTGTTACCCGGAAAAGCGGACAGACCGACCAACAGTCCGTCGGCAATTAAAGCCTGTTTTACCAGGAAAAACGCGCACCCTGTGTGAAGGGAGAGCGGCCTCTGCGGCTGACGGACAATCCGCAGCGCTGAGGAGCAGGCTGTGGGGCCGGAGAGACCAGCAGGGATGCTGGGCTCAGGCGCAGCGCGGGCAGGACGCCCGCTCTGCGCCGATCCGAAAGGCCCGCAGCCGAAGCCGAAGGTACCGCGAAGCGGCGCGAGGACCGTCCGGCAGCCGCAGAGGCCGCACTCCGTACTCCCAGGCTAACCAGCTAACCAGCTAACCAGCTAACCAGCTAACCAGCTAACCAGCGATAAATTAAAAATCCGGCATCCCACTATGGAAACGCAGTTCGCTATCCGGCTCGCTGATTAAGCGGGCCTCGGTTTCACCAAACTTCCGTACCCGCGCGCTGATATCCTGCCCGGAAATCAGCGTCGCCAGCGCCAGATAGTCCTGATAGTGCCGCGCTTCCGAACGCAGCAGCGAGACGTAGAAGGCCGACAGCTCGTCATCCAGATACGGTGCCAGGCTGGCAAAGCGCTCGCAGGAACGCGCTTCGATATAGGCGCTGCAAATCAGCTTATCCACCAGCGTCTGCGGCTCATAGGTGGCGACTTCTCGCAGCAGCCCTTTGGCATAGCGGCTGGCGGTAATTTTCGCATAGGGAATATTCCGCGCCTGCATAATCTCCAACACCTGATAAAAATGATGCAGCTCTTCTTTGATCAGCAGCACCATCTTATCCACCAGCTCGTCGCCGTAGGGCGCTTCTTCGCGGGTAATAATGGTTTTAGACAGCGCCCGGTGCTGTTCAAGAAACGTCAGGTCGCTGTGCGAATTGTGGACAAAGTTTTCCCACGGCTTCAGCCACGCCAGCAGCGCATCGCCGCTGGCTTTATCGGCCACGTA
Source organism: Erwinia sp. S38 (assembly GCF_016624545.1). Classification (NCBI taxonomy): domain Bacteria; kingdom Pseudomonadati; phylum Pseudomonadota; class Gammaproteobacteria; order Enterobacterales; family Erwiniaceae; genus Erwinia; species Erwinia sp. S38. The sequence continues at coordinate 120,195 of NZ_JACVTS010000014.1, read as the reverse complement.
CTTACGGATCAGCCACATGGCGGTTTGTGCCGCTTTGAGCTCACAGACCAGGTGATCGGTCAGCAGCAGGGCCAGATTTTGCGGTTTACGCGCTTCGTCGATCCACGCCTGCGGTGTGCGGCAAAGCAGGAAGCCGTGAATGGGAGCAAGGAGATGTTCGATATTCATCATTCGGACCAGAGAGGAAAGAATCAGCACGCCGCAGATAGCCTGCGGCGTGCACTATGCGGGATTAGTGACGTACGCCGTTGTCTTCCTCGTCGTCTGCCTCATCTTCACCGTCTTCATCCTCGTCCTGAGCATCAGGATCTTCGAAGTAGGTGCCCCAGCCATCGTAATCAACGTTGAATTTCGCCACCAGATCCACCAGCTGTTCAACCTGCTTGTCGATCAGATCCGCGTTCAGCGCACCTTCGCTCAGGATATCGCAGCACATTACGGTGGTGCCGTCTTCCAGCTCCAGCTCTTCCGGCTCGGTGACTTCATAACCCAGTTTGAACGCTTCTACCGCCGCCTTCTCCAGCGCGTCAAAGCTGTCGCAGGAAAAATGATGCTCAATCGTATACAGCGCATCAGGATCGCTACCGTCTTCCAGCAGCTCTTCGATAATTAACCGCGTCTCTTCACGCTGCTCAGCCAAAAATGCTTCATTAGCCATGATCCGTTCCTTAATTTATGGGTCTTGTTTGATTATTTTCCCACAGCGCCCTCTGCGCCACTACCTTTATACAAAAGTTTCTGCACGCCGGGGTTGAAAATGAATATTCATACGGTTAGATTGAATTTAAATTCATTAAAGATTACCTGGAGTGCTTTATGAGTCATCTGTACCAACGTCATTTCCTCAGGCTGCTGGATTTTACCCCCGCCGAAATCAACGGCTTACTCGCTCTGGCCTCAACGCTTAAGACCGATAAGAAAAACGGTGAAGAAATTCAGCATCTGAAAGGCAAGAATATTGCGCTCATCTTCGAAAAAGACTCGACCCGTACCCGATGCTCTTTCGAAGTTGCCGCTTACGACCAGGGCGCTAACGTCACCTATCTTGGCCCAAGCGGTAGCCAGATCGGCCACAAAGAGTCGATGAAGGACACGGCTCGCGTGCTGGGACGGATGTATGACGGTATTCAGTATCGCGGCCACGGCCAGGCGCTGGTGGAATCGCTGGCTGAACATGCCGGGGTGCCGGTATGGAACGGTCTGACCAATGAGTTCCACCCGACCCAGCTGCTGGCCGATCTGCTGACCATGCAGGAACATCTGCCGGAGAAAGCCTTCAGCCAGATGACCTTCGCCTACGTTGGTGACGCACGTAACAATATGGGTAACTCCATGCTGGAAGCGGCGGCGCTGGTGGGTCTGGATCTGCGCCTGGTCGCACCGAAAGGCTGCTGGCCGGATGAAAAGCTGGTGCAAGAGTGTCGCACAGCGGCAGAGAAGACCGGTGGCAAGATTACCCTGACCGAAGACATTGCGGCCGGTGTAAAAGGCGCTGACTTTATCTATACCGACGTCTGGGTTTCCATGGGCGAGCCGAAAGAGGTCTGGGCCGAACGTATTACGCTGCTGCGTAGCTATCAGGTCAATACGGCGATGCTGGAACTGACCGGTAATCCTCAGGTGAAGTTCCTGCACTGCCTGCCCGCTTTCCACGACGATCAAACCACGCTGGGCCAGCAGATGGCACAACAGTACGATCTGCACGGCGGTATGGAAGTCACCGATGAGGTGTTTGAATCTGCGCACAGCGTAGTGTTCGATCAGGCGGAAAACCGTCTGCATACCATCAAAGCGGTGATGGTAGCGACGCTGGCAAAACTGTAGTAATCCGGCGGGAGGCAAACGATTACCCGGCGCGCGATTTTCACTTGCCGTGCCGTTTCGAATGCGTATAATGCCCCCCGTTTGCCGGGAGGAACCATGCCACAGAACGCTATCAACATCACCGTTCACCCACGTCTGTACACAGGCGGGCAGTGCCGTTTTTCCTTCCGTTGCAAGATCGATCATCAGAAGAAAGCCCCTCATTGAGGGGCTTTTTTTTGTCCTTTTTTCAGTACCGGCACGCGTAGAGGAGAGTGAACATGGCGACTATTGCCAATCCGCTATATCACAAACATATTATTTCGATTAACGATCTCAACCGTGAAGAGCTGGAACTGGTGCTGCGCACCGCCGCCAGCCTGAAGGCGAATCCTCAGCCGGAACTGCTGAAACATAAAGTGATTGCCAGCTGCTTCTTCGAAGCATCGACCCGTACCCGCCTGTCGTTTGAAACGGCGATTCACCGCCTCGGTGCTTCCGTAGTGGGCTTTGCCGACGGCAGCAACACCTCGCTGGGTAAAAAGGGCGAAACACTGGCGGATACCATTTCGGTGATTGGCACCTACGTCGATGCGATTGTGATGCGCCATCCGCAGGAAGGCGCTGCACGCCTGGCGACCGAGTTTTCCGGCGGCATCCCGATCCTGAACGCCGGTGACGGCGCGAACCAGCATCCGACGCAGACCCTGCTGGATTTGTTTACCCTGCAGGAAACGCAGGGCCGTCTGAACAACCTGCACGTGGCGATGGTCGGCGATCTGAAATATGGCCGCACCGTTCACTCGCTGACTCAGGCGCTGGCCAAGTTCGAAGGCAACCGTTTCTACTTTATCGCGCCGGATGCGCTGGCCATGCCGACCTACATTACCGATATGCTGGATGAAAAAGGCATTGTTTGGACCCGCCACGATAATATTGAAGAGGTGGTGCCGCAGGTGGATATTCTGTATATGACCCGAGTGCAGAAAGAGCGCCTGGACCCGTCGGAATACGCTAACGTCAAGGCCCAGTTTATTCTGCGCGCCAGCGACCTGGCCCACGCCCGCGACAATATGAAAGTGCTGCATCCGCTGCCGCGCATCGATGAGATCGATACCGACGTCGACAGCACGCCTTATGCCTGGTACTTCCAGCAGGCAGGCAACGGTATCTACGCACGCCAGGCGCTGCTGGCGCTGGTACTCAACAGCGAACTGGATAATCAGGAGAAACATGATGACGCACGATAATAAATTACAGGTAGAAGCGATTAAATGCGGCACCGTGATTGACCATATCCCGGCGCAGGTGGGCTTTAAGCTGCTTTCCCTTTTCCGCCTGACCGAAACCGATCAGCGCATCACCATCGGCCTGAACCTGCCGTCCGGCGAGATGGGGCGCAAGGATATCATCAAGATCGAGAATACGTTCCTCACTGACGATCAGATCAACCAGCTGGCGCTCTACGCGCCGCACGCCACGGTTAACCGCATTGATGATTATGACGTGGTGGCGAAAAGCTCACCGACTCTGCCGGAGCGCATTGAGCGCGTGCTGACCTGCCCGAACAGCAACTGCATCAGCCGCAACGAGCCGGTGTATTCCAGCTTCGCGGTGAAAGCACGCAACGCCAGTCTCTACCTCAAGTGCAAATACTGTGAGAAAGAGTTTGCCCACCATGTGGTTATGGCGAACGACTGATTCCTGTTTGCAGGCTTGAGCCGATATGGTAAATATCGCTGGGGCGCGCTAAGTCGCCCCGCAAACCTCAGACACATTCAGGAGAAACTATGTCTCGCGAAATCAGTACTGAAAACGCCCCGGCAGCGATTGGTCCCTATGTTCAGGGCGTCGATCTCGGCAGCATGATTATCACTTCTGGCCAGATCCCGGTAGATCCAAAAACCGGCAGCGTGCCCGATGATATTACCGCGCAGGCGCGTCAGTCGCTGGAAAACGTACGGGCCATCGTGGAAGCGGCCGGTCTGAAAGTCGGTGATATTGTGAAAACCACCGTATTTGTGAAAGATCTGAACGACTTCACCACGGTGAATGCCGCATACGAAGCCTTCTTTACCGAGCATCAGGCCAGCTTCCCGGCGCGTTCCTGCGTGGAAGTGGCTCGTCTGCCGAAAGATGTGAAGATTGAGATCGAAGCGATCGCCGTTCGTCGCTAAAGGTGCGGGCGGAGGCTTCCGCCCCGCATTGACCGACCGGGGAAATCAGGTCAGCAGCAGGGTCAGGTCATCCTGACTGAAGCTGGCCGGTTCGCTCAGTTCATCCGCCAGGATCTCCCCCGCCAGTTCTGCTTTATGCTGCTGTAACGCCACCACTTTCTCTTCAATGGTATCCGCCGCAATCAGCTTGTAAACAAAGACCGGCTTATCCTGACCGAGGCGATAGGCACGATCGGTCGCCTGATTTTCCGCCGCCGGGTTCCACCAGGGATCGTAGTGGATCACCGTATCCGCCGCCGTCAGGTTCAGCCCGACGCCGCCCGCTTTCAGGCTAATCAGAAACACCGGGACTTCGCCCTGCTGGAAGCGCCGTACCGGCTCATTGCGATCGCGGGTACTGCCGGTCAGGGTGACAAAATCAATCCGCGCGCGCTGTAGCTCTTCCGCAATAAGGGTCAGCATCGAGGTGAACTGCGAGAAGATCAGAATACGGCGATCTTCCGCCAGCAGATCGTTGAGCATTTCGCGCAGCAGCTTAAGCTTGGCGGAGTGCTTCACTTTTTCCGCCCGCACGTCCTCCACCAGCCGCGGATCGCAGCAAATTTGCCGCAGTTTCAGCAGTGCGTCCAGCACCAGCAGATGGCTCCGCCCCGCGCCCTGCTGCTGCACCGCCAGCTGCACCCGATCCTGCATCGCCGCGCGCACCTGGTCATACAGTTCACGCTGCGCACCTTCCAGCGGCACGCTGCGCACGATGGTGTTTTTTGGCGGCAGCTCTTTCGCCACTTCCTGCTTGCGGCGGCGCAGCATAAACGGCCGCACACGCTTCGCCAGCAGGTCACGACGAGCTTTATCACCGTTACGCTCAACCGGGACCCGCCACTCCTGCATAAAGTCACGCTCGCTGCCCAGGAACCCCGGCAGCAGGAAGTCAAACTGCGACCACAGCTCGCCGAGGTGGTTTTCCAGCGGCGTACCGGTCAGGCACAGACGATGACGGGTCTTCAGCCCGCGGATCACCGAAGCCGCACGTGAAGCGCTGTTTTTCACGTACTGCGCCTCGTCGAGGATCAGCATGTGGTAGGCGTGTGCGACCAGCTGCGGCTGATCGCGCCACAGCAGGGAGTAGGTGGTAATCACCACATCGTACTGCTCCACCTGCTCGAAGAAATCTTTACGCTGCGGACCGGTCAGTGCCAGCACGCGCAGGTCGGGCGCAAAGCGAGTCGCCTCGCAGCACCAGTTATGCACCAGCGTGGTCGGGACGACGATCAGCGCCGGTCGGTCAAGTCGGCCAGCTTCTTTCTCCAGCAGCAGATGCGCCAGAGTCTGAATGGTTTTACCCAGTCCCATATCATCCGCCAGCACGCCCGCCAGCTGATGTTGACGCAGGAACTGCATCCAGCTGACGCCCTGCAGCTGGTAGTCTCGCAGCGTGGCTTTCAGCCCCGCTGGCGGAGCGACCGGCTGCACGCCATCATTGCCGCTGAGCTTCTGTGACAGCTGATGCACCGCGCTGTCGCTGTCAAAGGTCCAGCGGCTATAGGGATCGCTCTGGCCAAGTCGACCGACGTCCCATGCGGCCAGCCTGAGCGGCTGCGGGTCCTGCCTGTCGAACAGGTCAATCAGGTTACCCACCAGCGGCTTGAGCTGCGCGGCGCGGAACAGCAAACGCCGGTCGCGTTCATCGCGCAGTTCAATTTGTTCATCATCAGGAATCAGGTTCAGGCTGCCGCCCATCCAGCGCCTGTCGCGGGCAAACAGCCCCGCCAGCAGCGGTTCCAGCCTCACGCGCTGGCGCCCCAGTTTCAATGCCAGCTCCAGATCGAACCAGCCATCCTGAGCCTGCACCGCACGCCCTTCAATGGCGTCCACTTCGGTCACGTTCCAGGTAAAGTCGCTGTCCATGCGGATTTTCCAGCCCCGCCTGCGCAGGGCCGGCAGGCCGGTTTTAATAAAATCTCGCCATTCAGCGGGCGTTTCCGGGGCGAAGATCTCCGGTGGCAGCGGCGCAGGGGTATAGATATGGCCCGCCGGGATGGTTTGCAGCCCGGCATGCTCGATCTGCGCCAGCCAGTTCTGTTCTTCTTCTATATGGCGGGCAACGTGATAGTGCTGTCCTTTGCGGTCGCTGAAGCTTTGTGCACGGCTTCCCGCATCGACCCGCACGCCGGCGTAGTCGAAGCTGACCGAGGCGAAGTCCAGGCGTTTCTGCCGGTGGCCGTAGTGGCCGTAACCGCTGATAAACTTGGCCCGGGATTCAAGCTGTAACGTGGGGATCGGCTCGGCGTGGATGGTGTTCAGTACGGCTTTTTCCACGGTCTGCCGCGGGCGCAGATTGGCGAGCATCACCGCGGCGACGTGGCGACAGTTATTTTTTACCGCGCAGCTGCATTCGCCGCTGGCCTGTAGCCTGCCCTGAGGACGGCTGAAATGCACCAGTACGCTGTAAGGCTCTGCCGCTCGCCCGGCAACTTCGCCGGTCAGCAGCCGGTTCTGCCACTGGATATTCTGCACGCTGGCAACCAGATCGCGCGCACGGGCAACGGTTCGTACCCCCAGCCAGCGGACGACCTGATTTTCGTTGTAGGTGACGGACGACATCGTGCAGTTATTCCTGGTTGAATCGGGCAAATACACTTTTGCCCCACGGCAACCGGCAATAATATTAATTCCAGGGGTAGGAATGCAACTGCGACAGCACACTAGCGGGCTAAAAGCAGACTGATGCGGCTTGCCTGCTCAGGTATTCATCCACTGCGGGTCATTTTTACCTCTTCACCGCGCCCTGATTTCCTGCCCCCCTGGAAATATCTGTAGCAATCCATCCAGACGGCTGGCCTGTCTCCCACGCGTCGTAATCTTTGTTTCAGGTCAACAAAATCTCGTTTAAATACGATCAAAGCACTACATATAGCGCTTAATATACCTCTCGAAACCTATATATAGATTTTACAGGAGAGTGGCGGTGGTAACTGAGGTCATCAAACGGGACGGCTGCATTGTGGCTTTTGATCCCGCACGTATTGAGGCGGCGATTCGTGCTGCCGCTCAGGCGGCACGGGTTGAGGATAAGGATTACTGTGCCACCGTCGCCGGTCTGGTCAGTGCTGCACTGGCCGGGCATCAGCGGGTTGATATTGCCGACGTGCAGAAGGCGGTGGAGGATCGGCTGATGGCCGGTGCCTATCCGCAGCTGGCACGCTGCTATATTGAGTATCGTCACGATCGCGATGTCGCCCGCGAGCTACGCGGGCGGCTGAATCACGAGATCCGCGGGCTGGTTGAACAAAGCAACACCGCGCTGCTGAATGAAAACGCCAACAAAGACAGCAAGGTGATCCCAACCCAGCGCGATCTGCTGGCGGGGATCGTGGCAAAACACTATGCTCGCCAACACCTGCTGCCGCGCGATGTGGTCAGCGCCCACGAGCGTGGCGAGATCCACTATCACGATCTCGACTACTCGCCGTTTTTCCCGATGTTTAACTGTATGCTGATCGATCTGCGCGGCATGCTGACCCACGGCTTCAAAATGGGCAATGCCGAGATTGAACCGCCAAAATCAATCTCCACCGCCACCGCCGTGACCGCACAGATTATTGCTCAGGTCGCCAGCCACATTTACGGCGGCACCACCATCAACCGTATTGATGAGGTGCTGGCTCCCTACGTTGAGGCCAGCCTGGAAAAACATCGCCAGGTGGCGCTCAGCTGGCAGATTGCGGATGCCGAAGCCTATGCCCGCAGTCGTACGGAAAAAGAGTGTTACGACGCCTTCCAGTCGCTGGAATATGAGGTCAACACGCTGCATACCGCCAACGGTCAGACGCCGTTTGTCACCTTCGGCTTTGGCCTGGGGGAGAGCTGGGCCGCCCGACTGATCCAGCAGTCGATTCTGCGCAACCGCATTGCCGGGCTCGGGAAAAATCACAAAACCGCCGTGTTTCCGAAGCTGGTGTTCGCCATCAGGGCCGGGCTTAACCGCCTGCCCGGCGAAGCTAATTATGATATCAAGCAGCTGGCGCTGGAGTGTGCCAGCAAGCGTATGTACCCCGATATTCTTAATTACGACCGGGTGGTTGAGGTTACCGGCTCCTTTAAAACGCCAATGGGCTGCCGCAGCTTCCTCGGCGTTTATGAAGAAAACGGGGAGCAGATCCACGATGGCCGCAACAATATCGGCGTGATCAGCCTGAACCTGCCGCGCATTGCGCTGGAAGCGAACGGTGACGAAAAGCGCTTTTGGGCGCTGCTGGACAGTCGGCTGCTGCTGGCTAAAAAGGCGTTGATGACGCGTATCGCCCGGTTGGAAAACGTCAAGGCTCGGGTCGCCCCCATCCTGTATATGGAGGGTGCCTGCGGCGTGAGGTTGCAGGCGGATGAACCGGTTGCCGGTATTTTTAAAAACGGCCGCGCGTCGATTTCCCTCGGCTATATCGGGATTCATGAAACCTTAAACGCCCTGAGCGGCGGCGCGGTTCACCCGTACGATGACATCCGTCTGCGGGAGACCGGGCTGGCGATTGTCAGCCACCTGCGCCAGGCGGTGGAGCGCTGGAAAGACGAAACCGGCTACGGATTCAGCCTGTACAGTACGCCAAGTGAAAACCTCTGCGATCGCTTCTGCCGTCTTGATGCCGCCGAGTTTGGCGTGGTCGCCGGTGTCACCGATAAAGGCTATTACACCAACAGTTTCCATCTGGACGTTGAGAAGAAGGTGAACCCTTACGATAAAATCGACTTCGAAGCCGCCTATCCGCCTTTAGCCAACGGCGGGTTTATCTGCTACGGCGAGTATCCGAATATTCAGCACAACCTGAAAGCACTGGAGGACGTCTGGGACTACAGCTACCAACACGTGCCCTACTACGGCACCAATACGCCGATTGATGAGTGCTACGAGTGCGGATTTACCGGGGAGTTCGACTGTACCAGCAAAGGCTTTACCTGCCCGAAATGCGGTAACCATGACAGCAGCCGGGTATCGGTCACGCGGCGGGTGTGCGGCTATCTCGGCAGTCCGGATGCTCGCCCGTTTAATTCCGGCAAACAGGAAGAGGTTAAGCGGCGGGTGAAACACCTTGCATCAGGTCAGCTGGGGTGAATATCCATCAGTATTACCCGGTTGATATCGTTAACGGACCGGGTACACGCTGCACGCTGTTTGTCTCCGGCTGCGAGCATCAGTGCCCCGGCTGCTATAACCAGAGTACCTGGCGGGTGAACTCCGGGGTGCCTTTTTCCATTGAGATGGAAGAGCGGCTGATCGCCGATCTCAACGACAGCCGCATCCCACGCCAGGGGCTGTCGCTGTCCGGCGGCGATCCGCTGCATCCGGCCAACCTGAGCGATGTTCGACGGCTGCTGAGCCGTGTGCGGCGCGACTGCCCGGGAAAAGATATCTGGATGTGGACCGGCTATCAGATGGCGGAACTGAGCGGACGACAGCAGGAGGTGGTGGCCCTGGTCAACGTGCTGATTGACGGGAAATACGTCCGGGAATTACGCGATCCGGCGCTGCTGTGGCGCGGCAGCAGCAATCAGGTGATCCACCGGCTGCGTTGAAGATCGGCGACGGCGGTGAGATGCGCCCCCTGCTCACGCATTTTTGCGCTACAGTAGCGGTGACCGCCGTTTTCGAGAAGACTCATGAGCACAACTGCCGCCAGCTGGCGACTCTACATCCTGCGCACCGCGAAGGGCATGCTGTATACCGGCATCACCAACGATATAGATCGGCGTTTTAACCAGCATCAGAGCGGTAAAGGCGCGAAAGCGCTGCGTGGGAAAGGGCCACTGGAGCTGCTGTTTCACTGTGAAGCCGGCGATCGCTCGCAGGCATCAAAGCTGGAATATCAGGTGAAACAGCTGAAAAGAAATGAAAAAATCAGGCTGATTACCCACCAGCCTGAATCTTTATCTGCCTGGCTTGAAGGACTCAGAAACGGTTAAACGGCTCGGAATAGCCAATTTCACCCGTTACGCTTTCAAAAGCATCGTCCGCCAGTTTATAGACCTGCAACGCCGTTTCCGTATCTGGCCAGCGGCAATGTAGCTGATGCTGCGCGGCGCTTTCAAAGCCGAACCGCGTGTAAAAGTCCGCATCGCCTAAAACCACAACGGCGGCATAGCCGAACTCATTTAACGTATCCAGCCCTTCATAAACCAGCTGCTTGCCCAGCCCCTGGCCACGGACGCTTTCGTCAACAGCCAGCGGGGCAAGGCCAACCCACTGCCGATCTTCTTCATTCAGCGTGACCGGGCTGAAGGCCGCGTAGCCCAGCACCTGGCCTTCGTCATCGGTGGCAACGACGCCCAGCGTCAACAGCCCGTCTTCACGCAGCTGCTGCACCAGTTCCGCTTCAGCAGATGTCGGGAAACTGCGGCGCAGCAGACCATCGATGCTGGCGGCATCAACACCAATTTCGGTACGAATTAACATGACACACCTGCGCGATCCGGCGAGGAAGTCGCGTCCTCTTTTAGTCCGGCCTCAACAAAGTCGGCCAGTTGCATAAGCCCGAGGCGCATTGGCTTCGGCATGGATTCAATATCGATTGCGTCCATCAAATTCTTCACTTCCAGACCCAGTTCGGTATCGCCTTCAATATGAAGCCGGCGCTGGAAGAACAGCGTGTCGGGGTCCTGCCTGCGTGCCGCAATCAATAACAGGTCGTTGGCATTGCCGCGAAACCAGACGTCGCAGTCGCTGCGCTCGGCAACCAAAAGCTGCCCATTTTCAACCGTGACTGACCAGCGTAGCTCAAGATCGCTAACTTCTATACCCAGCCAGCGATTTTCAAGAAAATCCAGCTCGCCTTCTGCCAGCGCCTGCTGAAACTGCCAGCGTAATAATCCCTGTAATAGCGGCTTTTTCAGCACAAACGGGGTGAATCGCAGTGGGAAGCGCAGCAGCTGCGGCCCTTTACGAACGCAGTGGGTACGTAGCGGGTTCAACACCATTATTACTCCTTACGAAAAATTTCGCCTATTTTGCCACAATGGCAGAGCGCGTCAGGCGGCTGGATCAATAAAATGGGCGAACTATACGGTTTTTAGCAGGGAATCCGTCCCTCATCAATACGCCATTCGATGCCTTAAATCAAAATTTGTCGCCGCTTTCCTCTCTAGAATCATCGATTCTTCTGTCTAATGGGATTGATCCTTATGGAACTGCTGTGCCCGGCCGGGAATCTTCCGGCACTGAAAGCCGCCATTGAAAACGGCGCTGACGCGGTCTACATCGGTCTGAAAGATGAAACCAACGCCCGTCATTTTGCCGGTCTTAACTTCACGGATAAGCGCCTGCAGGAAGCATCCCGCTTCGTTCATCAGCATAAACGCAAGCTGCATGTGGCAATTAACACCTTTGCTCATCCGGATGGCTACAGCCGCTGGCAGCGAGCGGTGGATATGGCCGCCGATGCCGGTGCCGACGCGCTGATCCTCGCCGATATCGCCATGCTGGCCTACGCCGCTGAGCGCTATCCGCAGATTGAACGCCATCTCTCCGTACAGGCCTCCGCGACCAATGCCGCAGCCGTGCGTTTCTATCAGCGTAACTTTGATGTGGCTCGGGTGGTACTGCCGCGCGTGCTATCTATCCATCAGGTTCGCCAGCTCGCACGGGATACTAACGTGCCGCTGGAGGTGTTCGCTTTCGGCAGCCTGTGCATTATGGCCGAGGGCCGTTGCTACCTCTCCTCTTACCTGACCGGCGAGTCGCCCAACACCGTCGGAGCCTGTTCTCCTGCCCGCTTTGTTCGCTGGCAGCAGACCGCTGACGGGCTGGAGTCGCGGCTGAATGAGGTGCTGATCGATCGCTACGAGAACGGCGAAAATGCCGGTTACCCTACCCTGTGCAAAGGCCGCTACAGGCTGGACGGTCAGCGCTACCACGCGCTGGAGGAACCCACCAGCCTGAACACGCTGGAGCTGCTACCGGAGCTGATGGCAACCAATATCGCCTCGGTCAAAATCGAAGGCCGCCAGCGCAGCCCCGCCTATGTGGCTCAGGTGACGCGTATCTGGCGACAGGCTATCGATCGCTGCAAAACATCCCCGGAAAACTTTGTCGCTCAGCCCCAGTGGATGGCGGCATTGTCCGAGCTGAGTGAAGGTACGCAGACCACGCTGGGTGCCTGGCACCGGCAGTGGCAATAGGAGAATTGAAAATGAATTATTCCCTGGGGCCGGTGCTGTGGTACTGGCCGCATGAGGCGCTGCAGGATTTCTATCGCGCGGCTGCGGGAAGCGAAGCGCAGATTATCTACCTTGGTGAATCGGTATGCAGCAAGCGGCGGGCGACCAAGTTCAACGACTGGCTGGCAATGGCGCGGGAGCTGGCAGCAGCAGGAAAACAGGTGGTGCTGAGTACGCTGGCGCTATTGCAGTCGCCCTCCGAGCTGACCGAGCTGAAGCGCTATGTGGACAACGGCGAATTTATGATTGAGGCCAGCGACTTCGGTGCCGTCACGTTAGCCAGTGAGGCCGGGCTACCGTTCGTCGCCGGGCCGGCGCTGAATGTCTATAACGCCGTCACGCTGGAACTGCTGCTCAAGATGGGGATGACTCGCTGGTGTATGCCAGTTGAGCTTTCAAGGGACTGGCTGGCCAACCTGCTGACGCAGTGTGAAGAGCTGGGTATTCGCGATAAGTTCGAGGTTGAGGTGATGAGCTACGGTTATCTGCCGCTCGCTTATTCTGCCCGCTGCTTTACCGCACGTTCGGAAAACCGCAGCAAGGATGACTGCCAGACCTGCTGCATTAACTATCCCCAGGGCCGCAGCCTGCACACTCAGGAAGATCAGCAGGTATTCTTGCTCAACGGAATTCAGACCATGAGTGGGTACTGCTACAACCTCGGTAATGAGCTGGCCTCAATGCAGGGGCTGGTCGACGTGGTGCGCCTCTCTCCATCGGGCATCGATACGCTGGAGGTTGTCAGCCAGTTTCGGGCCAATGAAAGCGGCCACAGCCCGATAACGCTGGCAGCACGCGGTGATTGCAACGGTTACTGGCAGCGTGTGGCCGGGCTGGAGCTGATTGGATAAGCGCAGCATTTAGCCCGGTGGGCGCAGCCGCCAGCCGTTTTCGCGCAGTTTTGCCACCAGAAATCCCGCGGTGGCATACACTGCGCCCATCACCAGCAGCACAACCACGTACTGCCTGACTTCGAATACCGGCAGCCCCATCTGATTCACCCCGGCGATCATTCTGGTTCCCCATGTGGAGGGAAGCATCATCGAAATAGTGCGAACCCAGTCGGGCATCGACTGAACCGGCCAGAGAGTACCCGAAAGATAGTAGACCGGGGTGGTGATAAACGACAGCGACAGATAGATACGTTCAACCTCTCGAATGCATTCGGTTAGCAGCTTAGCCAGCCCCAACACCGCCAGCTGAAACGGCAGCGTCAGCAGCAGAAGTTCCGCCAGCGGGGCCGTTTGCCGGTAGCCCAGCACCCACGGCCACAGCCCAAACAGCACGATCGATAAAAACAGCCAGATCGGTATCAACGCCGACAGCGCACCCAGCGTCACGGACAGCGGCAGCTTGCCCTGGCTGCGCAGGGTTAAATTGACCCGCACCCCGGCAATCAGCAGCGAATGCTGTAGCAGCATCACCAGTAGCCCGGGGAACACGATAGCCGCAAAACTAATTCCGGGGTTAAAGACGTCGACGGTCTGGCCAACAACGGGCGTCAGAATAATTTCGGCCTGGCGGGCGCTGAATCCCTGCTTCATCATCAGCTGGATACTGTACTGGCTCAATACCTGCTGGTAGGCTGCAATCACGTCCAGCTCAATCTGGCCGTTGGCCAGCCGGTTGGTCGCATCGCCGTAAACCGGAATATTCACCTGTTTACCCGACAGCATTTTTTGCTCCAGATCCTGCGGCATTAACACCACTGCAAACAGCTTGCGCAGCCCAAGATCGTGCAGGGCATCCGGTAGATTTTCATAAATCTGCGTGTTGACCTTTGGCGTCGCGTTCAGCTGCCGGGTAATCAGCCGGCTGGCCTTGCTGTGGTCCATATCAATCACCGCAACCGGCAGGTCCCATACGCTGCGGTTCATGTAAACGGTGCTCATCACACACAGCGAAAGCAGCAGCATCATCCACATCGGTTTTTGCAGCATGCGCATTAGCGTGGAGTAGAAGGTTTGCCACCACAGTTTCACTGTGCCGCCTCCGGTTTAAGCAGCCGCTGATAGAGGCGTTTGCGTACAAGCAGCGCTGAGAACAGTGGATAAACCATCAGCAGCGCGCAGACGCTGAGCACCGGTTTTCCGGGTACATCCCGCAGGAAAATATCAAACATGGCATAGAGCGCATGGGTGAGTGGTTCGATATTGGATATCAGTTGAGCAGGCCACGGCATCGACAGTTCCGGCATCGCAATACCGGAAAACGTCAGTGCAAGACTGACGAAAATCCCCATCATGCTGTAGGCAGTAATCGCACTGCCGGTAAAGGTAAACAGCATCACACCAAGGCTTTGCGCCGCCATGACGTAAAAAAACGCCACGGCCAACATATAAAACGGATTTCCCACCACCCTCGCACCAAAGATCCCCACCAGCAACGCGATCTCCGTCATCAGCAGCGCGGTATAGCACAGGGTGAACGGAAACAGTTTACCGAGCAGCGCCATGCCAAAATGGCTTTGATAAATTAACGGGCGCGCCCGTACCAGCAGCCAGATAGTCAGAGTGACGGTGAATAACTGAACCAGATGAATGCAGGCTGCGAATTGCTGATAGTAGATATAGCTGCCGCTGGCGTTGAACAGGCTGTCGTAGTCCAGCGTAACGTTCGGTAGCACCGGCATTGAACGCCCGCTGGCTGCCATCAGCCAGGGTTGATACTGGCTGTTCAGCCCGGCTATCACGCCGCTAAAGTCCTGCGTGGAGTAAAACCCGGCGCCGTAAAACAGCGCGTTGTAGTAGAGGGTGACGCGCGGCTGCCGGCCAGCCAGCAGGTCGGCTTCGAAAAAGGGGGGGATCATTAGCACCGAATAGTCTTCGGCACGACGCAGCCGCTCCAGCGCAGCCGGTAAGCCGCCGTCGGCAACGGTAACCTGCCCATGTGAACCTGCATTCAGATTGCGGATCAGCTGACGCGATGCTTCACTGTGATCGCGATCGACGGCGACGATCGGCAGATCGAGCAGCGTTCCGGCAGAGAAATCGCTGGCGATCAGCGCGAACAACAGCAGCGGGAAGCACCAGCCAAGCCAGTGAACGACGGGCTTACGCCAGGCAACCAAAATCTCATGACGAAAAGCGCGCCGGAAGGCCCAAAGCCTGCGATTTATTCCTGCCATTCCCATAGCGCACTCATTCCCTGACGTAAGTCTTTTATCGGTGCTAACGGATACAGGCGAACTTCAAACGTCTTCAGGTCGAAGTCACCGGTGGCACGGGTCGCGCGTTTTGTCGCATAGTCACCCAACGGAGCGATGTAGCGAACTTCAGCCTCAATTTGCTGATTGTTCAGCGCAGGCACACGCAGCAGGACTTTATCGCCTTTGCGCACGTGCGCAAGAATGTCCTCGCGCAAATCAAACACAAACCACGCCGTGGGTAATTCAAGAAGCGTAATCAGCGGGCTACCGGCATTGAGTAATTCACCTCGTTCAGCAGGGATCGGGCCAACTTCGCCTGCCACCGGCGCTCTGACCAGCAGTTCATCGGTTTGCGCCTTGATCTCCAGCAGATCCTGTTCTGCCTGATGCAGCTGGGCGGCATAGGCAGCACGCTGTTCAACACGATCGCCGTGCAAACCCTGATCGAGATTCGCCTGTGCAGCCAGCATCTGCTGCAGGGCGCTGTCGCGGCTTCTGCGGGCATTATCCAGGTCCTGGGCGGAGATATACCCCTGCTTTGCTACAGAGAGATCACGTTGCCAGGTTGCCTCGGCATTAAGATAGTCGGCACGGGACTGTTCGAACTGAGCACGTAAATTACGGATCGTCTCTTCGCGGGTACCATCAAGGGAAAGGTTGAGTATCTGCTGTGCCTGGTCACGTGCCGCCTCGGCCGCTTTAAGCTGGGCGATCAGCTCCGGTGCTTCTAACTGTATTAAAGGCTGCCCGGCTACGACATCATCCCCGCGACGCACCAGTTTTTCGGCCACCCGCCCATGGGCTTTGGAAGAGACAATAACTTCCGTGGCGTCAACCTCACCCTGTAACAGCAGGTAATGACTGTGTGACCGAATAAGAATAGTCAGAGCCACTGCCAGAACAATCAGCAGAAGGGTAAAAAATGCCGTTTTCTTCATGAAATTTCCCCGTTTTTGATCAATAAATGGGGAAACGACCAGCCAGCCATTGTGCTTTCCTTTGCATAAAAATGGTCCATATTGAAGGAATATACGATGGCTGATTAAAGCTTTCTTACCGTAAAACCACTTTTAGCGGTATAACGCATTCACAGACACCCGCACGAAGATCGTGGGCGGTTAAATCTTTTACAAAGTGCTGCAAACGGACAATCGTTTGGCAAACATATATCGTAGCCTTGCACGATGTATGAGTCGGAATCTGAGAATAAGTGAGCATCTATGTCTGAGAAAAAAACGGTACCGCTTTCGGTACTCGATCTTGCCCCTATTCCGCTTGGTGCTTCCCCGCGCGAGGCGTTTCACAATTCGCTGGCTCTGGCCAGGCAGTCCGAGAAGCTGGGCTATCACCGCTACTGGCTGGCTGAGCACCACAACATGACCGGTATTGCCAGCGCGGCGACCTCGGTGCTGATTGGCTATCTGGCGGCGAATACGCAAACCCTGCGGCTTGGCTCCGGCGGCGTGATGCTACCAAACCACTCCCCGCTGGTGATTGCCGAACAGTTCGGTACGCTGGAATCACTGTATCCGGGCCGTATTGACCTGGGGCTGGGCCGCGCGCCGGGCTCCGATCAGCGCACAATGATGGCGCTACGCCGTCATATGGGTGGCCATGTGGATAATTTCCCTGCCGATGTAGCTGAAATGATTAGCTGGTTCGATGCGGCCGGGAACGATGCACCGGCGGTACAGCCAGTGCCGGGACTGGGATTAAATATTCCAGTGTGGCTGCTGGGCTCCAGCCTTTACAGCGCACAGCTGGCGGCGCAGCTGGGTCTGCCGTTTGCATTTGCCTCACACTTCGCTCCGGATATGCTGATGCAGGCGCTGCATCTGTACCGCGAAAACTTTAAACCGTCGGCACGACTGTCACAACCTTATGCGATGGTGTGTATCAATATCGTTGCCGCCGACAGCGAGCGCGATGCCCGGTTCCTGTTTACCTCAATGCAGCAGCAGTTCATCAACCTGCGCCGCGGCAAACCGGGTCCGTTGCCGCCGCCGGTGGAGAATATCGATAACCTGTGGTCGCCGTCTGAACAGTACGGTGTACAGCAGGCGCTGAGCATGTCTATCGTGGGAGATAAAGAAAAGGTGCGCCAGGGGCTGGCAAGTCTGATGCGTCAGACTCAGGCGGATGAGATTATGGTTAACGGTCAGATTTTCGACCCCGAGGCCCGTCTCTACTCCTTTGAGCTGGCCATGCAGGTAAGAAATTCGCTGTAGTTTTTCGCGAGTTGCAGACATAAAAAAACCAGCCCGCAGGCTGGTTTTTTATTTGGCATCAGTGATTATGCATCACGGCGACGGGCTGGCGCGCTGCCGCCCTCTTCGCGACGTGGGCCACGGTTGCCACCGTCACGGCTGAAGCCGCCCGGGCGACGCTCACCGCTGCGCTCGTTGCTGAAGCGACGACCACCTTCACCACCGCGACCGCCTTCACGACGCTCGCCACCGCCGAAACCACCACGGCCAGGGCCGCCTGGACGACGCTCACCACCGCGATCGCTGCGTGGCTGTGCATCGCCAATCAGCTGCATATTCATTGGTTTGTTCAGAATACGCGTACGAGTAAAGTGCTGAAGCACTTCGCCCGGCATGCCTTTTGGCAGTTCGATAGTAGAGTGAGTACCGAACAGTTTGATGTTACCGATGTAACGGCTGCTGATATCACCTTCGTTAGCGATCGCGCCAACGATATGACGAACTTCAACACCATCATCACGGCCAACTTCAATACGGTACACTTCCATATCGCCAACGTCACGACGCTCACGACGCGGACGGTCACCGTCGCGCTCACCGCGTGCTTCGCGTGGGCCGCGCTCTGGACGGTCACCGCGACGATCGTCACGCTCACGGAACTCACGACGTGGGCGCTGTGGAGCATCAGCAGGAACAATCAGAGGACGTTCGCCCTGGGCCATTTTCAGCAGGGCTGCGGCCAGAGTTTCGATATCCAGCTCTTCAGCAGGCTGCAGTTTAGCCAGCAGTGCGCGGTACTGATCCAGATCGCTGCTTTCCAGCTGCTGCTGTACTTTTGCTGCGAACTTAGCCAGACGACGTTCACCCAGCAGTTCTGCGTTAGGCAGATCCACTTCAGGGATGGTCAGCTTCATGGTGCGTTCGATGTTACGCAGCAGACGACGCTCGCGGTTCTCAACGAACAGCAGTGCGCGACCAGCACGGCCAGCACGGCCGGTACGACCAATACGGTGGACGTAAGACTCGGCATCCATCGGGATGTCGTAGTTTACAACCAGGCTGATACGCTCAACGTCCAGGCCACGAGCCGCAACGTCGGTCGCAATCAGAATGTCCAGACGGCCATCTTTCAGACGCTCCAGAGTCTGCTCACGCAGAGCCTGGTTCATGTCACCGTTCAGCGCTGCACTGTTGTAACCGCTGCGCTCCAGCGCTTCAGCCACTTCCAGCGTTGCGTTTTTGGTACGCACGAAGATGATTGCAGCGTCGAAGTCTTCCGCTTCCAGGAAGCGAGTCAGTGCATCAGTTTTACGGCCATAGGCAGTCCAGTAGCTCTGGCTGATATCAGGACGCGTAGTCAGGCTTGACTGAATGCGCACTTCCTGTGGATCTTTCATGAAACGCTTAGTGATACGGCGAATGGCTTCCGGCATGGTTGCAGAGAACAGCGCGGTCTGATGACCGTCTGGGATCTGCGCCATGATGGTTTCAACGTCTTCGATGAAGCCCATACGCAGCATTTCATCTGCTTCGTCCAGTACCAGACCACGCAGGTTAGACAGGTCCAGAGTGCCACGCTTCAGGTGGTCCAGCAGACGGCCTGGGGTACCAACAACAACCTGAGGTCCCTGACGCAGAGCACGCAGCTGCACGTCATAACGCTGGCCGCCGTACAGGGCCACAACGTTAAGACCACGCATGTGTTTAGAGAATTCGGTAACGGCTTCAGCAACCTGAACCGCCAGTTCGCGGGTCGGTGCCAGCACCAGAATCTGTGGTGCTTTAGCAGTGGGGTCAATGTTGTTCAGCAGCGGCAGGGAGAATGCCGCAGTTTTACCACTCCCGGTCTGTGCCATACCCAGAACGTCACGGCCCGCCAGCAGGTGAGGAATACACTCTGCCTGGATTGGGGAAGGCTTCACGTAGCCCATACCGTTCAGTGCTTCAAGGATATCAGCGTTCAGGCCAAGGTCAGAAAAAGTGGTTTGAATATCAGTCATGTAGTACACGTGCCTCGTAGATTTCGGCGGCCAGTCTACATAACTCGTCGTGAAAATTTTCAGTCATTTTCATCAAAAAGTGTGAACCGGCTCAAATTAGTGGTTTCGACAAACAAAAATGCCCTCATCCGCGAAGATGATGACTTTTCAAAGTTCAGGCAATAAAAGTTCGTCAGCTATTGCTGGTCGGATTCTGATAAATCGTCTTGTGTCTGGCCGAGTAGCGCCAGCTCCAACAATGCATATCGGTGCTCAACGAAGTTATGAACGTTGTTAGCGACCGTCAGCTTGAACAACGCTTCTGCGTTGTCCTTCTCCCCCAGACTTAGGTAGTACTTACCTAAATAGAAGTTGGTTTCACTGAGATGTTCAGCGAGCGAAGTGTTATCCGTTGCGTCCGCCTGGAGGCGCTCCGTCAGCGTTTTTTCGCTGATGTCGCCCAGGTAGAACTCGACAATATTCCATCCCCATTGGTCCTTTACCGCTTTGTCGTAACGCTGCTTCAGCGAAACTTTGGCCTGTTCTGCGTCGATCTCACGTTCAGTGAGATACAGCCACAGGCTGCGGAAGGGATCGTTAGGATCGTCTTGATAAAACGCCTGCAGATCATCTTGCGCTAATTTAAATCTTCCGCCGTAGTAAAGGGCGATACCGCGATTTAAGTGCGCATAATTGTAAGTTGGATCAAGCTCAAGTACAGAATCAAACGCTTCATAGGCAGCATCAAAGTTGCCTGCCTGCGTTAAATATATGCCTAAGTAGTTGAATACTTCGGGCATATCCGGTCTGATAGATAGCGCCTGAGAAAAGTCATTCCGCGCCAGTGCTCTCAAACCTAAACTATCATACAACACTCCGCGCTCATATAACAGCTGTGCGCGTTCATCATCGGTCAATGACCGACTGGCAAGAATTTGTTCCATGCGAGCAAGAATGACTTCCTGTTGCAGCGTAGGCTGCAGCGGAACTGCCAAAATTTCGTTCTCACGCCAATTGGTGTTGCTGCATCCTGCCAGCGTTAAAGCTGTCGCAACGAAACACCAGCGCAAAAATGGCTTCATTTCCCACTCCCACAAACAAACATTGGGATGATCATCCTGTCATCCGCCTGCCGCATACAGGGGTCCAACCCTGCGATGAAACAGCTCTCCGCCATACGACGGAGAGCTCAATGGTGGTGCTTTATTCTGCTTCTGGTGCCGCAGGAGCTGCAGCTTCAGGCTGAGCCTGTTCACTGGCTTCTTTGATGCTCAGACGCACGCGACCCTGACGGTCAACTTCCAGTACCTTGACCGGTACTTCCTGACCCATCTGCAGATAGTCGGTCACTTTCTCAACGCGCTTGTCAGCGATCTGAGAAATGTGTACCAGACCTTCTTTACCGCCGCCGATAGCCACGAAGGCACCGAAGTCGACGATACGCGTCACTTTACCGTTGTAGATGCGACCAACTTCGATCTCTGCGGTGATTTCTTCAATACGACGAATGGCGAATTTCGCTTTTTCGCCGTCGGTTGCAGCAATCTTAACCGTACCATCATCTTCGATTTCGATGGTCGTACCGGTTTCTTCGGTCAGCGCACGGATGACAGAACCACCTTTACCGATCACGTCTTTGATCTTATCAACGCTGATCTTAATGGAGTGGATACGCGGTGCGAACTGAGAGATATCGCCGCGCGGGGTGCTGATAGCCTGTTCCATCACGCTCAGGATGTGCAGACGCGCACCTTTAGCCTGGTTCAGAGCAACCTGCATGATCTCGCGGGTGATGCCTTCGATTTTGATGTCCATCTGCAGCGCGGTGATACCTTCACGGCTACCGGCAACTTTGAAGTCCATATCGCCCAGGTGGTCTTCGTCACCCAGAATGTCAGACAGAACCACGAAGTTGTTTTCGTCTTTCACCAGGCCCATTGCGATACCCGCAACGGCGGCTTTGATAGGCACGCCTGCGTCCATCAGCGCCAGAGAAGCACCACAAACGGAAGCCATTGAAGAAGAGCCGTTTGATTCAGTGATCTCAGACACAACACGCACGGTGTACGGGAACGCATCGCCTTTAGGCATAACGGCCAGCACGCCACGTTTCGCCAGACGACCGTGACCAATCTCGCGACGCTTCGGTGAACCCACCATACCGGTTTCACCAACAGAGTACGGAGGGAAGTTGTAGTGGAACAGGAAGCTGTCGGTACGTTCGCCCATCAGCTCGTCCAGGTTCTGTGCATCGCGTGCAGTACCCAGAGTCGCGGTAACCAGCGCCTGAGTTTCACCACGGGTGAACAGTGCAGAACCGTGGGTACGTGGCAGAACGCCGGTACGCACGTCCAGACCACGGATCATGTCTTTTTCACGGCCATCAATACGTGGCTCACCGCGCAGGATGCGGCTACGAACGACGTCTTTTTCCAGCGCGTGCAGGATGTCGCTGATTTCGCCAGCGTCCAGGCTCTCGTCTTCAGCCAGCAGCGCAGCAGTCGCTTCAGATTTGATCACGTCAACCTGAGCATAACGCTCCTGTTTTTCGGTGATGCGGTAAGCATCGCTCAGACGCGCTTCAGCCAGGGCAGCAATACGTGCGTGTAACGCTTCGTTTACAGGCTCTGGCTGCCAGTCCCAGCGAGGTTTACCGGCTTCAGCAACCAGTTCGTTGATGTTATTGATAACAACCTGCTGCTGATCGTGGCCAAATACGACCGCGCCCAGCATCTGGTCTTCGCTCAGCAGCTCAGCTTCTGATTCAACCATCAGTACCGCGCCCTGAGTACCGGCAACAACCAGGTCCAGCTTGCTCTCTTTCAGCTCATCGCTGGTTGGGTTCAGCACGTACTGGTCGTTGAGGTAACCGACGCGAGCGGCACCGATAGGACCATTGAACGGCAGGCCAGACAGCGCCAGCGCCGCTGAAGCACCGATCATTGCGACGATGTCCGGGTTAACCTGTGGGTTAACGGAAACCACGGTAGCAATAACCTGCACTTCGTTAACGAAGCCTTCAGGGAACAGAGGACGAATCGGGCGGTCAATCAGGCGAGAAATCAGAGTTTCGCCTTCGCTTGGACGGCCTTCACGACGGAAGAAGCTACCCGGGATACGACCAGCAGCGTAAGTACGCTCCTGATAGTTTACTGTCAGCGGGAAGAAGTCCTGGCCTGGTTTGGATTTTTTCTGGCCGACAACGGTAACGAACACAGCGGTGTCGTCCATGCTTACCATTACGGCAGCCGTTGCCTGGCGAGCCATCATACCGGTCTCAATGGTGACGGTATGCTGACCATACTGGAATTTTTTTACGATCGGGTTCAGCAAAATTAGTTCCTTAAACATCTGGGCAGGGGTTAATCCCACCGTGGATTACTAATCTTCACTTTGCATCCTCGCGACTAATGACAACCCTAATCCCCAATGGGATAAAGCCTCTCATTAGCCGCGCGAACCTCTGCAACTGAAGATCACACTCAGCAACAATACAATAGTTTGCCCGGAATTGCTGCCGATTGCTTGAAAAAAGGGGCCATAAAGGCCCCTTTCCAGCGAAACTCGTTCCAGGCTGTACGTTTGCCATTTTGTTATCAGATCGCTCTGAAAACGGGCAGAACAGCCTTAAGACTTAGCGACGCAGACCCAGACGCTCGATCAGGCTGGTGTAACGAGAAACGTCTTTACGCTTCAGGTAGTCCAGCAGTTTACGACGCTGAGAAACCATACGCAGCAGACCGCGACGGCTGTGGTGGTCTTTCTTGTGTTCAGAGAAGTGACCCTGCAGATGGTTAATCTGCGCAGTCAGCAGAGCAACCTGCACTTCAGTAGAACCGCTGTCGTTAGTACCACGACCGAAATCAGCAACGATCTGCGCTTTAGTTTCAACACTTAGAGACATGAGACAACTCCAAATTATAAGGTAAATGTACAGGCGCCGATCTCTAATTCAGCAACCCAGTGTAAAGCCGCGCCATTCTACTCCGCGCAATGCGCAAGCGCAAATTTACCCGTTATCTTTTCGTCAGCAGAAGCAAGGTCTGCCGACCGAACGAAACAGAGTAAATTAGTCGAAATGTTCCACAACCAGACGGCGTGGAGCCACTCGCCCATCATCGGCAATTTCGGCCATGCCGATGAATTTGTGTTCGTCGCCTTCGGTCACGCGCACCAGACCTGCACTTGGTGCACCAGCTACCCGAACCGGCATACCCTGTTTAAACCAGGCGGCCACTTCACTCAGCAGATTCACCACCGGGTATTCTGCTGCCGGGCTGTCCATCGGCATCAGTAAAGCGTCAAGCAGAACCGCAGGCGGCTGTTCGCTTCGATGCGCTTCTTCCGCCAGTGCATTCAGCTGTTCCAGCGTCACCATTTTAGCAATCGGATAAGTGGCGACCTGCAAACGACGCAGATAGGTAACGTGCGCGCCACAGCCCAGTTTCTCGCCGAGATCGTCAATAATGGTACGAATATAGGTACCTTTGGAAACGTGAATTTCCAACTCCAGCTCATTCCCCTCATGGCGAATGAACAGCAGTTCGTAGACATTGATGCTGCGAGACTCACGAGGAACGTCTATCCCCTCGCGGGCATATTCATACAGCTTACGGCCCTGATACTTAAGTGCAGAATACATCGACGGGATTTGCTGCGTTTCACCGCGAAAGCTTTCCAGCGCTTCCATCAACTCTTCCGCAGTAAAAGTTACCGGGCGCTCACTGACTACCACACCATCTGCATCTGAAGTGTCGGTACGCTGCCCCAGTCGCGCAATCACACGATAACGCTTGTCTGAATCCAGCAGGTACTGAGAAAACTTGGTGGCTTCCCCAAGGCAGATAGGCAGCATGCCCGTCGCCAAAGGGTCCAGCGCGCCGGTATGGCCCGCTCGATTAGCATTGTAGAGGCGTTTCACTTTTTGCAGAGCATCGTTAGAGGATAAGCCCTGCGGCTTATCCAGCAACAGCACCCCGTGGATATCGCGACCGCGACGGCGAGGACGGCTCATTAATCTTCTTTACCTTCTTCCTGCTCATCTTCTGTCGGACCACGGCGCTCAACGTCTTTTTTCACTACGTTGGTCACCAGGTTAGACATGCGCATCCCTTCAACAAGAGAGTTGTCATAGAAGAAGGTCAGCTCCGGCACAATGCGCAGACGCATTGCTTTGCCCAGCAGCGTACGGATATAGCCGGACGCATCACCCAGCGCACGCAGGCCGGCTTTAATTGCCGCTTCGTCTTTGTCGTTGAGGAACGTGACGAACACTTTCGCGTAGGCCAGATCGCGGGACACATCAACGCCAGAAACGGTGACCATCATACCCAGACGTGGATCTTTAATCTCGCGCTGCAGAATGATAGCGATCTCTTTTTGCAGCTCCTGAGAAACGCGCTGCGGGCGACCAAATTCTTTCGCCATAATTTATCTCTCCAAATAATTTGGGAGGCCAGAAGCCTCCCAAATAATATCCTGCAATCTTCACATCGCCGCTGCGTTAACTGCCCTGCTGCAACGCGAAATCTACCGGATATCTGCCAGTCGATTAATCGATGGTACGCTGAATTTCGATAATTTCGAATACTTCGATCATATCGCCAACGCGAACATCGTTGTAGTTCTTCACGCCGATACCACATTCCATGCCGTTACGAACTTCGTTAACGTCATCTTTGAAGCGGCGCAGGGATTCCAGCTCGCCTTCATAGATAACCACGTTGTCACGCAGTACACGGATTGGGTTGTGACGCTTGATGTTACCTTCGGTGACCATACAGCCCGCGATAGCACCAAATTTCGGTGATTTGAACACGTCACGCACCGCTGCAAGACCAATGATCTGCTGCTTGTATTCTGGT
The DNA here is from genome assembly GCF_016624545.1 of Erwinia sp. S38. Taxonomy (NCBI): domain Bacteria; kingdom Pseudomonadati; phylum Pseudomonadota; class Gammaproteobacteria; order Enterobacterales; family Erwiniaceae; genus Erwinia; species Erwinia sp. S38. Next base: position 94,812 of record NZ_JACVTS010000014.1, on the reverse strand, counting down.
GCCAGCATGCCGCTCATCGCTGCTTTCACTTCGTCGATCAGATTATAGATCACGGAGTAGTAACGCAGATCCAGGCTTTCAGAATCAATCACGCGGCGAGCAGAGGCATCGGCACGGACGTTGAAGCCAACCAGAATAGCGTTAGATGCGGCAGCCAGAGTGGCGTCGGTTTCGGTGATACCGCCCACGCCTGAACCAACGATTTTCACTTTCACTTCATCAGTAGAAAGTTTCATCAGTGAGTCAGCGATAGCTTCTACAGAACCCTGTACGTCGGCTTTCAGTACGATGTTCAGTTCAGATACTTCGCCTTCGGTCATGTTCGCAAACATGTTTTCCAGCTTAGATTTCTGCTGACGTGCCAGTTTAACTTCACGGAATTTGCCCTGACGATACAGCGCAACTTCACGCGCTTTCTTCTCGTCACGAACAACCGTTGCTTCATCACCCGCAGCAGGAACACCGGACAGACCGAGGATCTCAACAGGGATTGATGGGCCAGCGGTCAGAACTTCACGACCCAGCTCATCACGCATCGCACGAACACGACCGTACTCGAAACCGCACAGTACGATATCGCCTTTGTTCAGCGTACCTTCACGCACCAGCACGGTAGCAACCGGACCACGACCTTTATCCAGGAAGGATTCGATAACCACACCGCTCGCCATACCCTGACGCACGGCGGTCAGTTCGAGAACTTCAGCCTGTAGCAGGATAGCGTTCAACAGGTCGTCAATACCGGTACCGGCTTTCGCAGATACGTTAACGAACATGTTTTCACCACCCCACTCTTCCGGAATAATTCCGTACTGAGTCAGCTCGTTCTTAACGCGATCCGGATCGGCTTCTGGCTTATCGCACTTGTTCACCGCAACAACAACCGGCACTTTCGCCGCTTTGGCGTGCTGGATTGCTTCGATAGTCTGTGGCATCACGCCATCATCAGCAGCAACAACCAGGATAACGATATCGGTAGCCTGAGCACCACGAGCACGCATTGCGGTAAACGCGGCGTGGCCCGGGGTATCAAGGAAGGTCACCATACCGTTGTCAGTTTCAACGTGGTATGCACCGATATGCTGGGTAATGCCGCCCGCTTCGCCAGAGGCGACTTTCGTGGAGCGGATATAGTCCAGCAGTGAGGTTTTACCGTGGTCAACGTGGCCCATGATGGTCACGACCGGCGCACGGGATTCCAGCACGGCATCGGTGTCACGGTCGCTCATTACCGCTTCTTCCAGCTCGTTTTCGCGGCGCAGCGTCACTTTGTGACCCATTTCTTCCGCAACCAGCTGTGCAGTTTCCTGGTCGATGACCTGGTTGATGGTCGCCATCGCACCCATCTTCATCATCACTTTGATGACCTGGGAGCCTTTCACTGCCATCTTGTTAGCCAGTTCCGCTACGGTAATCGTTTCACCAATCACCACATCGCGGTTTACGACCTGAGCCGGCTTGTTAAAGCCCTGCTGCAGCGAGCTTGGCTTACGCTTGCCGCCTTTACCGCCACGAACCTGCGCACGCGCTTCTTCACGGTCAGTTTTAGCTTCAGCGTGTTTGTTGCCCTTTTTACGAACCGGGGCTTTAGCTGGACGCGCTGCCGCACGAGTACGACGGTCACCTTCAACCTGTGCATCGTTTTCGTCTTCTGCAGCACGCGCGTGAGTGGATGTGGTGACGTGGTAGTCAGAGGTGTCTTCTTCCTCTTTGACTGATGCCCACTCTTCACCTTTTTCTTCCGCCATTTTACGCGCTTCTTCGGCTACACGCTTCGCTTCTTCTTCGATCTTGCGACGCGCTTCTTCCTCGGCTTTACGCTTCAGTTCAGCTGATTCAGCTTCACGGCGGGCTTTGTCGGACTGTGAAGCCCGGGTCATTTCATCGGTATGTTGATTGCTCACTTTATCTCTTTCCGCTGCTTCACGTTTGGCTTTATCAGCTGCCTCACGCTTGGCCTGCTCCTCGGCTTCACGCTTCGCTTTCTCTTTAGCTTCGCGCTGGGCTTTTTCTTCAGCCTCGCGACGAGCCAGTTCTTCCGCTTCACGCTGTGCCTGCGCTTCTGCTTCAGCCTGTTCAGCTTCAGCCGGATCGCCTTTTACATAGGTGCGTTTTTTGCGGACTTCAATTTGCACCGATTTACTTTTACCCCCGGTGCCTGGGATATTCAATGTGCTGCGTGTTTTACGCTGCAGAGTTAGCTTACCAGATCCACCGCCATGTTCGCGATTCAGATGGGTAAGTAAAGTTTCTTTTTCTTGCTGGGTAACAGAGTCTGTTTCAGACTTTTGGATCCCTGCATCAGCAAATTGCTGTACCAGGCGTTCAACCGGTGTCTGAATCTCTGCTGCCAGTGATTTTACGGTTACATCTGTCGTCATACTGTTCCTTCCTGCTACAGTTTATTACGCGTCGTCGCCGAACCAGCAAATATTACGTGCAGCCATAATCAGCTCACCAGCCCGCTCATCGGTCAGGCCATCAATATCTGACAGGTCGTCAACACCCTGCTCGGCAAGATCTTCCAGCGTACGAACGCCTTTCGCGGCCAGCTTGAAAGCCAGCTCACGTTCCAGACCTTCCAGGCCCAGTAAATCTTCCGCAGGTTGGGCATCGCCCAGGCTCTCTTCTTTCGCAAGGGCCAGGGTGGTTAACGCGTTTTTAGCTCGGTCGCGCAACGCTTCTACTGTCTCTTCATCCAGGCCGTCGATCTCCAACAGCTCGTTGATCGGCACATAAGCCAGCTCTTCCAGAGAAGAGAAGCCTTCTTCTACCAGTACGGTAGCGAAGTCTTCATCGATATCGAGGTGTTTAGTAAAGACGTCAATGGCAGCATGTGCTTCGGCCTGATGCTTAGCTTGCAGGTCGTCGACCGTCATCACGTTCAGCTCCCAGCCACTCAGCTGTGAAGCCAGACGCACGTTCTGGCCATTACGGCCAATTGCCTGAGCCAGGTTCCCGGCTTCAACGGCAATATCCATGGTGTGATTATCTTCATCAACCACGATAGAAGCGACATCTGCTGGAGCCATCGCGTTGATCACGAACTGCGCCGGATTATCATCCCACAGTACGATATCAATACGTTCGCCACCCAGCTCGCTGGATACCGCCTGAACACGCGCACCACGCATACCAACGCAGGCACCGACCGGGTCGATGCGCTTATCGTTAGTTTTCACCGCGATTTTGGCACGGGAGCCTGGATCGCGCGCGGCGGCTTTAATTTCAAGTACTTCTTCAGCAATTTCCGGCACTTCAATACGGAACAGTTCAATCAGCATTTCCGGCTTGGAACGGCTGACGAATAGCTGCGCACCGCGGGCTTCTGGACGCACGGCATACAGAACACCACGAATGCGGTCACCCGGACGGAAGTTTTCACGCGGCAGCATATCTTCACGAATGATGACAGCTTCGGCATTAGTGTTAGAACCATCGGTAGGCCGAACTTCCAGGGAGATGTTGTCGCGGTTAACTTTCTTAACCACACCGGTGATGATCTCGCCTTCCTGCTCGCGGAACTGATCCACGACCATTGCTCGTTCTGCTTCACGGACTTTCTGAACGATAACCTGCTTGGCAGTCTGCGTGGTGATACGGTCGAAGGTTACGGATTCGATCTGATCTTCAACAAAATCACCGAGATCCAGCGCTTCATCTTCGTAACGTGCGGCTTCCAGCGTAATTTCACGGGTCGGCTGCGTCACTTCGCTAACGATCAGCCAGCGACGGAAGGTGTCGAAATCGCCGCTTTTGCGATCGATGGTGACGCGAACGTCAATTTCCTGCTCGTATTTTTTCTTGGTGGCTGTAGCCAGCGCGCTCTCCAGCGCTTCGAAAATCTTCTCGCGCGGGAGGGATTTCTCATTAGAGACCGCTTCTACAACAGCTAAGATTTCTTTGTTCATCCTGGTATGCCTCAATCCGGACTTTTAAAAGTGGGGAACCAGGTTCGCCTTCTGGATGTTGCTCAGTGCGAACACTTCGTCGTTACCCTCAACGGCAACGGTTATCATTTCACCTTCGACAGATTTAATGATGCCCTGCCATTTGCGGCGGTTCTGTACCGCCATACGCAGAACCAGGCTGACTTCTTCACCAGTAAAACGTACGTAATGATCTGCGGTAAACATTGGACGGTCAAGACCAGGTGAAGAGACTTCAAGGTTGTATGGCACAGTAATCGGATCTTCAACGTCCATCACCGCGCTAACCTGGTGGCTCACATCAGCGCAATCATCAACATTGATGCCATCTTCACTATCAATATAGATGCGCAGGGTGGATGTGCGACCGCGTACAAACTCAATACCTACCAGTTCGTAGCCAAGCGCTTCTACCGGTGCTGAAATCAGCTCTGTTAATTTTTGCTCTAATGTGGACAATCCCACCCCCAAGACATAAAAAAAGGGCCTATAGCCCAGTGTTACTGTTTCCTGATAACAAAAAACCCCGAAAATTCGGGGCTTTATGCGACTGGACCCTGTATACCGCAATAGCTGCGGCTCGGCACAATCCAAAATCCAAAAGAATTTTTTTCAAAATTCGCTGTAAACGCGCCGTTCTGTGCATACAGTATATTTGAAAAAGAACTCTTAGGGAAAGTGGTTGCGGGGGCCGGATTTGAACCGACGACCTTCGGGTTATGAGCCCGACGAGCTACCAGGCTGCTCCACCCCGCGTCCGAATACTACGCAAAACTTGCACAAATTGCAAGCAAAACTGAGATTTGGTACCGAGGACGGGACTTGAACCCGTAAGCCCATGCGGGCACTACCACCTCAAGGTAGCGTGTCTACCAATTCCACCACCACGGCACTAAAGTTGCGATTTTTTTATTTCTATCGCGTCGAAATGTAACTCAGGTCTTACTGCGGGATATCACTGCCCGGCGCTGCCGGTTTAGCTGGCGCAGTCTGTTGAGACTGTGCTGGCTGAGTCAGATTTTCCCACTCGCTTCCTTTCTGAGTTTTGTTGCTATTAAGGTTACCCAGGATCAAGCTGATAATGAAGAACAGGGTTGCCAGCACTGCAGTCATACGGGTCATGAAGTTACCTGAACCGTTAGAACCAAACAGTGTACCAGAAGCGCCTGCACCAAATGATGCTCCCATATCAGCGCCTTTACCTTGCTGCAGCATGATCAGACCAACAAGGCCGATTGCCACAATAAGGAAAACTACTAAAAGAGCTTCGTACATAATCAACCTTCTTCCTTGCACGTTAGATGTGCATTAAAAGCTTCAAACCAGTTAAATCGATAGTGAACCACTACCCATCAGAAGCGGGTGTGAATACTAACCAAAGGCGCTCTTCCGTGCAAGGGCAATTTTACAACATCACACTGATTGCAGAAAAAAGCGGCAAAAGACCAATTTATGGAGAAAAAACACGCTATTCATCAATGATTTTTCACAAAAAAACGACCAGACAAAAAACAAAAAGAACGCCGTTTTGTACGATAGAACAAGACCTGAAACAGGGGCCGAAGTGAATGTCCGGCCCCGCTCCGGATTATACGGCTTTCACCGCATCGGCAATACGGTGGGCAAGTGCGGTAACCTGAGCTTCGTCCTCACCTTCCACCATTATACGGATCAACGGTTCGGTGCCGGATTTACGCAGCAGCACACGACCACGCCCTTTCAGCTCAGCTTCCACTTCACTGGTTACCGCTTTAACCTGTGCATCTTCCAGCGGATCGTTTTCGCCACTGAAGCGCACGTTAACCAGAATCTGTGGCAGCAGCTTCATTCCACTACACAGATCGTGCAAAGTCATATGATTGCGGACCATCGCAGTTAGTACTTGCAAACCTGCAACCACACCGTCGCCGGTGGTCGTCTTATCAAGCAGGATTACGTGGCCTGAATTCTCAGCGCCAAGACGCCAGCCTTTTTCCTTCAGCTTTTCCAGTACGTATCGGTCACCCACTTTCGCCCGGGCAAACGGGATACCAAGCTGTTTAAGCGCCAGCTCCAGGCCCATATTGCTCATCAGCGTACCGACAACACCACCGCGCAGTTGCCCCTGGCGTAAGCCCTCACGGGCGATGATATAGAGGATCTGATCGCCATCAACCTTCTGCCCAAGATGATCAACCATCATGATACGGTCGCCATCACCGTCGTAGGCCAGTCCCAGATCGGCTTTCTCAGCCAGTACACGCTCCTGTAACAGGCGCAGATCGGTTGCACCGCACTCTTTATTAATGTTCATCCCGTCAGGCTGCACGCCAATCGAGATGACGTCTGCACCCAGTTCACGCAGCACATTAGGCGCAATGTGATACGTCGCGCCGTTCGCGCAATCCACCACGATTTTTAATCCGTTAAGGCTTAACTCGCTCGGGAAGGTTCCTTTGCAAAACTCGATGTAGCGCCCGGCGGCATCAACAATACGGCTGGCGCGTCCCAGTTCGATAGATTCAACGCAGGTAATCGGCTTTTCCATCTCGGCTTCAATCGCCTCTTCCACTTCATCCGGCAGCTTGGTGCCCTCGGTGGAAAAGAACTTAATGCCGTTATCATCGAACGGATTATGAGAGGCAGAGATAACAATACCCGCTTCGGCACGGAATGCGCGTGTCAGGTAGGCCACCGCAGGCGTAGGCATTGGCCCGGTAAACGCGGCTGACAATCCGGCTGCGGCCAGACCCGCTTCCAGCGCAGATTCCAGCATATAGCCAGAGATACGCGTATCTTTCCCGATGATAATTTTCTTCGAACCGTGGCGTGCCAGCACCTTTCCGGCAGCCCAGCCAAGTTTCAGCACAAAATCAGGAGTGATGGGATATTCACCCACTTTGCCACGAATGCCATCGGTACCAAAATACTTGCGGTTGCTCATAACGTTATTCTTCCTTCGCTGACTGTGTCGCTTCGACGACGCGCATCGCCTCTACGGTTTCTTTTACATCGTGTACGCGCAAAATATGAGCCCCCTGCATAGCAGCAATCACCGCACAGGCGATGCTGCCGGTTAAACGCTGCCCGGGACCCACGTTCAGCAGCTGGCCAATCATACTTTTACGTGACATGCCGACTAATAGCGGCAGGCCAAAGTGATGATAGTCGGCCAGGTGCGCCAGAAGTTGATAATTATGGGAAAGATTCTTACCGAAACCAAAACCCGGGTCGAGCAGCAGCTGTGATTTTTTTATCCCTGCCGCTTCGCATCGGGCAATATGCTGAACGAAAAAGTCATCAACATCGCGCAGAATGTTCTGATAGTGCGGTGACTGCTGCATGGTTTTCGGTTCGCCCTGCATATGCATCAGGCATACCGGCAGCCCGGTTTCAGCGGCGGCTTCAAGCGCTCCCGGTTCCTGGAGTGAACGAATATCATTGATAATGTGCGCTCCCGCGCGGGCAGATTCGCGGATGACCTCGGGTTTAGAGGTATCCACCGATATCCACACCTCAAAACGCTGTGCAATCGCCTCTACCACAGAAATAACGCGCTCCAGCTCCTCTTCCACGCTGACGTCTTTGGCGCCGGGACGGGTCGACTCTCCGCCGACATCAATAATCGTGGCACCGGCGTTAATCATCTCGTTAGCGTGGGTCAGAGCATGGATCAGTTCGTTATGCTTTCCGCCATCTGAAAACGAATCGGGAGTGACGTTCAGGATACCCATCACATGCGGATGTGAGAGGTCGAGTACGGTATCTCTGGCGTACAGCTTCATAACAAACAGTCTCCAATAGTAGATATAAAAAAACCCCGACCATAGCCGGGGTTTGCATTATAACAGCATATTGACTGCAATCTGGCGGACTCCATCAGGTTTCCGCCACACCGCTATCACACGATTTTATCTGAACCTGGCATATCGTCGTTCGGGCGAGATGCCTGAGGCGCTGCTGTTTTCTCAATATTAACTGGCCCTTCCCAGCCCGCTGGCGGACGAACCTCACGACGCGCCATCAGATCGCTGATCTGAGGAGCATCAATGGTTTCATACTTCATCAGCGCATCTTTCATCGCATGAAGAATGTCCATATTTTCGTCCAGAATGCGGCGAGCACGAGCATAGTTAGTATCAATCAGTTTTTTAACTTCCTGATCGATGATACGTGCCGTTTCGTCGGACATATGCTTAGCCTTAGCCACTGAACGGCCGAGGAACACTTCACCTTCCTCTTCAGCATAAAGCAATGGACCCAGCTTTTCAGAGAAGCCCCACTGAGTAACCATGTTACGCGCAACGCTGGTCGCCATTTTGATATCAGACGACGCGCCGGTAGAAACATAATCCGAACCGTAGATGATCTCTTCAGCCAGACGTCCACCGTAGGCCACGGAAATTCGGCTTTCCAGCTTCTGACGATTGGCACTGATTTCGTCCCCTTCCGGCAGGAAGAAGGCTACGCCCAGCGCTCTGCCACGAGGAATGATGGTGACTTTGTGCACCGGGTCATAACCCGGAACCAGCGTACCCACAATGGCGTGCCCTGCTTCATGGTAAGCGGTTGATTCTTTTTGAGCTTCAGTCATCACCATGGAGCGACGTTCTGCACCCATCATGATTTTGTCTTTCGCTTTTTCGAATTCAACCATCGACACCACGCGCTTGTTACCACGGGCTGCAAACAGCGCCGCTTCGTTAACAAGGTTAGCCAGATCTGCACCGGAGAAGCCAGGGGTACCGCGGGCAATGATTGCCGCATCGATATCTGGTGCCAGCGGTACACGGCGCATGTGCACTTTCATGATCTGCTCACGACCACGAACATCCGGTAATCCAACGACAACCTGACGGTCGAAGCGACCCGGACGCAGCAGTGCAGGGTCAAGCACATCTGGACGGTTGGTAGCGGCAATAACAATGATGCCTTCGTTACCTTCAAAACCATCCATCTCAACCAGCATCTGGTTCAGCGTCTGTTCACGCTCATCGTGACCACCGCCCAGACCTGCACCGCGCTGACGACCTACCGCATCGATTTCATCGATGAAGATAATGCACGGCGCGGCTTTCTTAGCTTGTTCAAACATATCGCGTACGCGGGATGCACCCACACCAACGAACATTTCAACAAAGTCAGAGCCAGAGATGGTGAAGAAAGGCACTTTAGCTTCGCCTGCAATCGCTTTCGCCAGCAGGGTTTTACCGGTACCCGGAGGACCGACCATCAGTACGCCTTTCGGAATTTTACCGCCCAGCTTCTGGAAACGGCTAGGCTCGCGCAGGTATTCAACCAGCTCGCCCACTTCCTCTTTCGCTTCGTCGCAGCCTGCAACGTCAGCAAAGGTGGTTTTAATCTGATCTTCTGTCAGCATGCGGGCTTTGCTTTTGCCGAAGGACATCGCGCCCTTGCCGCCTCCGCCCTGCATCTGCCGCATAAAGAAGATCCAGACACCAATCAGTAACAGCATAGGGAACCATGAGATAAAGATCGAAGCCAACAGGCTTGGCTCTTCCGGTGGTTCACCGACTACTTTCACATTTTTAGTCAACAGGTTATCGAGTAACTTGGGATCGTTGACGGGAATGTAGGTCGTGTAGCGATTACTATCTTTTTTGGTTACGTTAATTTCACGCCCGTTAATACGTGCCTCGCGGACCTGATCCTGGTTCACTTCAGACAGGAAGGTTGAGTAATCAACCCTACGGCCATTCGACTCGCTGGGCCCAAAGCTCTGGAATACAGACATCAGCACAACTGCGATGACTAACCAGAGAATTAGGTTTTTCGCCATGTCACTCAAGGGATTAACCTCTTATTACAACTGTGTTAACAGACAGCGTAGGGTACTACATATCCTTCACACTTGGAATCGCTGCAAAACTGCGGCTAATCCGGCGATGATGGTTACAGTTTGCGCCCTGTCGCTACAATATACACTTCACGCGAACGAGAACGTGAAGCGTCCGGCTTACGAATTTTTACTTTCGTAAACAGGGAGCGAATTTCCCGCAGGTATTCTTCAAAACCATCTCCCTGAAACACCTTTACTAAAAAGCTGCCACCGGGTGCCAATACGTCACGACACATATCCAGGGCAAGCTCACATAAATACATCGACCGGGGAATATCAACAGCAGGCGTACCCGTCATGTTGGGTGCCATATCCGACATCACAACCTGAACTTTAGTCTCACCCACACGTTCCAGCAGAGTTTTCAGTACGCTTTCGTCACGAAAATCGCCCTGAAGAAAGTCGACGCCAACAATGGGGTCCATCGGTAGGATATCACAGGCAATAACACGACCTTTTGACCCAATCTGCGTTACCACATACTGTGACCAACCGCCCGGAGCCGCACCGAGGTCAACCACGGTCATACCGGGTTTGAAAAGTTTGTCACCCTGCTGTATTTCATCCAGTTTAAACCAGGCGCGCGAACGCAACCCTTTTTTCTGCGCCTGAAGCACATATTTATCGCTAAAGTGTTCCTGTAGCCAGCGGCTGGAACTGGCCGAACGCTTTTTACCAGTCATACAATTTCCAACTATGATTCATTGTTCGCGATAAATAACCGCACAAATCAGCGAAGCCGATTTGGTGATACACTCGAGATGGCGGTAGAATGACCCGTTTTCAATCCCAATGTAAGTAAAAAATACGATGAATCTGAGTACCAAACAAAAACAGCACCTGAAAGGTCTGGCCCATCCGCTGAAGCCAGTAGTCATGCTGGGCAACAACGGCTTGACCGAGGGAGTGCTGGCCGAGATCGAACATGCACTGGAGCACCATGAACTCATCAAGGTGAAAATCGCCACGGAAGACCGTGAGACGAAAACCCTGGTGGTTGAAGCTATCGTGCGCGAAACCGGTGCAGTTAATGTGCAGGTAATCGGCAAGACGCTGGTGCTGTACCGTCCAACGAAGGAACGCAAGATCTCCATTCCGCGCTGAGGGGGGGGCTGGTCAGCTGACCGGCCTTTCCGAACAAACTCAGGTCAGGAGAAAGTGCCACGCTCCTCATTCCGATAAAAGGCCGCAGTGCGGCCTTTTTCTTATCTTTACAAAACCCTCATCCATAATGAGGAAAGTCAATATCAGAGATACTGGACGTTTAACACTTCATATTCCACGTCGCCGCCCGGCGTTTTGATGATAGCAACATCATCAACAACCTTACCGACCAGGCCACGCGCCATCGGTGAATTGATCGAGATAAGATTTTGCTTAAAGTTAGCTTCGTCATCACCCACAATACGATAGGTAGACTCTTCATCACTATCCACATTTAACACGGTAACGGTGGCACCAAAAATCACCCGGCCGTTAGCGTTGCCAGCCATTTTTGTGACATCAATCACCTGGGCATTAGAAAGCTTTGATTCAATTTCCTGGATACGGCCCTCGCAGAATCCCTGCTCTTCGCGAGCAGCATGATATTCCGCATTTTCCTTCAGGTCACCGTGCTCCCGCGCTTCAGCAATTGAGGCAATAATCCTGGGGCGTTTTACCGTTTTGAGCTCTTCCAGCTCTTCGCGCAGTTTCTCTGCGCCTTTTAACGTCATCGGAATCTGATTCATCTCAATACCTCTTAAAATCTTTCCTGTTCAAAGTGTCGTCGTCCTGACGGATGGTATGCAGAAAAAGGCGTTCTGCGCCGCTTTCTACTGATTTAAAACAAAAGAAACCTGACCCGGAGTAAACTCCAGGTCAGGATCTATTTTTCAATTTGATACGTATTTTACCCCAGAGTTCCCTGGGGGTCATCGTTTACTTTCCACCGCAATGCACCGTAGTATGACAGCATCACCTGTCAGTTACCGCGAGATTATGCGATTTTCACGAATTGTTACCGGCCTTAGCTGCGCTTTTATGCTGCAGGCACAGGCAGCCCCCGTCGAAGACTACACCCAGTACCTTCCCGACGGCGCAAACCTGGCGCTCGTAGTGCAAAAAATTGGGGCGACAACGCCCTCTATTGATTATCACAGCCAGCAGATGGCGCTGCCTGCCAGCACAATGAAGGTGATTACAGCGCTGGCCGCTATGTTACAACTGGGCCCTGATTACCGCTTCAACACTCAGTTGGAAAGCAAGGGTAGCATTAGCGGCAATACGCTGCGCGGCGATTTGGTTGCCCGTTTCGGTGGTGACCCAGCGTTAACGCGCCAGGATCTCCGTAATATGGTCACGAACCTGAAAAAACAGGGTGTAGAACACATTGCCGGCAATCTGGTGATTGATACCTCGGTTTTTGCCAGCCACGATAAAGCCCCCGGCTGGCCGTGGAACGATATGACCCAGTGCTTCAGTGCACCGCCGGGTGCTGCAATCGTAGACCGTAACTGCTTCTCGGTTTCACTCTACAGCGCTCCGACCCCGGGGGAAAAAGCCTTTATTCGCGTGGCCTCCTGGTATCCAGTCAATATGTTCAGCGAAGTCAGAACGCTGGCCAGAGGATCGGCAGACGCGCAGTATTGTGAACTGGATGTCGTTCCGGGTGAACTGAATCGCTTTACGCTAACCGGCTGCCTTACCCAGCGTTCTGAGCCATTGCCGCTGGCTTTCGCTATCCAGGATGGTGCGAGCTACGCTGGTGCGATCCTGAAATCTGAACTGCAAAATGCGGGTATTGATTACAGTGGCCATCTGATACGCCAGACTCAGGTCACCCAGCCAGGAACCGTACTGGCACAAACTCAGTCGGCGCCGCTTCGCGACCTGCTGAAAATTATGCTGAAAAAGTCAGATAACATGATTGCGGATACCGTATTCCGTACGATTGGTCATGAACGCTTTAACGTCCCGGGTACCTGGCGCGCCGGCTCGGATGCAGTGCGCCAAATCCTGCGTCAGAAAGCCAATATCGATCTCGGCAACAGTATTCAGGTAGACGGCTCCGGGCTATCCCGCCACGATCTGATTTCTCCTGCAACCATGATGCAGGTACTGCAATATATCGCACAGAACGATCAGCAGCTCAATATCATCTCGATGCTGCCGCTGGCCGGTTATGATGGCACGCTGCGCTATCGCGGCGGGCTGCATGAAGCGGGCGTTGACGGCAAAGTCTCCGCCAAAACCGGTTCATTGCAGGGTGTGTATAACCTGGCCGGATTTATGACCACCGCCAGCGGGCAACGTGTGGCCTTTGTACAGTTCCTCTCCGGTTATGCCGTGCCGCCGGAAGATCAACGCCAGCGCCGCATTCCGCTGGTTCGCTTTGAAAGTCGTCTGTATAAGGACGTTTACCGGAATAATTAATCATTGAAAATATTAATTGTTGAGGACGATGAACTGCTACAAAAAGGCCTGACTCTGGCCATGACCGGAGAAGGTTACGCTGTGGACTGTGCGGCAAATGCGACCCAGGCGGTCGCATTCCTGCGCAGCGGCCAGTACAGCCTGATCGTGTTGGATCTCGGTTTGCCCGATCGTGACGGTACCGAACTGCTGCGTCAGTGGCGTAAAGAACAGAACGATTTGCCGGTGCTGATCCTGACGGCACGTGACGCGCTGGAAGATCGAGTTGAAGGGCTGGATGCCGGTGCTGACGACTATCTGGTGAAGCCGTTTGCACTGGCTGAACTGAAAGCCCGCGTTCGGGCGCTGATTCGCCGCTATCAGGGCCACAGCGATAATCTGCTGGAGCGCGGCGACATTACGCTAAATCTCACATCTCAGCAGGTGGCCGTCGAGAATCTCCCCGTTGAAGTCACGCCAAAGGAGTTCGCCCTGTTGACTCGCCTGCTGATGCGCCTGGGCCAGACGGTTCATCGCGAAACGCTACAGCAGGATCTCTACAGCTGGCAGGATGACACCAGTTCGAACACACTTGAAGTACATATCCATAATCTTCGACGCAAACTTGGCAAAGATCGCATCAAAACCGTTCGCGGCGTCGGTTATCGTTTGGAAGAGCGCGAATGAACAGCATGCGTCGGCGTTTATTGATTATGCTGGCGCTAATTCTGCTGAGCTGTCAGCTGATGAGTGCATTTTGGCTGTGGCATGAAAGCCGGGAGCAAATCAGTTTTCTGGTAAATGAAACGCTAACTAATCATGCTCGCAATGAGCATGTCGAAAATGAGATCCGCGAAGCCATTGCCTCGCTGCTGCTGCCGTCCCTGGTGATGGTGTGCTTTACCCTTCTGCTCTCCTTCTGGGCAATCAGCTGGATAATTCGACCTCTGCGCTCGCTGCAAAGCAGCCTGGCCTCACGCTCTGCGGACAACCTGACCCCCTTGCCGCTGCATTCGGATATGGATGAAATTGTGGCGGTTACCGGCGCACTGAATCAGCTATTGGCGCGCCTGGACCATACACTGCAGCAGGAGCGGCTGTTTACGGCAGATGCGGCTCATGAATTACGTACCCCGCTGGCTGGCTTGCGGCTGCACCTGGAGCTGTTGGAGCAGGACGGCAACCCGTTGGGTACGATGCTGGTCGCACGGGTCGATCAGCTGATGCATGTTATCGAGCAGCTGCTGATGCTGTCGCGAGCCGGACAAATGATGGTAAGTGGTCACTACCAGACTCTAAGCTGGCAAGAAGTGATTCAGCCACTGCGTCAGGAGATGGAAGAGATGCTGGCGCTTAACCAGCAACGACTTGTTGTTGACGATACCAGCGACGGCAGCCGCGTGCAGGGTGATGCCGTACTGCTGCGCCTGATGCTACGTAATCTGTTGGAGAACGCTTCGCGCTACAGCCCACAGGGCAGCATTATCATGTTGATAGTCACATCCAGCGAAAGCGGTAGCATAGTGACCGTGCGTGATGAAGGCCCTGGCATTGATGCCAGCGAGGTTCAGGAAGTGGTGAAAGCGTTCCGCCGAATGGATCAGCGGTTTGGCGGCAGCGGCCTGGGTCTGAATATCGTTCAGCGCATAGTACAACTCCACCACGGCCAGCTAAGCCTGACTAATCGCACCGATCGTAGCGGGCTTGATGCCCAATGCAGGTTCCCGCAGCAGCTCAACTGAGCCAGCAATTCTTACAGAACATTCTGGAATTTCAATTAGCAACGCTAACCCGTTAAAAGTCGATCACCTGTAATTACCCTGTCAGATCAACGAAAAACCGCTGAAAATAGTGTAAAAAGCGACTATTCCCTCACGAGTACGAGCCTAATAAATCAATTTACCTTTATTGACACTTAGAAGCATTCAACGTAGCTTACTGGCCCTGAAAGCAAATGATAATAATTCTTACTTAGTTTATCCTTTAAATAAGGACGTAGAATGGAATTGTTAACCTCAGAAAGCACGCTGCAATTTGCCGCAGATGCTGCCGCCAGTGGCTTTTTCTTTATGTCTCCCTGGCGCAGTCTCGCAGCGAAAGGTTGCTTTACCACTATCAATACGCCGGCATATGAAGGTGAGATGCTGGCGGGTCGTTTTCAACACGATATCCGGCATCATCTGTCAGAAGCAAAACGTCAGGGAATACGTCATCCGGTCGTTGTGGGGGCAATCCCTTTTGATGTCCGCCAGCCTTCAGCTCTGTTTATCCCTGAAACCAGCCACTTTTTTGACCGCAGCAGCTTTCAGCGGCAGGTACAGACTCACGGCTCATCACATAACGACATTCTGCGGCGTACTGCACTACCTGAGCAGCCTGAATTTATGCGAATGGTCAGCGAAGCTATTACGGCCACGGCTTCCTCGCAGCTGGATAAGGTCGTGCTCTCGCGCCTGATGGACATCGTCACGGAAAAACCGGTCGACATGACTGGCCTGATGCAACAGCTCATCGCGCAAAACCCCACTAGCTACAATTTTCACGTACCGCTTGCGCAAGGTGGGTCGCTGCTGGGAGCCAGCCCGGAACTGCTGCTGCGCATGCACGATCGCCGCTACTACACCCACCCGCTGGCGGGCTCGGCAAAGCGGGACAGCGACTGCGAACGGGATCGCGCGGCCGGTCAGCAACTGATGAAGTCGCAAAAAGACCGCTATGAACATCAGCTGGTGATCGATGCTCTGCGTCATGTGCTGCAATCGCGCAGCAAGCGCCTCGCCATCCCTGCGGAACCGGAGCTGCTGACCACCGGCACGCTTTGGCATCTCGGTACCCCGATAGAGGGTGAAGTCAATCATGCGGCGGAAAACGCGCTTTCGCTGGCCTGCCTGCTGCATCCAACTCCGGCGCTGAGCGGATATCCTCATGCCAGCGCGATGCAGATGATCGCCAAACTTGAACCCTTCGAGCGTGATTTGTTCGGCGGCATTGTCGGCTGGTGCGATGAACATGGCAACGGCGAGTGGGTGGTCACTATCCGCTGCGGGAAAGTTGCCGGAAACCGGGTTCGTCTGTTTGCCGGGGCGGGAATTGTTCCCGACTCAACGCCTGAATCCGAATGGCGTGAGACCGGCGTCAAACTGAATACCATGCTGCGTGCATTTGGCCTCAATTAAAGGTAAATCATGACTATTCCCTACACTCACTGGCCTGATGAGCTGGCCGCACGCTATCGCGCGAAGGGTTACTGGCTCGATCGGCCGATGACGGATATTCTGCACAGCCAGGCTCAAAATACTTCTGTCGCAGTCATCGAAGGCGATCGGCATTACAGCTATCAGCAGCTGGCACAACTTTCCGATCGGCTGGCGGCGGCACTTCAGCGACGCGGACTGAAAAGCGGTGATACCGCCCTGGTTCAGCTCGGTAACGTCGCGGATTTTTACATGGTGTTTTTCGCCCTGCTTAAAATAGGTGTGGCACCGGTTAATGCGCTGTTCAGTCACCAGCGTAACGAGCTGGACGCCTACGCGTCACAGCTGCAGCCTTCATTGCTCATTGCCGATCGACAGCATCCGCTTTTCAGCAATGATGATTATCTGCAGCAGCTCAAACAGGCTATTCCGGCACTCAGCGTGATCGCCTTACGCAATGAACACGGCGTGGCGATGTCACTGGCGGGGATGGCCGATGAGGCAGCCGGAAGCTTCTCAGAAACACCTTCTGCGGCAGATGAGGTGGCTTTCTTCCAGCTTTCCGGCGGCAGCACGGGTACGCCGAAACTCATCCCGCGAACTCACAATGATTACTACTACAGCATTCGTGGCAGCGTTGATATTTGTCAGTTCAGCCGCAGCACCCGCTATCTCTGCGCCCTGCCCGCTGCGCATAACTATGCGATGAGCTCCCCGGGCGCGCTGGGTGTCTTTTACGCCGGTGGCTGTGTAGTGCTGGCACATGATCCCAGCGCTAACCTCTGTTTCCCTCTTATCGAAAAACATCAGGTCAACGTCGCCGCACTGGTTCCGCCTGCCGTCAGCCTGTGGCTACAGGCTATCCAGGAGTGGGGAAGCAATCGCGCCCTGGCTTCGCTGACTCTGCTGCAGGTTGGCGGGGCCAGGCTGAGTGAGTCACTTGCTGCTCGTATTCCCACGGAAATCGGCTGCCAGCTGCAACAGGTGTTCGGTATGGCCGAAGGACTGGTTAATTACACCCGTCTGGATGACGACAGCCAGCATATTCTGACCACCCAGGGGAGGCCAATCTCTGAAGATGACGAGGTCTGGGTAGCCGATGAGTTCGGTAATCCGCTCCCAGCCGGAACAACCGGACGTCTGATGACCCGTGGCCCCTACACGTTTCGCGGCTACTACAACAGCCCTGAACATAATGCCGCCAGCTTCGATCGTCAGGGGTTTTACTGCTCTGGCGATCTGATCTCCATCGCTCCCGATGGTTATATCACCGTGCAGGGGCGTGAAAAGGATCAGATCAACCGCGGTGGTGAAAAGATCGCAGCAGAGGAGATCGAAAATCTGCTGCTCCGCCACGCTCAGGTGATCCACGCCGCGCTGGTTTCGATGGAAGACAGTCTGATGGGCGAGAAAAGCTGTGCCTTTATTGTGGCACAGGGGGTGCTGAAGCCGGTGGCGCTTCGCCGCCATCTACGTGAGCTGGGCGTGGCGGAGTTCAAACTGCCGGATCGCATCGAATGTGTTGATTCCCTGCCCCTCACACCGGTCGGCAAAGTAGATAAAAAACGCCTGCGCCAGCAGCTTGCCCATACTCAGAGCCTCTAATTTTCAGGAGAGACCATGGCTATCCCTAAACTCCAGTCCTATCTGCTACCTACGCAGGCAGAGCTGCCGGTAAACAAAGTGAAGTGGGATTTTAACCCCGCACGTGCGGCGCTGTTAATTCATGATATGCAGGAATATTTCCTCAACTTTTGGGGAGAAAACAGTCCGTTGATCGATCAGGTAGTGGAGAACGTTGCTCGCCTGCGTCAGTTCTGTAAATCTCAGGGCATCCCGGTGTTTTACACCGCCCAACCCAACCAGCAGAGTGACCAGGATCGCGCGCTGCTGAATGATATGTGGGGCCCCGGTCTCAACAAGCATCCCGATCAGCAGCGAGTGGTCAGCGCGCTGGCACCCGATGAACAGGATCAGGTACTGGTGAAATGGCGCTACAGCGCTTTTCATCGCTCCCCGCTTGAGCCGATCCTTAAAGAAACCGGGCGGGATCAGCTGATTATTTGCGGCGTTTACGCCCACATTGGCTGCCTGACCACCGCGACCGATGCATTTATGCGCGACATTAAACCGTTTATGGTTGCCGACGCGCTGGCAGATTTCAGCCGCGAGGAACACATGATGGCGCTGAACTATACCGCCGGGCGCAGCGGAAAGGTGGTGATGACCTCAGAACTGCTGCCGGCAACAACACCAGCCAGTAAAGCCCAACTGCGCGCGCTGGTGCTGCCGCTGCTGGATGACGATGCAGAGGATCTGGATGATGCGGATAATCTGGTGGACTACGGTCTTGATTCCGTGCGGATGATGGAGCTCGCCGCCCGCTGGCGCCAGATCCATAGCGATATCGATTTTATTTCTCTGGCCAAAGATCCGAGTATCGATGGCTGGTGGAAGTTACTGTCACGGGAGCCAGCATAATGTCCGCCAGTTTCGATTTTACCGGTAAGCAGGTTTGGGTTACCGGCGCGGGCCAGGGCATCGGCTACCACACCGCGCTGGCTTTTGTTGCCGCTGGCGCTTCCGTTGTCGGCTTTGATAAACAGTTCTCGCAGAGCGATTATCCGTTCCAGCGGGAGATCGTCGATATCGCCGATCCGTGGCAGGTGAAGCGCGTCTGCGAAAAAGTGCTTTCCGATACCCAACATCTTGACGTGCTGGTCAATGCTGCCGGTATTTTACGTACCGGCTCCACCGAGGAACTGGCATTTACAGACTGGCAGGCCTGCCTGGCGGTTAATGCCGGAGGCGCTTTCAACCTGTTCCAGCAGACTCTGCCGGTATTTCGTCAGCAGCGTGCCGGTGCGATTGTCACGGTGGCTTCTAACGCAGCTCATGCGCCGCGTATCGGCATGTCGGCTTACGGTGCCTCAAAAGCCGCGCTGCGCAGCCTGTGCATGACCGTCGCTCTCGAAATGGCACCTTATGGCGTGCGCTGTAATATTGTTTCGCCGGGTTCAACGGATACCGCGATGCAGCGCAGCCTGTGGCAAACCCCGGCAGATGAACAGCAGATGATTGCGGGTTATCCGGAGCAGTACAAACTGGGCATCCCGCTGGGTAAAATTGCCCGCCCTGATGACATCGCCAGTGCGGTGATGTTCCTGGCTTCCGAGAGCGCCAGCCATATTATCATGCAGGATATTGTGGTTGACGGTGGGGCTACGCTCGGTGCATAAGCCGAAATCATTGTGGAAGCGCCAAAGTCATACTGAGGCGCTGAACCAAATGGCCCAGGGTAATATGATTGCCGGGCTTGGGATCTGCTTCACTCGACTGGCCGATGACCATCTGGAAGCAACCATGCCGGTTGATTCACGTACCCATCAACCGTTTGGCCTGCTGCACGGCGGTGCTTCGGTGGCTTTAGCGGAGTCACTGGGATCGATGGCGGGCTGGCTATGTTCGCAGCATGGGCAGAACGTGGTAGGTACAGAAATCAGCGCCAGCCATCTGCGGGGCGTATTCAGCGGTACGGTACGCGGCGTCTGTCGTGCTTTACACGCCGGGACGACCAGTCAGGTATGGCAGATTGAGATCTTTGACGATCGCGATCGGTTATGCTGCATTTCGCGCCTGACCACTGCCATTATCGGCTAATGAAAATAAACAGGGACGCCATGGCGTCCCTGTTTTCATCGCAGATTAGCGCTGATAGATAATTTCAACGCCTTCGTCGTCTTCATCATCCCAGTCATCATCCCAATCATCATCTTCTTCGACGGCAGGCTGTGCTTCTTCCAGCTGCTGACGATGGTAGTCGTCCCACATAAACTCCACTTTCTCTGGCTGCTTCGCTTCCAGTTCAGCTTGTTTCGGGTTGGCATTCATGAAGGACATAATGTCCCAGCATAATGCATTAACGCCTACACGATTCGCGGCAGAAATCAGGTAGTACTTGTCGGTCCAGCCCAGCGCATCGGCAATCGCCTTAGCACGTGCTTCGGCTTCTTCGCTGTCCAGCAGGTCCACCTTATTGAACACCAGCCAGCGCGGTTTCTGGAAAAGTTTCTCGCTGTACTTTTCCAACTCACCCAGAATAACACGGGCATTTTCCACCGGGTCACTTTCATCGATCGGTGCCAGATCGATGGTATGCAGCAGAACGCGACAGCGCTCAAGATGCTTCAGGAAGCGAATTCCCAGACCGGCACCATCTGAAGCACCCTCAATCAGGCCCGGAATATCGGCAACCACAAAGCTCTGCTCGTTATCCATACGCACTACGCCCAGGCTTGGTACCAGGGTAGTGAAGGGATAATCGGCAACTTTTGGTTTTGCAGCAGATACGGCGCGGATGAAGGTCGATTTACCCGCGTTAGGCAGGCCCAGCATACCCACGTCAGCCAGCAGCATCAGTTCCAGCTGCAGATCACGTTTCTCACCCGGCGTACCCATTGTTTTCTGGCGTGGAGTACGGTTAACGGATGACTTAAAGCGGGTGTTACCCAGCCCGTGCCAACCGCCCTTCGCGACCATCAGCAGCTGCTGATGGTGGGTCATATCGCCCAGCGTTTCACCCGTTCCCTGATCGATAACGCGCGTACCGACAGGAACTTTGATAATGATATCTTTACCACGTTTACCGGTGCAGTCACGGCTCTGGCCGTTTTGACCCCGTTCCGCGCGGAAGGATTTTTCGAAACGATAGTCAATCAGGGTATTCAGGTTTTCGTCGGCCTGCATGTAAACATCGCCGCCGTCACCGCCGTCGCCGCCGTCCGGTCCACCACGAGGAATATACTTCTCACGACGGAAACTGACGCAACCATTGCCGCCGTCACCTGCTACAGCCAGGATCGTCGCTTCATCAACAAACTTCATTTTACTTCTCCGTCACTCATTCGCCCGTGGCCCAGTGTCTTTGCACCGGAACGGGATTGCTCCGCCGTGGCCATAAGCGATGACCCATTGCGGAAAATATGGCACCTGGCCGGGCGCCAGTCACTCCGATTGACCCCTGAAACTTCAGAGGCGGAATGGAAAGCGTTCGAACCAGCCAGGCGATAATAATTCTGAAAACTTCAGCGTAAAGGCGTCAGCGTCTCTTTTTCGCCGACCAGTGCCACCCGTTCGATGAAAGGAATACCCCTCACCAGCAGCACCACTGAACATAAAGTGTACAGCAAAAACAGGATCTGTTGCGAGGCCAGTCGACGCAGTAGCATTCCTAACGGGCAGAATGTAAAAAGCCCCGCACTGAGATGCGGGGCTTTTAATTTCGCAGCAAGAAGTGACTTAAAAATCACTCTGCGGCTCGAAAACCTTACTCAGCAACGATGCTGATGTATTTACGGTTGTTCGGGCCTTTAACTTCGAATTTGACCTTGCCGTCTGCAGTTGCAAACAGGGTGTGGTCACGACCGCAGCCAACGTTGGTGCCGGCGTGGAATTTAGTACCACGCTGACGAACGATGATGCTACCTGCCAGAACTGATTCGCCGCCGAAACGTTTTACGCCCAGACGTTTTGCATTGGAGTCACGACCGTTACGAGTCGAGCCACCAGCCTTTTTATGTGCCATTTGTCAGATCTCCTCTTAGGCGCTGATGCCAGTGATCTTCACATCAGTGAACCACTGACGGTGACCCTGCTGCTTACGGTAATGCTTACGACGACGGAACTTAACAATCTTGATCTTGTCGCCACGACCATGAGCAACGATTTCCGCTTTGATCACGCCACCTGAAACTAAAGGCGCGCCGATTTTAACGTCTTCGCCGTTGGCAATCATCAGAACCTGGTCGAACTCAATAGTTTCGCCGGTTGCGATGTCCAGCTTTTCCAGGCGAACGGTCTGACCTTCGCTTACTCGGTGTTGTTTACCACCACTTTGGAAAACCGCGTACATATAAAACTCCGCTCTCGCGCTTGCCTTTTTTTGATTATCAGGCTGCGCTATAAATATTCACAATAGGGCGCGAATTCTACGCAACTTCGCTGCCAATGACAAGTGCCAGTTACGCTGTATTGCAGAAAAAAAACGCAACGTGCATGGGACGCTTTCACCGTTGTGTTTTTCAAGTACAATCTGTCATACATTTCATGCCACAGGCACGCGTAAAGGCGCTTATCATACCAGCAAACTGAGCGAGCGATAGCTGAACAGACTGATGAACTTAGAACAGATAAATGAACTTACCGCGCAGGATATGGCGGATGTCAACGCGACAATACTCGACCAGCTGAACTCGGACGTATCCCTTATCAATCAGCTGGGCCATTACATTATTAGCGGCGGTGGGAAACGTATCCGACCGATGATCGCCGTTCTTGCTGCACGCGCTATCAACAATTACGACGGCAAGCAGCACATCGCCGTGGCGGCACTGATCGAATTTATCCACACCGCAACGCTGCTGCACGACGATGTGGTCGACGAATCGGATATGCGCCGTGGTAAAGCAACGGCCAATGCGGCATTTGGCAACGCGGCCAGCGTACTGGTTGGTGATTTTATTTATACCCGCGCATTCCAGATGATGACCAGCCTCGGCTCGCTGCGGGTGCTGGCGCTGATGTCTGAAGCGGTTAACGTAATTGCCGAAGGTGAAGTGTTACAGTTGATGAACTGTAACGATCCGGACATCACTGAAGAAAGCTATATGCGGGTGATTTACAGCAAAACGGCTCGCTTGTTTGAAGCCGCCGCGCAGTCTTCCGGGATACTGGCAGGTGCCACCGCAGAGCAGGAACAGGCTCTGCAGGATTACGGACGCTACATTGGCACCGCTTTCCAGCTGATTGACGATCTGCTGGATTACAGCGCTGATGGTGCAACGCTTGGTAAAAATGTGGGTGACGATCTCAGCGAAGGTAAACCGACGCTGCCGTTGCTGCACGCCATGCGTAACGGTACTCCCGAGCAGACCAGCATGATCCGTAAAGCTATTGAGGAAGGTAATGGCCGCCATTTACTGGAACCAGTTTTGGAAACCATGAACCAGTGCGGCTCGCTGGAATGGACGCGCCGTGCTGCCGAGCAGGAAGCGGACAAAGCCATTACTGCCCTGCAGGTACTACCTGAATCTCCATGGCGCAGCGCACTTGAGGCACTTGCTCATATGTCTGTACAACGCGAATTCTGATTGAAAATGCGCGGAAATCCGCGCTTTTCATGATTCATCTTAGCCATTCCCCCACCGCCAGTCCTGATATTACTGCACAATGTAACGTTACATCATTTGTATCCACTTTTGCGTAGAGCTACGCAAAACTGGCTCTTGGCATAAATATTACTGGAAATTAAAGGAAACAAGTTGATATAAAGCTCTTATAAATTCCGTTACTATCGTCAGGGTTAATACGGTAAATACGGATGCGCAGGAAAAGACTTTCCCTGTGCAGATTATTTCCTGTTGTTTCCACAAGTGCACAAGGAGAAAGAGCACGTGGCCTATAATTCTCAAGACTGGCATCCTGCCGATATCATTGCCGCCCTGCGTAAAAGAGGCACTACTCTCGCCGAACAGTCGCGCCGCGCAGGCTTAAGCTCATCAACGCTGGCTAATACGCTATGCCGGCCGTGGCCGAAGGGGGAATGGCTGATTGCTGACGCTCTGGAGATACATCCGGCAGAGATCTGGCCCAGCCGCTATTACGATCCTAAGACAAAGCAGTTGATCGATCGTAAAAAACTGATCAGAAAATAAAAAGGGCCGGTATTGAAGACCGGCCCCTGCTAAAAGACTACAGGCAACGTTTATTCGTCACCGCTGACCCGCTGGATATTGGCACCCAGAGCCATCAGTTTGTCTTCGATATGCTCATAGCCACGATCGATATGATAAATACGATCGACGATCGTTGTACCTTCCGCAATACAGCCAGCCAGAACCAGGCTGGCTGATGCGCGAAGATCGGTCGCCATTACCTGAGCACCCGATAGCTTTTCTACACCGTGGCAAATCAGCGTGTTGCTTTCAATTTCACCGTGCGCTCCCATACGTACCAGCTCCGGTACGTGCATAAAGCGGTTTTCGAAAATGGTCTCAGTGATCACCCCAGTTCCTTCTGCTACCAGATTCAGCAGGCTGAACTGTGCCTGCATATCCGTCGGGAATCCTGGATGCGGCGCGGTGCGCACGTTCACGGCTTTCGGGCGCTTGCCGTGCATATCAAGGCTTATCCAGTCCTCGCCCACTTCAATGTCGGCACCCGCCTCACGCAGTTTGGCCAGCACAGCATCCAGCGTGTCGGGCTGAGCCGCACGGCAGACCACTGCACCACCGGAAATCGCAGCCGCCACGAGGAACGTACCGGTTTCGATACGATCGGGAAGCACGCGGTATACGCCGCCGCCCAGGCGCTCAACGCCCTCGATGGTAATGCGATCGCTGCCCGCGCCGGTAATTTTTGCACCCAGCGTATTCAGGAAGTTGGCGGTATCAACGATTTCCGGCTCGCGCGCAGCGTTTTCGATAATCGTTGTACCGGTTGCCAGCGTAGCGGCACTCATGATGGTTACCGTGGCACCCACGCTGACCTTATCCATGACGATATGCGCGCCCTTCAGGCGGCCATCCACCGAGGCCTTAACGTAGCCCTCTTCCAGCTTGATCTCAGCACCCAGCTGTTCCAGGCCGGTAATATGCAGATCGACCGGACGCGCGCCAATAGCGCAGCCGCCGGGAAGCGATACCTGACCCTGGCCAAAACGCGCCACCAGCGGGCCAAGCGCCCAGATAGAGGCTCGCATGGTCTTCACCAGATCGTATGGGGCACAGTAAACATCAACCTTACTGGCATCCATATGCACCGAGCCGTTACGCTCGGCCTTTACACCCAGTTGGCCCAGCAGCTTCATGGTGGTATCAATGTCCTTCAGTTTCGGGACATTCTGAATCTCTACCGGTTCTTCAGCCAGCAAAGCAGCGAACAGGATCGGCAGGGCAGCATTTTTAGCCCCGGAAATTGTGACTTCACCACTCAGCCGGGTTGGACCCTGCACACGAAATTTATCCATTGCAACTGCTCTCTGTTGTCAGACTAAAAATCTGCGGCTCAGCCCGCCCGCATATTATTGCGTGGTGGACAGCTGCCGCTTAGAAACCGTTTAACTTACGGTCACGCGCCCACTCTTCAGGAGTGTAAGTCTTGATTGAAACGGCGTGAATACGGTTGTCCGCAATGTAGGCCATCAGGGGTGCATAGACCGTCTGCTGCTTCTTCACGCGGCTCAGTTCACCGAATAACTCACCCACGGCAATCACCTGAAAATGGCTGCCATCGCCAGTGACGTGGACTTCCTGCAGCGGTAACGCGCTCATAAGCACGGACTGAATTTCACTATTTTCCATGATGCTTTCAAATTCACCTGATAATAAACAGGCACACATATTAGTGGAATCTGCCTTACTCTTAAACAAGCAATAAATGCCAGGATCGTCAGAAAAAGGCTAAATGAGAATGAAGAACGCTATACGTCGCTCAGGCCTGGAGGATCGGGGGGAACGAAAAGGGAAGCAAAGATCAACGAACTCAATATGTTCCGCAGGAGTACGGCGGCCTGAGCCGCCGTGCCCTGGATCAACGATTATCGGCAATAATTTCCTGAAGATTATACAGGGTAATCAGAGAACGGAGCTTATCGGGGATACCGGTGAAATGAGGTGTTTTGCCCTTTTGTAACGCGATTTGCCGCAGATGCACCAGTAATGCCAGCCCCGCAGAATCAACGCGATCCAGGCTGGATACATCAATAACCTCAGCCTGCTGCATTAATTGATCCCGCTGCTGCCATAGCGGCAGCAGGGTTTCGCGCTCCAGTTCACCGCTAAGACGGAGCAGGCCGGAGTCGACTGTCCAGCTAAGCAAATCTGCCGTCATGTTGCTCACTGCTGTTTGTCCAGCGTGATTGGCTGTTGCGCATAGGATTTCAGCCGCTCGGTCAAACCATCAATGCCTTTCTGTCGCAGGATGTCACTCCATTCGTTTTGTTTGGTAGTGATCATACTGACCCCCTCGGCAATCATGTCATACGCCTGCCATTCTCCCGTACGACTGTTTTTACGCCACTGGAAATCCAGACGTACCGGAGGGCGGCCATTTTTATCAATGATGGTAACGCGGATAGCAATGATATCGGCATTCCCCAGCGGCTGCTCGGGAGCTATCTGGTATGTCTGACCGTTGTAAAGCGCCAGAGCCTGACCGTAGGCCTGTGCCAGATAGTCACCAAAAGCGCTAAAATAGGCTTCTCGCTGTGCCGGAGTGGCCTCTTTGTAATAGCGGCCCAGCACCAACGCACCGGCATATTTTATCTGCACGTACGGCAGCAGTTCTTCTTTAACAACCTGACGCAGATAGTTTGGGTCCTGCTTGATCTTAGGTTGCTCATTCTTCAAACGATCGAAGGTTTTTGCTGCCGCTTCATTCATCATCGAATAAGGGTTAGTTTTATCAGCCGCCGCGTTAGCCGCAATCGGGGCAACGATCAGCATTGCCACCATCAGTAAACGTTTAAACATTACTTATCCTCTCCTGGAGTGTTAGCCACAGCCGGTTGCTCTGAAGCACCGTTATCATCTGCTTTGTCTGCGCTCTTATCGTTGCCATTTCCGCTTTTGTAGAGGAACTGGCCGATCAGATCTTCCAGCACCATTGCCGACTTGGTGTCCTGCAGCGTGCTGCCATCTTTCAGCGTCGCGGTACCCATTTCCGGGTCATCGAAACCGATATTCATCGCCAGAAACTGTTCGCCCAACAGGCCTGATGTACGTACCGCCAGTGAGCTGGTATCCGGGATATTGTTATACTTTTCATCAATATCCATAGTGACCCGCGGTGAGTAATTTTTCGGGTCAAGCGTGATATCCGTTACGCGGCCAATCACAACGCCACCCACTTTTACCGGCGATCCTGATTTTAAGCCGCCGATATTGTCAAAGGTAGCATAGAGTTTCCAGGTCGGTTCATTGCCGAGAGACTTCAGATCGGCAACGCGCAGACACAGAAAAACGATCGCGCAAAGCGCTAACAATAAGAAGGCACCTACCCAAATTTCGCTTTTTTTCGTTTGCATCGAATCAATTCCCAAACATCAGTGCCGTAAGCACAAAATCCAGACCGAGTACAGCCAGAGAGGCATGTACCACAGTACGCGTTGTTGCCCGACTAATCCCTTCAGACGTCGGAATGGCGTCGTAGCCGTTAAACAGCGCAATCCAGGTCACGGTAATGGCAAACACGAGGCTCTTAATCACGCAGTTGATAATATCAGTACGCACATCGACCGCATTCTGCATCGCTGACCAGAAGAAGCCACTGTCGATCCCTTTCCAGCTCACGCCAACCATCGCACCGCCGAGTATCCCCACGGCGACAAAAATCAGCGTCAGCAGAGGCATGCTGATCGCCCCAGCCCAAAAACGCGGTGAGACAATACGCCGCAGCGGGTCAACCGCCATCATTTCCATGCTGGAGAGCTGTTCCGTGGCTTTCATCAGACCGATCTCAGCGGTCAGCGCCGAACCGGCTCGTCCGGCAAACAGTAACGCGGTGACCACCGGCCCCAGCTCGCGCAGCAGAGACAGTGCCACCAGCATCCCGAGACTGGTTTCAGCACCATAGGTATTCAGCACCAGATAGCCCTGCAGGCCCAATACCATACCAATGAACAATCCGGAAACCACGATAATCAGTAGCGATAATACGCCAACGCTATAAAGCTGCTTTACCAACAGCGGCGCATGTTTGCGAAAACTGGGAACGCCGATAAGTGCATGGAAAAGCATCAATCCGGCACGGCCAAAGGCGGCACAGGTATTAATTCCCTGACGTCCTAGTGACGCCAGCGCTCGTAAAAACATCAGTATGTTAACTCCCTGAGCCGACTAAATCGTGAAGATAATCTCCCGCCGGGAAACGAAACGGCACCGGCCCATCAGCAATACCATCAATAAACTGACGCACGCGAGCATCATTATTCTCTCTCAGTTGAGGTGCCGTACCCTGGGCGATAACTTTCTGGTCGGCAATGATATACGCGTAATCAGCAATACTTAGTACTTCAGGCACATCGTGGGAAACCACAATGCAAGTGACACCCAGCGAATGATTTAGTTCGTCGATAAGCTTGACCAGTACACCCATCGTGATGGGGTCCTGACCAACAAAAGGTTCATCGAACATAATCAGGTCGGGTTCAAGCGCAATGGCTCGCGCCAGCGCAGCACGTCGCGCCATACCACCGGACAGCTCGGAAGGTTTAAGATTCGCCGCACCCCGCAGCCCCACCGCTTCCAGCTTCATCATCACCGTGCTGTGCAGCAACGCCGCAGGCAGCTGAGTGTGCTCGCGCAGCGGCCAGGCAACGTTATCGAAAACGCTCAGGTCGGTAAACAATGCGCCGGACTGGAACAGCATGCTCATTTTTTTGCGGGCGGCATAAAGACGGGAACGCGAAAGCGTAGGGATATTTTCACCGTTGAACCAGATTTCACCACTGTCGGGTGGTATCTGTCCGCCGATCAAACGCAGTAGCGTTGTTTTACCAATGCCAGAGGGTCCCATAATGGCGGTAATTTTCCCTTTGGGCACCGTAAGCGAGATGTTATCGAAAATAGACCTGTTGCCTCGGGAGAAACAGACATCCCGGACATCTACTAAATTCGTTTCCGTCTGGCCCATAGTTACCTCGATCCTCAATTCAGGCGTTAAATATACTTCCGATGGTAACGCATTAACCGCCGGACTGGACACTTTTACAGAAACTTACTGCAATCACTTCGCGAAAGCTGGCATAAGTTTTACTTTTTAGCTTTAGACCGTCAAAATCACGGGCATTAAAAAAACGTAACCAGAAACGCTTCGTCACATGCAGCAACCAACGATTATATCCGATAAAAGGACATTTCATGCTCGTAGCTATAGCACTATTGATTATCGGTTTAGCCTTACTGGTTTATGGGGCCGATCGTCTGGTGTTTAGCGCCGCTATTTTATGCCGATCGCTGGGTATCCCGCCGCTGATCATCGGGATGACCGTGGTAGGCATTGGCACCTCCCTCCCGGAACTGATTGTTTCGTTTTCAGCGGCAACGCACGGACAAATGGATATCGCCGTTGGGACAGCAATCGGTTCCAATATTACCAATATTCTGCTCATTCTCGGCGGTGCAGCACTGCTGCATCCACTCACCGTACATTCCAACCTGATACGCCGCGAGCTGCCACTGATGCTGCTGGTGACTCTGCTGTGCGGCATCATACTCTTTGATAATCACCTTAGCCGGAATGACGGGCTGGGGCTGATTGCCATCGCCGCCTGCTGGCTGCTGTGCACCATAAAAATCGCCCGCCGGGCAGAGCGTGAGAATAATGACACCCTGACCCGTGAGCAGCTGGCCGAGCTACCGCGTGATGATGTCGGCAACACGGTAGCTTTCCTGTGGCTGGCCGTAGCGCTGATATTACTGCCGGTTTCAACCCGTATGGTGATTGATAACGCCACGGTGATTGCCGACTACTTCGGCATCAGCGAGCTGGTTATTGCACTGACGATTATTTCAGTTGGCACCAGCCTGCCGGAGCTGGCCACGGTGATCGCCGGCGCGTTGAAAGGCGAAGATGATATCGCCATCGGCAACCTGATTGGGTCTAACATTTATAATATGGTGATTGTCCTGGGCATCCCGGCACTGATTCATCCCGGTAGCTTCGATGCCAGCGCATTTGCCCGAGATTACTGGGTCATGTTGGGCGTCAGCGCCCTGTTTACGCTGATCTGTTTGCAACGCAACCGCCGGATTGGCCGGATAGCCGGTGCGTTGCTGCTGTGCGGATTTATCCTCTGGGTGGTCATGCTGTACGGTTTCCCCTCAGTGACTTTCTGGTAAAAGGACTGAAGAGTTATGGCGCATATCATTACCGATTCTGATTTTGACTTTATAACGGCCGGAAAAGAGGTTTTACAGATCGAGCGAGAGGGACTGGAACAGCTCGATCAGTACATTAACGGTGATTTTAACCAGGCCTGTGCGCTGATTTCACGCTGCCGTGGCAAAGTGGTAGTCATGGGGATGGGCAAATCCGGGCACATCGGCAAAAAAATCGCCGCCACCTTTGCCAGCACCGGAACACCCGCTTTTTTTGTCCACCCGGGTGAAGCCA
The DNA here is from genome assembly GCF_016624545.1 of Erwinia sp. S38. Classification (NCBI taxonomy): domain Bacteria; kingdom Pseudomonadati; phylum Pseudomonadota; class Gammaproteobacteria; order Enterobacterales; family Erwiniaceae; genus Erwinia; species Erwinia sp. S38. The sequence goes on along the minus strand of NZ_JACVTS010000014.1, from coordinate 64,285 downwards.
GCCATGGCGATCTGGGGATGGTCAGTCCCAATGATGTGGTTATCGCCATCTCTAATTCTGGAGAATCCTCCGAAATTTTGGCCCTGATACCGGTGCTGAAACGCCTGCATGTTTCCCTGATTTGCATGACCAGCCGCCCCGATAGCGCAATGGGGCGTGCTGCCGATATTCATCTGTGTGTTAAAGTGCCGCAGGAAGCCTGTCCGCTGGGCCTTGCACCAACAACCAGCACGACGGCTACACTGGTAATGGGTGACGCCTTAGCGGTTGCTTTGCTTAAAGCTCGCGGCTTTACCGCAGAAGACTTCGCGCTGTCGCATCCTGGTGGAGCGTTGGGGCGTAAGTTGCTGCTGCGGGTTGATGATATTATGCATTCTGGTGACGAAATGCCGCATATCAGTAGCGATGCATCACTGCGCGATGCGCTGTTGGAAATTACCCGCAAAAATATGGGTATGACGGTCATTTGTAACGATCTGATGAAAATCGAAGGTATCTTTACCGATGGTGACTTGCGTCGCGTGTTTGATATGGGCATCGATATACAGCACGCCAGCATTGCCAGCGTGATGACCCCTGGTGGCATTCGCGTCCGGCCCAATACGCTGGCGGTAGATGCGTTGAATCTGATGCAGAACAAGAACATTACTTCCGTGATGGTGGCCGACGGCGACCATCTGTTGGGCGTGGTACATATGCACGATATGCTGCGTGCCGGCGTTGTTTGATAAGGAATAAAACGAGAATGAGTAATCCAGCAGCCACCGTTGACACCTGTTATGGCCCGGTAAGTCAGCAGGTCATGGCGCAGGCACAGCAAATAAAATTGCTGATCTGTGATGTGGATGGGGTGATGTCTGATGGCGTGATCTATCAGGGTAACAACGGTGAAGAGCTGAAAGCATTTAATGTTCGAGACGGCTACGGCATCCGTTGCCTGCTGACCTCGGATGTGGAGGTCGCGATTATTACCGGTCGCAAAGCAAAACTGCTGGAAGATCGCTGTACCACGCTGGGTATTACCCATCTTTACCAGGGGCAGTCTGATAAGACTTTGGCCTTCCGCGAACTTCTGGATAAACTAGCGCTGAATGCCAGCCAGGTTGCCTACATTGGTGATGACCTGATTGACTGGCCGGTTATGGCCCAGGTTGGCCTGAGCGTGGCCGTCGCCGATGCGCATCCGGTACTGCTGCCTAAAGCTGACTACGTGACCCGAATTGCCGGGGGACGCGGAGCCGTTCGGGAACTTTGTGACCTGATCTTAATTTCTCAGGGTACGTTTGATAAGGCCATAGGGCAGTCTGTATGAGTAAAACAAGACGCTGGATTACACTTTTACTGACGCTGATTACCATCATATTGATAGGCTGGAATCTTGCGGATTCTGATAATGGTGACGGTGCAGTCAGCAACAACGATAGCGAACCCACCTATCTGAGTGATAATTCACATACCGTCGTTTACAACCCCGAGGGTGGGCTGAGCTACAGACTGATTTCAGACAAGGTGACTTACTTTTCAACAGACGCCGTTAGCTGGTTCGACAACCCGAAGATGACGACTTACGATGAAAATAAAGTGGCTACCTGGTCAGTAAGCGCCGATAAAGCCAAACTGACTAACGATCGTATGCTGTTTCTGTACGGCAATGTAGTCGTAAAAAGCCTGACGAAAGATGCGCAGTTGGAGAAAATTACAACCGACAATGCGCTGGTGAACCTGACAACTCAGGATGTCACCTCTAACGATCAAGTTACGCTTTATGGCCGCAGCTTTAACTCCACGGGAATGAAGATGCGCGGAAATTTACGGAAGAAAACTGCCGAGTTGATTGAAAAGGTCAAAACATCTTATGAAATTCAAAATGAAAAACAGCCTTAAGTTCCTGACGGCATCTCTGCTCCTCGCTGCCAGCGTTCCGGCTTTGGCCTTGACCGGGGATTCCGACAAACCGGTCAATGTCGACTCGGAGAATCAGGCACTGGATATGCAGGGGAACGTGGCCACGTTTACCGGTAAAGTGATCGTTACCCAGGGCTCGATCAAGATCACCGCCGATAAAGTGGTGGTGACTCGTCCCGGTGGCGACAGCAATAAAACCATCGTGGATGCCTATGGCAATCCCGCAACCTTCTATCAGATGCAGGACAACGGTAAACCGGTTCAGGGACACGCGCAGAAAATGCACTATGAACTGGCCAAAGATTTTGTTGAGTTGACGGGTAATGCCTATCTGGAGCAGCTGGACAGCAATGTCAAAGGCGATCGCATTACCTATCTGGTCAAAGAGCAGAAAATGCAGGCTTACGGCAGCACCGGCAAACGCGTGACGACCGTACTTGTACCGTCACAGCTGCAGGATAAAAGCACACCGTCTAACGGTCAGAAGAAGAGTAACTAACTAACATGGCAACGTTAATTGCGGAAAACCTGGCGAAGGCCTACAAAGGCCGCCGCGTGGTTGAAGACGTCAGTCTGGAAGTGAAATCCGGTGAGATTGTCGGACTACTGGGACCAAACGGGGCCGGCAAAACCACCACCTTTTATATGGTAGTGGGTATCGTTCCGCGCGATGCAGGCCGTATCGTGATTGATGATGAAGATATCAGTATCCTGCCCCTGCACGCGCGCGCGCGCCGGGGGATTGGTTATCTCCCTCAGGAAGCCTCCATTTTCCGCCGTCTGAGCGTTTACGATAATTTGATGGCGGTCCTGCAAATTCGTGAAGATCTGACCAGCGAACAGCGCGAAGATCGTGCCAATGAGCTGATGGCCGAGTTCCACATCGAACATCTGCGCGACAGCCTCGGTCAGGCGCTTTCCGGCGGTGAGCGTCGCAGGGTTGAAATTGCCCGCGCGCTGGCAGCAAATCCCAAATTTATCCTGCTGGATGAACCTTTTGCCGGTGTTGACCCTATTTCCGTTATTGATATTAAAAAGATTATCGAGCATCTTCGTGATAGCGGACTTGGCGTGCTGATTACCGACCACAACGTTCGTGAAACGCTGGCGGTCTGCGAACGCGCTTATATCGTCAGCCAGGGGCACCTTATCGCACACGGTACGCCTGAAGAAATCCTTGCCGACGAGCAGGTGAAACGCGTCTACCTGGGCGAAGAGTTCAGACTCTGATAAGGTGGCCATAAGGTTTGTTTTTTAGGGAATTATTATCCTGAATATGAAGCAAGGTTTACAACTCAGGCTGAGCCAACAGCTTGCCATGACGCCACAGTTACAGCAGGCCATTCGACTGCTGCAACTCTCTACGCTTGAACTACAGCAGGAAATTCAGCTGGCGCTGGAAAGCAACCCGTTGCTCGAGCAGAGCGATGTTCACGAGGAAATCGACTCTCGTGAATATCAGGAAACCGAAGCGCTGGATACCCGGGAAGCGCTTGAACAAAAGGACATGCCTGAAGAGCTGCCGCTGGATGCCACATGGGATGAGATTTACACCGCAGGTACACCTTCCGGCACCGGTACTGACTACCATGACGACGAACTGCCGGTTTATCAGGGGGAAACCACCCAGTCACTGCAGGATTATCTGATGTGGCAGGTGGAGTTAACGCCTTTTACCGACACCGATCGGGCGATCGCGACTTCAATCGTTGATGCCGTGGATGAAACCGGCTATCTGACCATCTCGCTGGACGATATCCTCGAGAGTATGGGGAATGAAGATCTCAGCCTGGATGAAGTTGAAGCGGTGCTGAAGCGCGTACAGCGATTCGATCCGGTGGGTGTATGTGCCCGCGATCTGCGCGACTGCCTGCTGGTCCAGCTTTCTCAGTTCCCTGACGATCTTCCTCTGTTGAAAGAAGCGCGGCTGATCGTCAGCGATCACCTCGATCTGTTAGCAAATCATGACTTCCGCAGCCTGATGCGTCTGACAAAGTTAAAAGAAGACGTTCTCAAGGGTGCAGTACAGCTGATCCAGTCCCTCGATCCACGTCCCGGACAGTCGATCAATACGCAGGAACCTGAATATGTTATTCCTGACGTACTGGTACGCAAAGTCGGTGCGCGCTGGACGGTTGAACTTAACGCCGACAGCGTTCCGCGTTTAAAGATCAATCAGCACTATGCTGCACTGGGCGGTTCAACCCGTAACGACAGTGATTCACAATTTATCCGTAGTAATTTGCAGGAAGCAAAATGGCTGATTAAAAGCCTTGAGAGCCGCAACGACACGCTGCTAAAAGTGACCCGCTGTATTGTCGATCAACAGCAGGCATTTTTTGAACAGGGCGAGGAATATATGCGGCCGATGGTACTGGCAGACATAGCCAGCGCAGTCGATATGCATGAATCAACTATATCGCGCGTAACAACGCAGAAGTATCTGCACAGTCCACGCGGTATATTTGAACTGAAGTACTTTTTCTCCAGCCACGTGAGCACTGAAGGCGGGGGTGAAGCCTCTTCTACTGCTATTCGTGCATTGGTTAAGAAATTAATTTCGGCGGAAAATCCCGCCAAGCCGCTGAGCGATAGCAAGCTGACCTCTCTGCTTTCTGAGCAGGGGATTATGGTCGCGCGCCGTACTGTGGCAAAATATCGAGAGTCTTTATCCATCCCGCCATCAAACCAGCGCAAACAGCTGGTCTGAAAGAACTGAGAAGGAAGACATCATGCAACTCAATATCACTGGACTAAACGTTGAAATTACCGAATCCCTGCGCGAATTTGTGACAGCGAAATTCGGTAAACTTGAACAATATTTTGACCGGATTAATCAGGTCTATATTGTTTTGAAGGTGGAAAAAGTGACTCAAATTGCAGATGCGACGCTGCATGTGAACGGCGGGGAGTTGCATGCAACCGCAGAAGAAAAAGATATGTACGCGGCGATTGACGGCCTGGTAGATAAGCTGGCTCGCCAGTTAAATAAACACAAAGATAAGCTTAAACAACACTAAATTTCACCATGCGCTGATTGTCTCTGCAGCATCCCACATCGGGTTAAGCTAAAGTCAGCGGCGGCTCGTATCTTTATAAGGGTACGAGCCGCTAATCAATCAGGGGGTCAACGACGGCCATTAAAACGGCCTGAGTTAATCGCCATGCGGATGTGAACACGTAAGTGAAACTATGATGAACAACGATCTAAAACTGGAACTGGGCTCGGTCCTGAACCTGTCCTGCACCCGTAATGGTGTACATTGCCAGAGTAAAAAACGGGCGCTGGAAATTATCAGCGAACTGGCGGCCAAACAGCTAAACCTTCCGCATCAGACTATTTTCGAAGCAATTCTGACGCGCGAAAGAATGGGCAGTACGGGTATCGGTAACGGGATCGCCATCCCGCACGGTAAATTACTCGAAGATACGCTGCGGGCGGTTGGTGTATTTATCCACCTGGATCAGCCGATTGCCTTTGACGCCATTGATAATCAGCCAGTGGATCTGTTGTTCGCCCTGTTGGTCCCGGCAGACCAATGTAAAACTCACCTGCATACGCTTTCACTGGTAGCCAAACGTCTGGCAGATAAAACCGTTTGCCGACGTCTGCGCGCGGCCCAGAGCGATGAAGAGCTGTACGAGATCATCACGGAAGATCACGATTAAGCCAGCCGTTGTATATTCACCACGACATCCGTGGTAACAGGTTAAATTGGGGGAAGAGTTAATGGTGCTGATGATCGTCAGCGGTCGTTCCGGTTCAGGTAAATCCGTGGCGTTACGTGCGCTGGAGGATATGGGATTCTACTGCGTGGACAACCTCCCCGTGGTGCTGCTTCCCGATCTTGCTAATTCGCTCTCTGAACGCAATATGTCTGCGGCGGTCAGTATTGACGTTCGTAATATGCCGGAATCCCCCGAAGTTTTCGAAACCGCACTCAACAATCTGCCCGACTGCTTTTCGCCGCAGCTTTTGTTCCTGGATGCCGATCGCAACACGTTAATCCGTCGCTACAGTGACACTCGTCGCCTGCACCCCCTCTCCAGCAAAAACCTGTCGCTGGAGAGCGCTATTGATGAAGAAAGCGATCTGCTGGAGCCGCTGCGTTCCCGTGCTGATTTGATTATCGACACTTCGGAAATGTCAGTTCATGAGCTGGCCGAGATGTTGAGGACCCGGCTGTTAGGCAAGCGCGAGCGCGAGCTGACAATGGTATTTGAGTCGTTCGGCTTTAAGCACGGAATCCCAATTGATGCCGATTATGTCTTCGATGTCCGCTTTCTGCCAAACCCGCACTGGGACCCCAAACTGCGTCCGATGACCGGTCTCGATCGCCCGGTAGCGGCCTTCCTCGACCGCCATACCGAGGTGCATAATTTTATCTATCAGACGCGCAGCTATCTGGAACTGTGGCTGCCGATGCTGGAAACCAACAATCGCAGCTACCTGACCGTGGCGATTGGCTGTACCGGCGGTAAACACCGTTCGGTATATATCGCTGAGCAATTAGCTGACTACTTCCGTTCGCGTGGTAAAAACGTGCAGTCCCGTCACCGTACGCTGGAAAAACGTAAATCATGACCGTTAAACAAACCGTGGAAATCAGGAATAAGCTGGGCATGCACGCTCGTCCGGCAATGAAGCTTTTTGAACTGGTGCAGAGCTTTGACGCTGAAGTGCTGCTGAGAAACGAAAGTGGTACGGAGGCCGAAGCCAGCAGCGTTATTGCGCTACTGATGCTGGATTCCGCCAAGGGCGGTCATATCGAAATTGAGGCCAGCGGACCGCAGGAAGCGGAAGCGCTGGCGGCAGTTATTGAACTGTTCGATGCCGGATTCGACGAAGAGTAGTTGCCAGGGTTGTGATAATTTCCAGCTAATTAAGGTGATTTCTGGAAAGAAACGTTTCACCACCCAACTGACGCATCTGTCGCATGATCCACTGCTGACGCTGGCGAACATAACCTGAAGGTGCTGCGGCTTTAAAACGTATTGGATTCGGCAAAACAGCCGCCAGCAGCGCCGCTTCGGACATGGTTAACCGGCTGGCGGGCTTATTAAAGTAACGCTGTGCCGCCTCTTCCACGCCAAACACACCGTCACCAAACTCTGCGATATTAAGATAAACGGTAAGAATACGCCGTTTAGTCCACACGGTTTCAATACCGACTGTCAGCCCGGCTTCCAGCCCCTTTCTCACCCAACTACGTCCGTCCCAAAGAAACAAATTCTTAGCGGTTTGCTGAGACAACGTTGAAGCACCGCGCATACGCGAGTTTTCGCCGTTACTATCCAGCACAGACTGAATAGCATCGACATCAAAACCCCAGTGCGTGGGGAATTTTTGATCCTCAGAAGCAATAACGGCCAGCGCCATCCATGGAGATATTTCATCGCGCCCGACCCAGTCAGAATGGGCAACATAGCTAAAATTACCCTGTAGCCAGGCACCAAGCTGCCTTTCAATCATAACCGCGGAGAAAGGCACAGGGATAAAGGCGAAGAGCACAATACCGACCAGCCAAAGACCGACAATCCCCATCAGCAAACGCAGCACGGCCTTTTTCATCCATACCCACCCCGGGCGTCGGTTACGGCTCATTCGTCGACTCCATTATCATCATCTTCAGATAAAGCTAATTATTTTGGTCAGGTCCCTACCATGAGCTGCTTACCCAGGAATCGGTTCCATGACGCGCCATAGTTTAATACATTTTAGGGGGCTACTATTCAGGGCGAAAAAACATTTTCAAATTGATTTGCATTGCTTATAAATTTCACTGGGTACATTTCGAAATCACAAAACTCGAAATAGAAAACCACCGATAAATGAAACGAAAGAACATCTTGTTTGCAGGGTTTTCTATTAAATCGTGAGATTTATCTTGCTGAACTGTGTCAGCATTTTTTCGCCGAATCACGCCCTGAAGCCTGTTTGTGCTAGCAGAAACCAAAACGTTTCGGAAGAATTCAGCAAAAACCACAAAAAATGCATTACAAACAGCATATTAAACGCATTAAAAATGCTGAAATAGCATTTCAGCTGCGGGGCAGAGACAATCCAATCCGACAACGTAACCCGTCAAGAATTTCCATGAATAAAATACAACAATCGTACAATAATCCATCATAAAAAAAGCAAAATGAATTACCTGCTTGACTGAGAAAGTAATTTGATGTCTTCTATTTACAAACACTGCTCAACATCACACATTTTAATGAATCTGGTAACATGTGATGTTAGATTTGCTAAGGTAGTGGCTGAGAGTTTTACCCAATACCCGGCCTGCGCTCCCGACGATTCATATCAGAATAGCGTGGGTTTCCATTTTCCCTGGTGTTGGCGCAGTATTCGCGCACCCCGGCCTAGGTCGGGGTCATTTTTTTTCAGAAGCCTTAACCCATTCACGCAACACATTCACGTCGTTACGCCATTCCTGTTTAAGCTCATCAATCCACTCCTGTACATTGTCCCACCAGGCGGGGAGCTCAGGGCTTTGGATCTGTTTAGCGATCTGCTGCAAATGCACCAGCCCAACCGAACCTGCTGCGCCTTTAATCTTATGCCCTTCTTCCGCAATGCCTTTCTGGTCGCGGGCCATCATGTTGGAATCCAGAACATCCAGGTAACCAGGCATCATCTGCTCAAACATTTCCAGACTTTGATGAATCAACTTCGGCCCAACCAGTTCGATATACTGCTCCAGCATCACCACATCCAGCAGTGCCAGTTTTTTCTCATCCATATTGATCTCCTGCGCAGGCACCGCCTGCTCCTCGCTTTGATAGTTCCAGTACTTCTTAATCATCGCTGTGAGAGCAGGCACTGCAAGAGGTTTGCTCAACACATCATCCATTCCCGCATCCAGATACTCCCGTTTATCCTTCAGCACGTTGGCGGTTAGTGCCACCAGAGGCGGTAACTGTTTCCCTGCATGGCGCTGATGAATGCCACGCGCCACATCCAGTCCGGTCATATCCGGCAGTTGGATGTCCAGCAGAACCAGATCGAATTCATCCGGATCGAACATATCCAACGCTTCCTGCCCGGTCATCGCTACCTCGACGCTGTTACCCAGCTTCTCCAGCACCGACCTCGCCACCACCACGTTAAGCTCAATATCTTCCACCAATAGCACATGCAGCGCAGGCAGAGGAAGGTCGTCTTCAGGTTGTTCATCCTCAACCTCTTCCGCAACCCGGGGCGCACTCAGCGTCAGCGTAAAGCATGAACCCTGCCCCTGTGCGCTACGCACGCTGATATCCCCGCCCATGGCCTGCGCCAGGCGACGAGAAACCGCCAGTCCGATGCCAGTGCCGGTTGCCGGCTTGCCTCCGCGCTGATCTTTAACCTGATAGTACATGGCAAAGATTTTATCCTGTTCATCCTGCGGGATGCCCATTCCGGAATCTTCCACTTCAAAATAGAGGCGGTCTTCGTCAAGGTAACCCACCCGGACGACTATCTCGCCACGCTGGGTGAACTTCACCGCGTTACCGATCAAATTCCACAGGATCTGCCGCAACCGCGTACCGTCCGCCACAATTTTGTGCGGCAGCGGTAGCTCAGGCTGCAGAATAAATTTCAGTCCTTTAGGCTCGGCCAGCAGGCCGGACAGGTTTTCCAGATCGGCAAGCAGACCGGTGAAATCGAGTGGCTGATTATCAAGCTGCACCTTCCGGCGCTCGATTTTGTCCATCTCAATCACATCATTGAAGATATTGCCAAGAGTGATGGCGGAGACATGAATGGTTTTAAGGTACTTGAGCTGTTCCTGGTTTAGATGGGTATCCAGCAGAATGCGACTTAGTCCGACAATGCCGTTAAGCGGCGTACGAAGCTCGTGGCTGATCGTAGAGATAAAGGTCGTCTTCTCCCTACTGGCATTCTCTAACGCGTCCTGGTAACGCTTACGCTCCGTTATATCGCGTCCGAAGCCCATCAGCCCGCTGCGTTTCCCCACGCGATCGTAATAAGGAACCTTGCGGATCTCAAAACAGGCTTTACGGCCGTCGGGATACTGTAGCCACTGCTCGTAGGTCAGAGAAACGTTATGGCGGAAGACTTTCTCATCGGTTTCGAGCACTTTTAATGCGGCATCGTCGTCGTAGACGTCATTCGGGGTTAATCCTATAAGCTGCTTCTCGCTTTTCCCCGTCAGCAGCTCCATAGCCCGATTACAGCCGGAGAACTGCTGATCGGCGTTACGATAGAAGACCAGGTCCGGCGAAGCATCCAGAAATGAGCGCAGAAAGGTCGACTGCTGCTCCAGTTCGATTTGCGCCTGCTCACGACGTGCCATTTCCTCTTTCAGCCGGGTCATCACCTGCAGACGCGCTTCTTCCGCCTTAATACGATCGGCAATTTCCTGATTGAGCTGTGTGATGTTTTCCTTCATTTGCTGATTCAGCTCAAGGTCGCGATTGCGCATCTCCTCAAGTTTATCGACCAGCCGCGCCAGTCTCTGGCGTGACTCTTCCAGCTGCTCAACAACGACCGAAAGGAAATACACCGCCCAGGGCGTAATCAGCAGGCCGAAAAACACCGAACGCACCACGTCGATGCTTTCCACATGCCCACGCAGCACCATGGTCACGGCCATCTGGACAATCATTGCCAGTACCACCAGGGCGGAGGCCAACAGCAAAGAGAAGCGCACCAGCCCCAGCTTAACCATTAAATCAACGTAGTACTGGGCTAATAATCGAATTTGTTTCATGTAGGGTCCTTTCCGGTCTGAATCACACAATCATACCGGAATCGGATAAAAGTCCCACAGGTTAACGCGATGAGAAAAACGCACAAAAATAGTGCAATGCACAATTAAGATCAGGGTATTTGCACAGTTATAGTTCATCAAATGTTAATCAATACATATATTGCACAGTTATGGTTCATTGGTTTTTTATTAACGAAACTATTGCACAATATTAGTGCAGCACACTCTATATCCTGAAAGGTATTATTATGGAATTTTCGTCGCCTGAAGAAGTTTAGATTCTGCCTGTGAGATTCGTCTTGCAGCCTGTACTGGCGCGGCCCTTGAGAGAAAATTTAATTATTTTGCCTTCAGAGCAAAAAGTTGCCGTCGTACATATTGACTAAATTTTATAACTGCATAATCTATAAAGCCGCTCAAAATCCAGAGCAACCCGCTTCGCCAATATAATTCATAGTGATGATGCAGATCGTTCACTATTCCTTGGTTACATCCAAACGAATAATCATTCATAAAATCCGAAATTCTAGTCACACCCAAGGTGATTAATTTTGCTAATAACCCCCCTTGTTTAATTCAAATATCCCCACTGATTAAAAACAGTGCGTTGATGTGGGTATTACCCCTCATTCGGCATATTATGCTGCAATCAGGCACTACTCCAGCATGGTGCAGCGATTTGCTCGCTGCACTATAGTGAGACAGCTCACACTTCTTTACACGACGCCCCCCCATCCATAGGGGTAAAATACGACAAAATTTAATTACATATCATACAGTTAACTTAAAAAGCTCATAAAAAGGCATAAGAAAGATCGGTATTTGACCTCTGTACGCTTTCCCGATAAGTTGGGAATCCGCTGGAAGCTTTGCTTACGGGCCAGTGTCTCGGCATACATATGCAGTTAGACGACTCCCTCGTGATACCGGATATCTCCATTTAATGAGACCAGGAATCTAGAGAGTTTTTCATTCACGGACGATGCGCTTATGTCTCAGGATGGAATGCTCGGAGTCATGGTGTCCGCGTTTTAGCGGCAAAGAAAATTGATACAGACCCTGAGGTGACCGCTCAGCTGCGTTCTGTGCCTGAACAATATAGGTAATGTACAAAAGAAGTTAAGGAGGCCCTCGATGTCTGACTCAAAACCTTATCCCTATGGCTTGTATGATCCAACAAAAGAGAGTGATAGCTGTGGCGTGGGTTTCATTACACGTAAGGACGGCGAGCAAACTCATGAGGTCCTCCAGATGGCACACAGTGCCCTGTGTACCGTTCCTCATCGCGGCGGTATGTCCGCTGAAGGCGTGGGCGACGGCGCGGGCGTCAACGTCGACATCTCTCTGCATTTCTTCCGCAAAATTACCGGTCAACAGCTTGAATCGGGTCGTTTTGGCGTAGGCAATTTCTTTGTACCGAAAGACAGTGCGCTGCGCGCAAATGCCGAGCGTCTGGTTGAGGAAACCCTTGCGGCTTACGGCCTGTCGGTGATTTTAAAACGTGATATGCCGCTGGACACTGACGTACTGCGTCCGGCAGCCATTGTCTCACAGCTGCCTATCGCACAGTGGATCTTCACTATTCCTCAGGATATCGATAATCAAAACGATTTCGAAAAACGCATTTATCGTGCCCTGCTGGATATTGAAGCCCGCGCCTTTACCGAAAGCGAGTTTGGCGGCCTCTACCCGCTGTCGCTCTCTTCACGTACCCAGGTGTTCAAGGCACGCCTGAACTCGAATGAAGTGATCCCTTACTTCAAAGATCTGACCGATCCCGATCATCGCGTTCGCGGTCTGTTCTTCCATACCCGTTTTTCAACCAACACCGATCCGCATACGACGATGGCGCAGCCGTTCCGTCTGATGGCGCACAACGGTGAGCTGAATACCGACCGTAAAAACCGCATTGCGGAATCCGCACTGGCTTCCGCACGCGGCAAGAAAATCGTGCGTCCTAAAGGGCAGTCGGACAGCTCGCGTCTGGACCAGAGCATCCACAGCCGCCTGATGGAAGATAATCTCGACCTGATCAACGCCGTGGTTTCCATGATGCCACCGGCCTGGGAAAACGATGAATCTCTTTCCGATAACGTTCGCGCCATGCTCGAATACTTCTCCCTTTATGAAGAGAAGAATGACGGCCCGGCAGCACTGATCTTTGGTAACGGTGAAATCATCGGTGCCCGCCTTGACCGTCTGGGCCTGCGTCCGCTGCGTTCGGTGGAAACCGCCGAATACATCGGTGCAATGTCCGAAGCCGGCCAGATCGCCTTCCCACCGGAAAGCGTGCTGCGCCGCGGCCGTATCGAAGCGGGCGGGATGCTGTACTACGATCACAGTGAGAAACGCAGCTACACCACCGTAGAAGCGCTGGAAAAACTCGCTGCGGAGAAAGACTACCCGGCGCTGGTTGCTCAGGCTCGTATTACTCTGCAAGAGCTGCCGGTAATCCCGGCGGAAAAACAGGGCTCCCCGCTGCGTTACAGCGGCGACCTGAAAACCTATCAGCGATTTGTGGCTTACTACTACAACCAGGAAAGCTTCAAATTCATGATGGACCCGATGCTGAACACCGGAGCTGAAAAAATTTCAGCCATGGGTTATGGCAACGCGATCAACGCCTTATCCGATCATGAAGGCGGTATGGCGCACTACTTCTCCCAGCGCTTCGCGCAGGTGACGAACCCACCGTTAGACTCCATTCGTGAAGTTGACGGCATGACGCTGCGCGTGGCGCTGGGTGCGAAGCCGCATCTGGGCCGCAGTAAAGGTCGCCAGATCATCGTGCCAACGCCGATCCTGACTCACCTGGATATGCTGCAGCTGCGCGAGCAGGATGTGGCACCGTATGCCCGCTTTGAAATGCTCTATGCACCGGTGCTGGGCAGCGATGCAGAAAGCCGCCAGAAAAATGCCGATGCGCTGGAGCAGGCGATTGACGATCTTGCTCAGCAGGTGGTTGATTTTGCCCGTGAACAGGGCGGCATCGCCGTACTGACCGACCGCCATATCTCCTCGACTCAAGCCGCGATGCCGATGCTGCTGGTGGTGTCCGCCATCAACCAGCGCCTGGTTCAGGAAGGTCTGCGTCTTGATGTTTCGCTGGTGGTCGAAAGCGGCCAAAGTATTTCTTCGCACCACATTGCCGCGGCGCTGGGCTTTGGTGCCTCAGCAATCTATCCGCTGGGCGTGCAGATGCGTGCCGAAGAGAAATATGGTGAAGGAGAAGAAGGCAATAAAGCCTTTAAGCGCTATGCCAAAGCTGCAGAAAAAGCGCTGATGAAAACCATGGGCAAAGTGGGCCTGTGTACCGTCGAAAGCTACAGCTGCGGTGAATTCTTCGAGCCAAACTTCCTCGATACGGAAGATCGCGTGCTGAAGAAATACTTCCCGAACATTAAAACGCCGGTGGGTGGCGCAGGCTTTGCCTCTATCGCGCAGATGGCGGTGGACTGGCATCAGAGCGCCCTGAAAATTCAGGGAGAAGCCGAAGTTCCGCTGCTGGGCCTGTTTAAAGAACGTGCGGAAGGTGCCGGTCACTCCTACGGTACTATTGCCGTACGTACCTTTATCGACATGACCGAGCAGCCTATCCGCTTCTCGGACAAGCAGCATGACGAAGATCAGTTTATCCGCCTGCTGACGCTGGCTAAGCTGGATAACGCTTTCAATATCAAAGCGAAGTCCTTTGCTGACAGCAGCTTTGAGCGCATCCCTGATGAGGTCATTAACGCCTTTACCATCACGCCGGATTACCGTCAGTTCTCCAGCCTGATGCACGAAGAGCGTAAACGTCGCCCGGCCGCGTTGCGCGATATCCTCGCCTTCCCGTGCGATCTGACCCACGTTGACAGCCTGGCTGAATTCAGCCGTAAGCTGGGACGTTATTCGCTGGTCAACAACAGCTTCGCCGTGCGCGGACTGACCTGTGAAGCCGGAAGCGCAGGCCAGTTTACCCTGCGTCTGACCGATGCGATTGAAGGCCTGAAGCCGGAACACGAGCGTCTGCTGGTGCTGGCAACTGCGCTGAAAAACCGCTTCCTGGATGAAATTGAACACACTGAAATTACCGCTGACGGCCTGCAGATCACCGCACAGGGCAAAGCGGCTGACTATCTGTCACGTATTTTCGCTACTCAGCCTTCCCTGCCGCTGAGCGAAGTGCAGCCGGCCTGCGAGATCACCCGCACGTTTGCCTCCGGTGCGATGAGCCACGGTGCGCTGGTTGCTCCGGCTCACGAAGCGGTGGCCCACGGCACCAACATGGTTGGCGGCATGAGCAACTGCGGTGAAGGCGGCGAGCACTTTTCGCGCCACGGCACCATCCGTGCCTCTCGCATTAAACAGCTGGCATCCGGTCGTTTTGGCGTCTGGGCGGCTTATCTGGCCGATCCGATGCTGGAAGAGCTGGAAATCAAAATCGGTCAGGGTGCAAAACCGGGTGAAGGCGGTCAGCTGCCTGCGCCGAAAGTGACGGTTGAGATCGCCGCTGCTCGTGGCGGTACGCCGGGCGTGGAGCTGGTATCCCCTCCTCCGCACCACGATACCTACTCCATCGAGGATCTGGCACAGCTGATCCACGACTGTAAGGCGGCGCGCGTTCGCGTCATCGTTAAGCTGGTTTCCTCTGAAGGGATCGGCACTATCGCGGTCGGCGTGGCGAAAGCCGGTGCCGATGTGATCAACGTGGCGGGTAACACCGGCGGAACCGGTGCAGCCTCGGTGACCAGTCTGAAATACACCGGTCGCGTTGCCGAAATCGGTATTGCCGAAGTGCACCAGGCACTCTGCGCCAACGGCCTGCGCGAAAAAGTACTGCTGCGCTGCTCTGGCGCACAGCAGACCGGCAGCGACGTGGTGAAATCGGCCCTGCTCGGCGGCGACAGCTTCGAATTTGGTACTACTGCGCTGATGATGCTGAAGTGCGTGATGGCGAAAAACTGTAACGTGAAGTGCCCGGCCGGTCTGACCACCAATGCCGAAGCCTTCGATGGCGATCCGCGCCAGCTGGCACAGTATTTCATCAACGTTGCGCATGAAGTTCGTGAGATGCTGTCTCGTCTGGGATTACGCTCTCTGCGCGAAGCGCGCGGGCGCTCTGACCTGCTGCACCTGATGGATCACCCGCTGGAAGTCGGCAAACTCGATTTGCGTGCCATGCTCACCGTGGTACCGGAAGTGAAGATCGCCAAGCCAGTTTATCTGGAAAAAGATTTCGCCCTTGATAACGACTGGGTGGAGCTGCTGAACGACTCGCTGGTGGTTCAGGGAAGCACTGATATCCGTCTGGGCAATGGCATCACGCTGAACAACCGTAACAAGAGCGTTGGCGGCCAGCTGGCCATTGATATCGAGCGTATGCTGAACCACACGCTGAACGCTGAACAGCTTGCAGATATCCCGGCTGCGCTGCTCGACGATCGCGGCCGCCGCTACCTGGCGCCGGGCACGGTGAACATCTTCACCTCTGGATCTGCCGGTCAGTCTTATGGCGTATTCTGTAACGACGGGATGCAGATGACGCATTCCGGCACCTGTAACGACGGTGTGGGCAAAGGCCAGTGCGGCGGCGAGATTATCGTTGTTTCACCTGGCGGCGGCTCTGAAGATGCTGAAGGCAACGTGCTGATCGGTAACTTCGCGCTGTTCGGTGCCACCGGTGGCCGTCTGTTCGTTCAGGGCCAGGCCGGTGACCGCTTCGCGGTACGTAACTCCGGTGCGACCGCAGTTGTGGAAGGCGTCGGTGATTTCTGCTGCGAATATATGACCAACGGTGCCGTTCTGAACCTCGGTACGTTCGGTAAAGGTTTCGGTAACGGGATGAGCGGTGGCTTTGCCTACCAGTACGATCCGTACGGATCGCTCGCCAGCCATGCTGCCGGTGATTCCGTGCTGTTCGGCTCTATCGCCGAAGACAATGAAATGGCCCGCGTGCACAAACAGGCGGTGTTCACCATGCTGACCTGGCATCTGGAGGCAACGAACTCACCTCGCGCCGCCTGGCTGCTGGACCACTGGGAAACCGAGTGCCAGAACTTTGTCTACGTGATGCCGCGCTCCCTGCTGCTGTATCAGGACAGCGCTGAGATCCTGAAAGCGAAAACCCGTAAGGATCTGCTGGAAGAGCTGTCTACCGCTCTGGCCGGCCATCAGGTAGCGAAATTCAAAGCCGCATGGCGTGAAGGTAAGCCGATCGCTAACGGTGCAGTACCGGCCTACGGTGCCACCGATACGCCGGAAATGCTGGTGTTGTTGAATAACTACACCGTGCTGAGTTCTGCCCAGCAGTTAGCACTCTCCCGCCTGCCGAAAGGCACTGCGGTAGATGATGCCGCCGTTGAAAAAGCGGTACGTAACCTGCTGATGACAGAAGACTTTGCCCTGATCTCTAAGCTGCAGCGTCACGCTCGCGCAGCGATTGAGAACTACAACGACGAAGAGCTGTCCTGCCTGATTGCTGCCAAACGTATGGCGGACTACAAGGCAGCGCTGACTCAGCGTAACATCCGCTCAATGGATAGTCTGGCGACCTACGGCTGGATCATCTATCAGGATGCCAGCAACCGTCAGGTGCTGGGTGGATTGCCTGACTTTGAGGAACTGTTTGCCCGCGCCGCGCTGCCGGAGTTAGCCGCTGCGGTAGGCAAACTGGCCTGATAACAGCCTGAATCAACCGCGTTAACCGGCGCGATATCCCACGGGATGCCGCGCCGGAATGCAGGTTACTGAACATGACGAAACGGGATTGAGTATAGAAAACCCATGAAAATTCCTTATATTCCTGAAGATGCACCATTTAATGGTGAGCAGAAATTCTGGCTGGCAGGCTTCCTCGCCGGGTTACATTCACGTCTGCTGGTGCTGGAAGACAAACCGCAGGCGGGAGCAAGCGCGGGCGCGGCAACCACCACCCAGCTGCATATCCTGTTTGGTTCACAGACTGGTAACGCTGAGGCGTTAGCGCAGAGCGCCGCGAAAGCTGCACGCGCCAAAGGTCTGGTACCGGTGGTTCAGGGGCTGGGTGAAGTCGATATCGACGTATTCGCCACCATGCGCCACGTGTTGATTATCACCTCTACCTACGGTGAAGGTGAAATGCCGGATAACGCCGAGCTGTTCTGGCAGGCACTTTCCGCCAGCACCGCGCCGCGTATGGAGCAGATGCACTTTGCTATTCTGGCCATCGGTGATACCGGCTACGACGGTTTCTGCCAGGCGGGTAAATTCTTCGATATGCGTCTTGAGCAGCTGGGTGCGAAGCGCGTATTCGACCGCATTGACTGCGACATTGATTATGAAGAACCTGCCGGTGAGTGGATTGCTAACTCAATGCCGCAGTTCGCCGCCAGTGCGGGCAGCACCGGCGCAGCGCTGGAGAACCTGCCGGAAGCGCCGGTGATCCCAGGCAGCAACAAGAACAACCCGTATGCCGCCGCCCTGGTGACCAATAAGCGCCTGTCCGGCGAGGCGTCCGGTAAAGACATTCGCCACTTTGAGTTCGATCTGACCGACAGCGGCCTGAAATATGAAGCCGGCGATGCACTGGGTGTAATCCCGGTCAACGATCCGGTCCTGGTCGATCTGCTGCTGACGCAGCTCAAATCCGATTATCAGAGCCCGGTTCCTGGCTTTGACCGCAGCCTGGGCGATCTGCTGACCTATCAGTTCGAAATCTCCGAGCCTTCACGCAAGCTGATCGAATGGGTGGGCCAGAACACCACTAACCAGGAGCTGCGTCACGTGCTTCAGCACGACGATAAAGATGCGCTGGGCGTCTGGTTGTGGGGTAAAGACACCCTGGATCTGCTGCAGCTGGATCTGACCCGCACGTTGACTACCGCTGAGTTTGTTACGCTGCTGCGTCCGCTGCAGCACCGCGCTTACTCCATCTCGTCCAGCTCGAAGGCGTATCCTAATCAGGTACACCTGACTATTGCTTCCGTACGCTATCACAGCGCAGGACGTGCGCGTAACGGCGTTTGCTCAACCTATCTGGCAGAGCGCGTGGGCCGCGGCGGCAAGCCGGCAATCTTTATTTCGCCTAACAAAGCTTTCCGCGTACCGTCAAACGGTAACGCACCGCTGATCATGATCGGCCCGGGCACCGGTATTGCACCGTTCCGCGCCTTCCTTCAGGAGCGTCAGGCAACCGGCGCCAGCGGTAAAAACTGGCTGTTCTTCGGCGATCAGCACCAGGAACACGACTTTATTTACCAGGATGAGCTTAACGGCTGGCAGGAAAGCGGTCTGCTGACTCATCTGGATCTGGCCTTCTCACGCGATCAGTCGAAAAAGATTTACGTGCAGAACCGTATGCTGGAACAGGGTGCTGAACTGTTTGCGTGGCTGCAGGAAGGGGCTTACTTCTACGTGTGCGGCGATGCATCACGCATGGCGAAAGACGTGGATAAAGCACTGTATGAAATCGTTTCTCAGTTTGGCGGTATGTCTGCCGAACGCGCAGCTGACTACATCGATCAGTTGAAGAAAGAGAAACGCTACCTGCGCGACGTCTATTAATCATCCTTTGGATGCGGGCCAGCCCGCATCCATTGACGATATGCACTCAAAAAAAAACGGGCCAACTGGCCCGTTTTCCTATGCTGCTTATTAATGGCTTACTTCACAACGCGTAATGCCGGGCGGCCACCGCGCGGCGGCGGCTCATCGTCTGGCGTGTGATCGTCATTTTCATCATCCGGACGATCGCCATCGATCACCGACATCAGGGTTTCCGGTGCCTCATCCTGTTCGGTTGAAGCATCAAACTCCCCGGCACCGTCGTAGGCTGGCTCCGGTTCGAACATTGTACCGGCACCGTTTTCCCTGGCGTAGATCGCCAGCACCGCTGCCAGCGGAACGTTCACCTGGCGCGGAACGCCACCAAAGCGAGCATTGAAACGAACTTCATCGTTGCCCAGCTCCAGATTCCCCACGGCACGCGGCGCGATATTCAGTACGATCTGACCATCCCGCGCATATTCCAGGGGGACCATCACACCCGGCAAATTAATATCGACGACCAGATGCGGGGTGAGCTGGTTCTCAAGCAACCACTCATAGAAAGCGCGCAACAGATAAGGACGACGTGCGGTAAGTTGCGACATTTCCATCGTAATCAGCCCCGCGTTTGCAGGCGCATTTCACGCTCGGCTTCCGTCAGGGAAGCAAGGAATGAATCACGCTCAAAGACACGAGTCATATAGCCCTTCAGCTCTTTCGAACCGGCACCGTTCAGATCAATACCCAACTGCGGCAGACGCCACAGCAGCGGAGCCAGATAGCAGTCAACCAGGCTGAATTCTTCGCTCATAAAGAACGGCGTGCGGGAGAACAGTGGGGCAATCGCCAGCAGCTCTTCACGCAGCTGTTTGCGAGCCGCTTCGGCTTCCTGCGCCGTGCCGTTCTCAACTTTACGCATCAGGCTGTACCAGTCTTGCTCAACGCGGTGCATCATCAGACGACTTTCACCACGTGCGACCGGATACACCGGCATCAATGGAGGATGCGGGAAACGCTCATCCAGATACTCCATGATGATACGAGATTCATACAGCGTCAGCTCACGATCAACGAGTGTCGGCACGGTACGGTACGGGTTGAGGTCGATCAGATCCTGGGGCAGATTATCCGTTTCAACCTGCTCGATCTCGACGCTTACACCTTTCTCAGCCAGTACGATACGAACCTGATGGCTAAAAATGTCAGTCGGACCAGAAAACAGCGTCATTACCGAACGTTTGTTGGCAGCGACAGCCATGTAAACCTCCAAGTTTATCCAGAAAATTACTGCGAATAGCCATCCACGCGGCGACTCGTTATTGCCATTAGCCCGATGATTGACCACTCCAGCCGTAAGCGGGAGCTGCACGTCATTGTTGACTGGCCAATGGGCACAAAGTGACACATAGTCTACCAGATTTTAGTCAGCTTGTGCGGAGAGGAATGCCGATTTACGAGGGAAAAGTGATAAAGCAAGATAACTTTCGCGCTTTTTGCACCAGCAGAAAATAAAAAACCCGGCGCTGAGCACCGGGTTTTCGATAACTGACTCTGCCGAAGCAGAATAAATTAACGTTTGGAGAACTGTGGACGACGACGTGCTTTACGCAGGCCGACTTTCTTACGTTCAACCTGACGAGCATCACGAGTAACGAAGCCTGCTTTACGCAGTTCGCCACGCAGAGACTCATCGAACTCCATCAGAGCGCGGGTGATACCGTGACGGATCGCACCAGCCTGACCAGAGATACCACCACCTTTAACGGTGATGTACAGATCGAATTTACCAACCATGTCCAGCAGTTCCAGCGGCTGACGAACTACCATGCGGGCAGTTTCACGACCGAAGTACTGTTCCAGAGAACGCTGGTTGATTACGATGTTACCACTGCCCGGCTTGATAAATACGCGAGCGGTAGAGCTTTTGCGGCGACCAGTGCCGTAGTTTTGATTCTCAGCCATTGCCTGTAATCCCGATTAAATGTCAAGAACTTGCGGTTGCTGTGCCGCATGGTTGTGCTCGTTGCCCGCGTAAACTTTCAGTTTACGGTACATAGCACGACCCAGCGGGCCCTTTGGCAGCATGCCTTTAACCGCGATTTCAATCACACGCTCAGGACGGCGAGCAATCATCTCTTCGAAGGTCGCTTGCTTGATACCACCGATGTGGCCGGTGTGATGGTAATACACTTTATCGGTACGCTTGTTACCAGTTACGGCAACTTTCTCAGCGTTCAGAACGATAATGTAATCACCAGTATCTACGTGCGGAGTGTATTCCGCTTTGTGCTTACCGCGCAGACGACGAGCAAGTTCAGTCGCTAAACGACCTAAAGTTTTGCCTGTTGCGTCAACAACATACCAGTCACGTTGGACGGTTTCTGGTTTAGCTGTAAAAGTTTTCATCTAAAAGCTTACCCAAATTAAGTTACACGTTGGTGAAATCCCAAACGCTTGAATAAACGGTTGGAGCTCACACGACCATCTTGACCAGTAAGCCCACCCCTTCGGATAGAGTTACTGGAACACAAAGAGTTTTGGGAAAAAAACCTTTGTTGTAACGTGGGGTCGCAAGATTATAGAGAAGTCGCCCATAAAAATCGAACACTTTCTACGATAAAATTGCCGTTCCGCCACGTCCTTTTTTACTCAGGGCAGATGCTGCAGGCGCAGGTATTCTTCACTCTGCATTTCCTGCAAGCGGGAAACACAGCGCTGATACTCAAACTTCAGCCGCGTGCCCTGATAAATTTCATACAGTGATGTTTCCGCCGAAACCACCAGCTTCACGTGACGCTCGTAAAACTCATCCACCAGCGCCAGAAAACGCCGGGCCTGATCTTCGGTTTTATAAATCATCACCGGCACATCATACAGCAATACGCTGTGAAAACGGCGAGATAGCTCAATATAGTCGTGCTGGCTTCGTCCTTCACCGCACAGGGTGAGGAAACTCATTGCGAGTACGCCCTCCGCCATGCCGAGCGTAGGGAGCTGGCGATGGTTGATTTCCAACGGTGCATGCGCTTCACGGGGTTTACCGGCCAGCGCGACAAACATCCGTTCCATCTCTTTTGAGGTGGAGGCGTCCAGCGGCGTCATCCATAAATGGGCAGAAGTCAGCGTGCGCAGGCGATAATCAATCCCGGCATCAACGTTCATAATGTCGCAATGCTGCTTAATCATTTCGATAGCCGGCAGAAAACGTGCGCGTTGCAAACCGTTACGATAGAGATCGTCTGGTGGGATATTCGAGGTTGCCACCAGAGTAATGCCGCGACTGAACAGCGCTTCCATCAGCGTGCCCAGTAACATTGCATCAGTGATATCGGAGACAAAAAACTCATCAAAACACAGTAGATCCGTCTCCGCCTTGAAACGGTCGGCGACGGTTTGCAGCGGGTCGCTTTTCCCCTGCAGCTCGGTCAGCTCTTCATGCACGCGCAGCATAAAACGATGAAAATGCAGACGCTGTTTGCGCTCACCAGGAATTGCCTGAAAAAACATGTCCATCAGCCAGGTCTTTCCACGCCCAACGCCACCCCACATATACAGGCCACGCGCCGGGGGCTGAGGGTCGGTTTTCCCTTTGCCTAACAGCTTATTTAATTTGCCAAACAACCCACCGCTGCTCGGGGCGGGAGCGGGACGAGAACCGCTTAACGCCTGCCATATGCCGTCAAGCTGGGTGATTGCTGCGCGCTGTACTTCATCAGGCTGATACTCGCCGTTTTCCAGCGCCTGCTCATAGAGCGCCAGAGGGGACATCTTTTGCATAATTTAGTCACATTCCCTGAAAAAATGGCCGTGCCGGGGGGTTGATCGTCGAAAAAAAAGTCGTTCTACACTAAGCGAAGCGGCCACAGGATTCCACTTCCATAACATTAGCGGTTATAGTGGCTAGTAGTGAATGGAAAGACCCTACGGAACAACGAAGACAAAACGGGAGTTATTATGACCTGGGAATACGCGCTCATTGGGTTAGTTGTTGGGATTATTATCGGCGCGGTTGCAATGCGTTTTGGCAACAAGAAACTGCGTGAGCAGCGCTCGTTGCAGTATGAACTGGAAAAAAGCAAAGCTGAGCTGGCGGAATACCGTGAAGAGCTGACCAACCATTTTGCCCACAGCGCTGAGCTGCTGGACAATATGGCCCGCGATTATCGCCAGCTGTACCAACATATGGCGAAAGGGTCTAATGACCTGTTACCGAACCTGCCGGGAGAGAAAAATCCCTTTGCTTATCAGCTGACTGAGTCAGAAGCCGATAACGACCAGGCACCGGTACAGATGCCAAAGGACTACCCGGACAGCGCTTCCGGCCTGCTGCGTGGTGAACGCCCCGCAGGAAAATAAGCCATTCTTATGGGGTGCCTGGCACCCCCGTTTCGTTGCAAGTATCGCTGTCAGTCACATCTCAGAGCCTGCATGTGCAGGGTATTCATATCACTTCTCCGGTAGCGAGAGCGTCGTAGCGATGAAAAAAAAGTCATTTCTGTTAAGCGCATTAGCACTCAGTCTCGGCCTTAATTTGGCTCTGATGACTCCTTCGGCCCTGGCTTCCCTCCCTTCGCAAGTTGAAGGGCAACCGTTGCCCAGCCTGGCCCCTATGCTGGAAAAAGTATTACCAGCCGTGGTCAGTGTCTACGTGGAAGGCACACAGAAGCAGGAACAGCAGATCCCTGAACAATTGAAACGTTTTCTGGGCCAGGACGGCGAACAGGATGACGGACCTAAGCAACCATTTGAAGGCCTGGCCTCCGGTGTCATCATCGATGCGGCGAAAGGCTATGTGCTGACCAACTACCATGTAGTGAACGGCGCAGACAAGATTAAAGTCCAGCTCAGCGACGGGCGTGAATTTGACGCCAAACTGATTGGTGACGATGAGCAAACCGATGTGGCGCTTATTCAGCTAAATGGCGCCACCAAACTGACCCAGGTCAGTATTGCCGACTCGGACCAGCTAAAAGTCGGTGACTTTACCGTTGCCATCGGGAATCCGTTTGGTTTAGGCCAGACGGCAACATCCGGCATTGTCTCGGCGCTGGGTCGCAGCGGCCTGAACCTGGAAGGGCTGGAAAACTTTATCCAGACCGACGCCGCGATTAACCGTGGCAACTCCGGTGGCGCGCTGGTCAATCTAAACGGTGAGCTGATTGGCCTGAATACCGCCATTCTCTCCTCGGCGGGTGGCAACATCGGCATCGGTTTCGCGATTCCGAGCAATATGGCAATGAATCTGGCCCAGCAGCTGATTCAATTTGGCGAAGTAAAACGTGGACAGCTCGGCATTAAAGGCACGGAAATGACCGCCGATATGGCCAAAGCCTTTAACGTTGATGTCCAGCGTGGGGCCTTCGTCAACGAAGTGCTGGCAGGTTCGGCAGCGGCAAAAGCGGGCATCAAAGCCGGTGACATTATCATTAGCGTGGACGGCAAACCGGTTAATAATTTTGCCGAACTGCGGGTGAAAATCGGTACCACCGCACCGGGACAGGAGGTGAAGGTTGGCCTGCTGCACGAAGGAAAACCGGCGACTGTCAGCGTTAAGTTGGATAACAGCAGCCAGAGCACCGTGAGTGCAGAACAGCTGGCTCCGGCCCTTCAGGGCTCAACGCTCAGCGACGGAGCGGCTGCTGATGGCACCAAAGGTGTCAAAGTGAATAATGTTGAGAAAGGCACTCCTGCGGCGCTCGCGGGCCTGCAGAAAGATGATGTCATTGTCGGCCTGAATCGTACCCCGGTTCAGAATCTGGCTGAACTGCGCAAGCTGCTGGAGGGCAAACCTCCGCTACTGGCGCTGAATATTATTCGCGGTAGCGACAGCATCTATTTACTGCTTCAGTAGTCCCCTTCGCGGGCACAGGCTACTGTGCCCGCGCAACTCATGTTATCCTGCATTTAGTTCATTCATTCACCGCTTAAAACCATGTTTCTTAAACTTTTACGTTCCGTGATATTCGGCCTGATTGTGGCGGGTATTCTTCTGGTAGCCGTGCCGGGCCTTAAGTTCGGCGGCGATCTGCTGTCACAGCCTGGCGACAACGCCGACCAGGAACCGGTCAGCTACAACGATGCCGTGCGGCGTGCGGCACCGGCGGTGGTTTACGTTTATAACCGCAGCGCCAGCAACTCTTCTGATGTCCTGGGTTCCGGCGTGATCATGGACCCTCGCGGCTATATTTTGACGAACAAGCACGTCATCAACGATGCCAACCAGATTATCGTGCGCCTGCAGGATGGCCGTTACTTTGAAGCAATGCTGGTGGGGTCAGATTCGCTGACCGACCTTGCCGTGCTGAAAATTACCGCATCGAATCTGCCGGTCATCCCGATCAACCCGAAACGCGTGGCGCATATCGGCGATCTGGTGATGGCGATTGGTAATCCTTATAACATCGGTCAGACGGTCACTCAGGGCATTATTGGTGCAACCGGCCGCGTTGGGCTGAGCCCATCACGCCATCAGGACTTCCTGCAAACGGACGCCTCGATTAACCGCGGTAACTCCGGCGGCGCGCTAATTAACTCGCTGGGCGAACTGATGGGGATTAACACGCTTTCATTCGATAAGAGCAGCGATGGCGAAACGCCGGAAGGGCTGGGTTTTGCAATCCCGACACGGCTGGCCACCAAAATTATGGATAAGCTGATCCGAGACGGACGAGTGATCCGCGGTTATATCGGTATCACCGGGGAAGAAATCCCGCGCTTTACCGGCCAGAATACCACGCTGGAGCATCCGCAGGGCATTGTCATCACCGGTATGAACCCTACCGGCCCGGCGCAAACAGCCGGCTTGCAGATCCACGATGTGATTACGCGGGTGAATAATGTTCCTGCCGTTTCCGCAATGGAAACCATGGATCAGGTCGCGGAGATCCGTCCTGGAACAGTCATAGAGGTTGAGATCCTGCGTAACGATAAGAAGATGACGCTACCGGTCACGGTACTGGAATACCCGGAAGAGAACAAAAGTCAGTAGGGAAAAGTATTTGTATCGCCCCGTCTGGAGACGGGGCGAAATGTGGACTTACTTAATAAAATCTTCGCCCAAAGCGATATCTTTTTTCAGCGTGTCCAGCATCTGATCAAGCGACTGCTGCTCAAACGCACTCAGTTTACCAATCGGACGACGTTCAACAATACCGTTTTTGCCCAACAGCAGCGGCTGTGAGAAGAAACGGGCGTATTCGCCGTTGCCTTCAACATAGGCACATTCGACAACATCGCTTTCCCCTTTCAGGGCGCGCACCAGCGACAGCCCGAAACGCGCTGCAGCCTGGCCCATTGAGAGCGTCGCCGACCCGCCACCGGCTTTCGCCTCAACAACCTCGGTACCGGCGTTTTGAATGCGTTTAGTCAGATCCGCCGCCTCCTGCTCGGTAAAGCTGACGCCTTCAATCTGCGACAGCAGAGGCAGGATGGTAACACCAGAGTGGCCGCCCACGACCGGAACGTTCAGCTCCTGCGGCTGTTTGCCTTTCAACGCAGCCACAAAGGTGTTGGCGCGAATAATATCCAGCGTGGTCACGCCGAACAGTTTGTTTTTGTCATACACACCGGCTTTTTTCAGTACTTCAGCCGCAATGGCCACCGTGGTATTAACCGGGTTAGTAATAATGCCAATCAGCGCTTTCGGCGCGATCGCAGCAACCTGTTCAATCAGGTTGCGTACAATGCCGGCATTGACGTTAAACAGGTCGGAACGGTCCATACCCGGTTTACGCGCTACGCCAGCGGAAATCAGAACCACATCAGCGCCCTGCAAAGCCGGGGTCGCATCTTCACCGCTGAAGCCTTCAATTTTGACTGCTGTAGGGATATGGCTAAGGTCTACCGCAACACCCGGAGTGACGGGGGCGATATCATAGAGAGAGAGTTCTGAACCAGCCGGAAGCTGGGTTTTCAGTAGGAGGGCCAGAGCCTGACCGATACCACCCGCTGCACCGAGAACTGCAACTTTCATCCTAAACTCCTTATTATTTTGAGCATGTTATGCCGGGAAATCCATCTGCTTACGACCTTAGACGACCTGCGGGATAATGACGATAGCGGGTTTACGGTTTTGCGTACTTAAGCACTAAAAAGCAGCAAATGCTGAAGATATGCCCGCATTGCATCCTGTTATCGCTGGTCGCCAGTCGTTGCAACATGCAGACATCGTGATCCGGCGTACCTTACACCTATAGCACTTATCCGAACAACATCAATTTTATAACAAATTGTTCACTTATTGTGCAAAGTAGTACCGGCCCGTTAGATTTCTTTTCAGTGCCAAAGTTTGTTAGACTTCGGCTCCCTGCCAGGCTTTCACCTCGCACCACAATTCAAGTTTGCATAAAAATTCATTTAATTGCATAATAATGTACTATCCCGCTTGGGGTTCCCCCATTCACTTCCTTTTTATCGGTAACCTATGCGTAACCCATCAAAGCAAGAAGAACTGATTAAGGCGTTCAAGGCCTTACTGAAAGAAGAAAAATTCAGCTCGCAGGGCGAAATCGTCAATGCACTGCAGGAAGAAGGCTTCGAGAATATCAATCAGTCTAAAGTCTCGCGGATGCTGACTAAGTTTGGCGCGGTTCGCACCCGTAATGCGAAAATGGAAATGGTGTACTGCCTGCCGGCTGAACTTGGCGTTCCCACCACCACCAGCCCGCTGAAAAACCTGGTGCTGGATGTCGACTTCAATGATGCCCTGGTCGTGATCCATACCAGTCCGGGAGCCGCTCAGTTGATTGCCCGCCTGCTCGACTCACTGGGAAAAGCCGAAGGTATTCTGGGTACTATCGCCGGGGACGATACCATCTTCATTACCCCTGCCCGCGCCTTTACCGTCAAGCAGCTGCATGATGCAATCCTGGTCCTGTTCGAACAGGAGCTTTAAAGGAAAGAGTTAAAAGCACTCCTGTTATGCCCCATTGCTTAACCTCGTGCTAACACCTGTTACCGAGGTATTTATGAGCTGTCGCAAGGCAGCTCTTACTTCAGTCGTCGATCCACCGCCCCCGCCTGTCA
Source organism: Erwinia sp. S38 (assembly GCF_016624545.1). Taxonomy (NCBI): domain Bacteria; kingdom Pseudomonadati; phylum Pseudomonadota; class Gammaproteobacteria; order Enterobacterales; family Erwiniaceae; genus Erwinia; species Erwinia sp. S38. The sequence goes on along the minus strand of NZ_JACVTS010000014.1, from coordinate 36,128 downwards.
GCACATATCACTGGCTTTTCGCGAGAAAACAGCCTGTCTGGCAAAGCACCATTTATTTCACCTGTGTGATCGCCCGCAAATAACCGCACAAATAGTTAAAGTCATCCAGGTTGATGTTTTTACGTGAATTTAACAAACCCAGAGCAAAATATAAGCACTTCTTATAACTAGTGGTTATTAAAACCGCACACAGTTGCAATAAATCCCAGAAAAATATTATTAGCCTGCTATTAATATTTCCCGTTATCAGATCTATACTTATTTCCGTGATGAGAATCACAGTAACTAAAAAGATAAAAACAGTTGACGAGGAATAAAATCATGAACGTTAAAACTACTATTGCCGCTCTAAGCGTACTCTCTGCTCTGTCATTCGGTACATTTGCCGCCGAATCTGTTAACGCCACTCAGGCGCAGAATCTCCAGTCAATCGGTGTGGTCAGCGTCAGCGGCGTCGCCGGTTCACCAATGGATATCCGCCAGGCGCTGGATAGCAAAGCGAAGGAGAAAGGTGCCAGTGCATACCGCGTTATCGAGAGTTATCAGAACGGTAACTGGCACGCCACCGCCGAGATTTACAAATAATATCGGTTTGAAAAGTTATTCAGTGTGAAAAAATTAGTACGGTAACCCCAAGAATAATAAATGCTTTTTAGCCCTTTCGGTTACCGAAAACCTTATCTGGAGTCAATATCATGAAAACTACATTTACTATCGCTGCCTTAGGTCTTGCTTCTGTTCTTTCATTCGGTGCCAGCGCTGCACAACTGGTGACTAACGATCAGGTTGCTCAACAGAATCTGCAATCTGTCGGCACCATCAGCGTCAGCGGCATCGATGCGGCGCCAAGCGATATCCGCCAGCAATTGTCAGACAAAGCTGACCAGCAAGGTGCAAGCTCTTATCGCGTGATCGAAGCGCATAATGATGGCAACTACCACGCGACTGCTGAACTGTACAAATAATTGATCGTGCCGGATGCGTAGCATCCGGTGGTGGTATCGACGACCTGGTCATTATGACGTAGCCCGTAGGTTGTTGATTGCAAATGGGAGATAATCTATGAAAATCAAAACAACCATCGCTGCATTGAGTCTTTTGTCAATGATCGGTTTCGGCGCTTCTGCCGCCGAACTGGTCAATAGCCAACAGGCAGAGAACTTGCAATCTGCGGGGACAATTACGCTAAGCGGTGTGGCCGGAGTACCCTCGGATATTCGCCAGCAGCTGTCATAGAAAGCAGATATGCAGGGTGCCAGCGCCTATCGCGTGGTAGAAGCCCGCAATCAGGACAACTGGCACGTGACCGCTGAGATTTACAAGTAATTCCTCGTCGAGGCTATCCATTGATAGCCGCCTATGACGAACTCTTTGGCCCCGTTCGCCGGGGCCCTTTTTGATAAAGACTATCTGACATTGAAGTGGAGCTGGCCCTCCAGCTCCTCTTCAGCTTCGTCAAACAGCAGGATCAGCGCACCATAGCGCCGCTTCTGCCCACTTCCCAGATGAATAAACTCAATTTCCAGCGGCAACGGCACCTTCGCCGCGATCAGCACATCCCATAAGCTGTCGAGATCGGTAATACCGTGTGGCTCAAGAGCGAAGCGCTCGCTGAACTGACGATAAAAATGCGCGCGATCGACAATCACATTAAAGTCAAAAATCTCTTTTCTCATTAAGGCTGCTCCGCTGAAAAAACTGCCGGACGACACTCGTCGCCCGTCGGGTTACAGTCCACCGATATGCAGGGCTTTTACCTCAAGAAACTCCTCCAGCCCAAGCACCGACCCTTCACGCCCCAGGCCTGATTCTTTTATGCCGCCAAAGGGAGCCAGTTCGGTCGATACTGCACACTCATTAATGCCCACCATGCCGCTTTCCAGCGCCGCCGATACGCGAAATACCCGCTGCAGGTTCTGCGTGTAAAAATACGCCGCCAGACCAAACTCGGTGTCGTTGGCACGACGAATCACCTCGTCTTCATCATCGAAGCGGAAACAGGCGGCAACCGGGCCAAAGGTTTCTTCCTTCGCCAGTTTCATTTTTTCACTGGCATCGGCAATCACAGTAGGCTGCCAGAAGTTTCCGCCCAGCGCGTGCCGGGCACCACCGACCACGATGCGCCCTCCATTTGCCACCGCATCGTTAACGTGCTCTTCCACCTTTTTCAATGCGGAAGCTTCAATCAACGGCCCGACAACGACCCCCTCTTCGACTCCGTTACCAACCTTCAGCTTTTTCACTTCTTCGGCCAGCCGTTCCACGAAGCGATCATAAACACTGTTCTGAATATAGAAGCGGTTGACGCTGACGCAAACCTGACCGGCGTTGCGGAATTTATTGGCAATCGCCCCCTTAACCGCAGCATCAATATCCGCGTCGTCAAAAACGATATACGGGGCATTGCCCCCCAGCTCCATCGACACTTTTTTCATTGTCTCCGCTGCGTTGCGCATCAGCAGCTTGCCGACCTGCGTGGAACCAGTGAAGGAGATTTTTCTCACCTCTTTACTGGTCATAATCGCGTCGCTGATGGCGGCGGTATCGCCGGCTACCGCATTAAGTACACCGTCCGGTACACCGGCTTTTTTCGCCAGCGCTAACAGTGCGAATGCGGACAACGGAGTATTGTTGGCCGGCTTGATAATCCCCGTGCAGCCTGCGGCCAGCGCCGGGCCCAGCTTGCGGGTCAGCATCGCCATCGGGAAATTCCAGGGTGTAATGGCCGCCACCACGCCGACCGGTTCACGGGTGGCCAGAATGCGCGTTCCGGGCCGGGCAGGTGGAATAATTTCACCATTGGCGCGCTTGGCCTGTTCGGCAAACCACTGAATAAAGCTGGCGGCATACAGCACCTCGCCTTCAGCTTCTTTGAGTGGTTTGCCCTGCTCGGCGGTCATCAGCTGCGCCAGCCAGGTTTTATTTTCCAGCATCAGTTGATACCAGCGATACAGGATTTCCGAGCGCTGGCTTGCCGTTTTCGCTCGCCAGGTGGGTAAGGCCGCCGCCGCGGCTGCAATCGCTCGTTCGGTTTCTGCTTTACCGGCTTTAGCAACTTCAGCGATGGTTTCGCCAGTGGCAGGGTTGAATACCGGGAACGTGAACCCCGTTTGCAGCCACTCTCCTGCCGCCAGGTATCCGGTCTGGAACAGTTCATTATCCTTAAATGATGAGATCGTCATGATTCCTCCTGTTTTGATTGCCGTTATCTCAATAAGTATAGATGGCAAACCCATGCCGTTTTGTGACGGAGTGATATCGGCAGGAGGAAAATGCGGTGCCGGTAGCCCGTGCTACCGGCGGAAGGATCAAATCTGGATCAGGGTGTTCTGGTATTTTTTCAGCATTTGGGCAAGCCGGGCAACCGGTTCGGTCACGCTAATCGGTGCCTCATACAGCGCCAGCTTTTGCTGGTAAATATCGAACTCGGACAGCAGACGGGTGAAATAGTGACGCCGCTTCGCATCACTACTCGCCGAAATAACCCGGTCAGCGGTGTGGCGCAGCTGTTTATGGAAGGCCGACAGGTCGTCATTAATCGGAATATCCGCGTCGCGCAGGCGTTGATGGCCAATAATCAGCGTCAGCGCCAGGCGGAATTTATCAATATCGCCCGGGAAGATATTCAGCAGCATGAACAGCTGCTGATACAGCGCAGGCAGATGGTTTTCCCGACGCCTCGCCGTATTGGTGGTCATCGCTGACACCGCCGCATACATAAAGCGATTCAGCAGCGTGCGGCCTATACGTGCCTTGGAGCTGTCGCGAATAAGCAGAATCACCAACAATGCCACAAAACAGCCAATGGCCTGCCCCAGCGCACCGTCAAGGAAAGTACTGACGTGGAAGGTCATCGGGTTATCCAGCGTCAAAATGTTAATTGTGCCAACCAGCGCGCCCAGCGTGCCGATCTGACGCCGCTGAATAAAGATACCGGCCACAAATGCCATCACGCCAAGAGCAATACACAGCAGCAGCATACTTTGCTGCGTCGCGGGCATGATCACCATGTAATACAGCGCACCAAGCGGAACGGCAAAAATCATCCCGTAGAGGAAATCCTTAGCCATCATCAACGGGTTTGGCATACGCATAGCCAGAGCGGTAATGACCGCCAGCATAATCATCGCCCCGCTGCCGGAGGCCCAGCCGGTCCACAGCCAGAATATAGAACCCACGGCCGTGGCAACGAAAGTACGAACACCGTTGATAATAGCGTGCCGGGATTCTGCCGAACGCATTCTGACCACCGGCTCGGCATTCAGCACCTCTTCTTCGATACGGCTGATGCTGCTGTTGGTGTGGATACCCTTCAGCAACAGCAAATAGCGGCTGGCCGCAGCGACCCAGCTGCGAATCGTTGCCGGTGTATTTTTGCTGCCGCTGACGGTGATAATCCGGCGCATGATCTTCATCCGCTTATGGATGTCTGCCGTGCTTTCTACCGGCTTTTCAAACAGCAGCAGAAACTGTGGCGGCACATATTCCGGACGGGAGTTCTGGATCAGGAACGTTTCGCAGGCTTGGGTAATCAACGTCAGCGAAAGCGTGTTCAGCACCGCCATTCGGCGCTCCACCTTCGGCCAGCCGCCCGACTCCATCATCAACAGCGAACGCATTCCTTTCAGAGCCGTGGTACGACGAACCAGCCCAGCCCAGGTTTTATCCACTTCATCCTTGTCGGCATGGGCGACGCAAAGCTGCATCAGCCGATACTGCTCAAGCAGAAGTGCATCAGCCTCGCGATCGATATCCTGCTTGATGGATCGCGGCGAAAACAGCATATCGGCGAGAATGGCGCAAACAATACCAATAATGATTTCGCTACAGCGCTCTACGGCAAACTGCGGCGCAAGCAGCAGCGAACCGCTGGAATCAACGCTGACCACGATAATCAACGCGGTATAGCCGGCCAGGCCTAAGGCATAGGAGTTCTCAAGCTTGATCAGCGATGACAGCCACACGCACACGCCGGCCCACAGGCAGCACAGCAGCAGCATAAGCAGCGGTGCGCGAATGGTGGCGATCATAATGGTCAGTGCAGCGATACAGCCGATAAAGGTCCCGACAATGCGCAGCATACCGCGGTAGCGCAACGCCCCGGAGAAGGGATCGCCCCCGGCGGCAAAGGCCGTACCGCCGGCAACAATCGCGGCGGTCATCACCGACCAGCGCGGAGTTTCAAGATTGAATTCAAAGCCCACAAACAGCGCCAGAATGATGGCAAAAGTCAGCTTGATGGGAAATCGCAGACGATACCACTGCATCATTTACTCCACCTTAGCCAAACTCGCGCAGGCGATGCATCAGTTTCATCAGCGGGGAGATGTCTTTTTCCTGGCGATCCTGCGCACCGGTGACCACAACGGTCGCCGTGGTGCCTGACGGGAACAGGTTACCCGGCTGCTTGTCCAGGCGAATACGCACCGGCACACGTTGTGCCAGACGTACCCACTCCAGATTCGAATCGACGGTCGCCATGCCTTTGCTATCAACGGTACTGCTGCTGTTCGTCACCCCGGCGGCCATGCTGTCAACGGAGCCAAGAATGACCTGGTTGCTGCCGAGCGGCGTGATCTCAACACGATAGCCAGGACGAATACCATCCAGCTTAGTCTCTTCCATAAAGGCCAGTACATAGAACGAATCCTGTTTGACCAGCGCCACTGACGTGGAACCCCGGGTGATAAACTCACCGGCATAGACGTTCAGGTTGGTGATCCACCCCGCCGACGGTGCCTTCACCACGGTACGTTCCAGATCCAGCTTCGCCAGATCGCGCGTGGCGATGGATTTCGCCAGCTGATGCTCCGTGGTCTGGTAATCATTGTTGGCTTGATCGATAGCCTCACGCGACATGGCGGAAACGCCAAGCCGGTTACGACGAGACGCTTCGCGACGTTTCTCATCCAGAATGGCCTGGTAATAGGCAACGTCGGCATTCGCCTCGTCCAGCGCTTTTTGATAGCGCGGCTGGTCAATCACGAACAGCACCTGGCCTTTCTCAACCAGCTGGTTATCACGCACACGCACATCGGTGATCAGGCCACTCACATCGGGTGCAATCGCGACCACATCAGCGGTGAACTTCGCATCGCGGGTCCACGGGGATTCGGTGTAAAACACCCAAACGCGGAAAATCAGAACCACCGCAATCGCCACCAAAATCAGGGTAATGGCGAACCGGGAAATTTTTCTTATTAGTGCTTTCACGATGACCTCAGACGAACAAGCGGGATACAAGGTAGAACAGACAGCAGTAAAGCGCGGTATTAAACAGCGCTGGATGCCAGACCCTGTCATAGAGTCCGGTCGGCATAAGCAGGCGACGAACCAGCCAGAACAGCATCAATGACACGACGATTTCAAAGAAAATGGGCGGAAAAGAAAGCCCGAAAACCACGATAACAGGAAGCACACTCATCTCTTATCCTTGTAAAAACAGTGCCGGAATACGAAGACGCAATAACGAACTCCCACCTGTTTCAGGGCAGTTTAAAGTTCAGGCTGATGATGGCCACGAAGTCGGGCCGGGATCACAACCGATACTCACAAAATAGTAGCTTATAAAGTGAGCTTTAAAATAGGGAGTAGGACTTCAGAACGGTAGTCCGGCGCTGCTATAGTAACGCGCTTGACTATAAGTTTTCTACCAAATGTGATGTAAATCACTTTTAAGCCAGGGTTAATAATGGAAAGACTCAAAGGCATGTCCGTTTTCGCCAAAGTGGTGGAGTTAGGTTCATTTACCGCTGCGGCGCAGCAGCTACAGCTTAGCGTCTCGGCGGTCAGCCAGATCGTCGCCCGGCTGGAAGATGAGCTGCAGGTTAAATTACTTAATCGCAGCACGCGCAGCATCGGCCTGACCGAAGCAGGGAAGATCTATTTTCAGGGCTGCCGGAGAATGCTATCGGAAGTTCAGCAGGTTCATGAACAGCTGTGGGCATTTAATAATACGCCTATCGGTACGCTGCGCATCGGCAGCTCTTCCACCATGTCGCAAAACCTGCTGGCCCCGATGACGGTGGAGATGCTGAAAGAATATCCCGGCCTGACAATTAATCTGGTCACCGGTATTCCGGCCCCTGACCTGATCGCCGATGGTCTGGATCTGGTCCTGCGTGTGGGTGCTCTTCAGGATTCCGGACTGTTTTCCAAACGTCTGGGATCGATGCCGATGGTGGTCTGTGCAGCAAAAAGCTATCTGGCACAGCACGGTACGCCGGAAAATCCAGGGGATATCAGTAACTTTTCCTGGCTTGAATACAGCGTGCGGACAGACAACGACTTTGAACTGACTTCGCCGGAAGGCAAGTCCGTTCGCTTATCGCCGCAGGGGCGTTTTGCCACCAATGATGCTCAGACGTTAATTCGCTGGCTGAAAGCCGGGACCGGTATCGCCTACGTACCGCTGATGTGGGTGATTGAAGAGATTAATGCCGGTGAGGTAGAGATCCTGTTTACCCACTATCATTCGATGCCACGCCCGGTCTATGCGCTTTATACGCAAAAAGACAAGCTGCCGCTGAAAGTTCAGGTGTGTATTAACTACCTTATCAGTTACTTCGATAAGGTGGATGAGATCTACCGGGAATTTCGTAAGGTATAGCAAGACATAAAAAATCGGGCGGCCGCCTGTGCGATCGCCCGAATTAAATAACAGAACGTTGCGAGAAAACCGGCGTTGAGTTACGCCGTGCCACCTACCGTGATTTTATCCAGCTTCAGCGTTGGCTGGCCGACGCCAACCGGCAGACTCTGCCCTTCTTTACCGCAGACGCCAACGCCTTTATCCAGCGCCAGATCGTTACCGACCATCGAAATCTGCTGCATTGCCTCAATGCCGGAACCGATCAGGGTTGCGCCCTTCACCGGCTTGGTCACTTTGCCGTTCTCAATCAGATAGGCTTCCGACGTGGAGAACACAAACTTACCGGAGGTGATATCCACCTGACCGCCGCCGAAGTTCGGCGCGTACAGACCATATTCAACGCTGGCAATAATGTCTGACGGCGTCGATTTACCGGCCAGCATATAGGTGTTGGTCATTCGTGGCATCGGCAGGTGCGCATAGGACTCACGGCGGCCGTTACCGGTTGGCTTAACGCCCATCAGGCGCGCATTGAGCTTATCCTGCATGTAGCCTTTCAGAATACCGTTTTCAATCAGTACGTTGTACTGTCCCGGAACACCTTCATCATCAACGGCCAGCGAACCACGCAGCCCTTCAATGGTGCCGTCATCCACTACGGTACAGAGTTCGGAAGCCACCAGCTCCCCCATCTGACCGCTGAATACCGAAGTACCACGACGGTTGAAGTCGCCTTCCAGGCCGTGACCCACCGCTTCATGCAGCAGCACGCCCGGCCAGCCTGCGCCCAGTACCACCGGTACGGAGCCTGCCGGGGCCGCTACGGCGTTCAGATTAACCAGCGCCATACGGACCGCCTCACGCGCCCAGGCGTCGGCACGAACTTCACCGTCTTCATTCGCCAGGAAGAACTCATAACCATGACGACCACCGCCGCCGCTGGAACCACGTTCGCGCTTGCCGTTATCCTCAACCTGTACGCTGACGGACAGACGAACCAGCGGACGGACATCCGCCGCCAGCGTTCCATCCGTGGCCGCCACCAGCACCAGTTCGTAGACACCGGTCAGGCTGGCTGAAACTTCCTGAACGCGCTTATCTGCTGCGCGCGCGGTACTGTCAACACGGTGCAGCAGGGCAATTTTTTCTTCGCGGGTCAGGCTTTGCAGCGGATCGAGCGCCGGATACAGCGGGCGATGCAGCACCGCGCCCAGGGTGTGCGACTGACCGTTGCCCTGTTCACGCACGATGCTTCTGGCCGCCGTTGCGCTCTGGTGCAGCGCATTCAAGGTGATCTGATCGGCATAGGCAAAGCCGGTTTTCTCGCCGCTTACCGCGCGCACGCCCACACCCTGATCGATATTGTAGGAGCCATCTTTAATGATGCGGTCTTCCAGCACCCAGGATTCATGATAGCTGGACTGGAAATAGAGGTCGGCGTAATCCAGCTTGCGCTCGGAGAGCTGGCCGAGAATGGCAAACAGATCGTTATGACTAATATTATTGGCAGCCAGTAGCTGCTCACTCACCAAATTCAGACTCATGAATTCTCACTCAGTATGGATGAGCCAGATGCGACTGGCCCTCAATATTCATTTAGGTTCGCTATGTTTACAGCGTGAGGCAATTCCATAGCCACGTCAAATTCACTTATCGTCGTTTTCTCGCGGCTTGCGCAGTACCTCATTGATTTCAGGCTTATCAATTGGCCCGGTGATGTGATAGCGCAGTACTGAAATTTTATTCCACAGCGGCCCCAGCACCTTGCTGGCGGCAAACACGGCAGCCCCCACAACCGGGTTAACGACAAAGGCCACGCCAACCCCGACCGTTGTAGAAATCTCCGGCGCGACCACCGCTTCCATATCAATCTGCCGTCTTACGAGATCCATTTTGCCCTTCATGGCAATGTCCGCTTCCAGCCCATCCACCAGCAGGTTATCCGTGTGCATCACGCCATTTTCTATCCAGGCGGTGCCGTTAATCGAATCAAACCAGAAGCCCTGACCAAAGGTGTCGCTGAAATCAAAACGCAGCTTGCGGATCAGCGCATCGAAACTGACGAGGCGCAGCAGCTGACCGGCACGCCCGGTTGAGACGTCGGTAATCTGCCCCGCGCCAAGGTGCGATTTCAGCACCCCGCTCAACGTTTCTTCCGAAGGCTGCCACGGCGCAGAACGCCAGTGCAGATCGTAGTCGACGTTAAACGGCGCATCGCGCAGCGGGCTGCTAATGCCGAACCAGTTGGTCGCCTCGTTGATTTTTTTGCCGCTCAGGACACCTTTCAATGAAGTGCGCTGACCATCCGGACGATTTACCCACTCACCGTTAACCGTCAGGCGTGCATTACCGCTGTCAATCAGCCCGTTTTCCAGCTTCAGCGTGTCGCCCGTCGGCGTCAGAGAAGCCTGCATGCGGCCAAATTTTTGCCCGCGCAGCCAGCACTCGGCGCAGTTCAGATTCAGTGCTGGCCAGCGGCTGAAGTCGATGCTGGAGGTATCAGCTGGCAGCGGAGCACCGCCGCCCGAGGTCTGCCACTGCGGGTTGTAATAGAGATATTTGAGCTGAGCGATCCAGGGGGCCGAGCGCTTCATCATCAGCGTCCCCTCCACTTCTTTCCCCTTCGCCGCGACCGTCGTGTCGCCAGCAACATCCTGACTTAGCGTAACGTTGAGATCCTGCCATCGCTGCCCCGCCAGCGTCAGAGCGGGCGTATGCAGCCGGATATCGCCCGGTAACGCGCTGCTGCCCGCTTTTCCACTCTCCGAACCGGCAGCGGCCATAAGCCCCATCCATGCGCTACCGTCAAGCGGGGGCAGATTCAGTACCATGCCCTGAGTCTCCGGCAGCGGCGGCGTGCGTTTGGCATCGTTCTCCCAAATACCGCGATCGATGCGCAGCTGTTTGCCCAGCAGCCAGCGGCTGTTAAAACGATGGCTGCTGCCGACTGAACCGCTAAGCTCGAAGCTATTGAGATTACCTTTAGCAACCAGTTTGACTGGCGTATTTGCAGGCTTGCTGAGATCCAACGGTGCAGGTAAGTGACTGCTTACATTTCTCAGGTCGCTGTCAATATCAACCTGATAATTTGCACCGCCGCCATGCGGTAGCGTGATTTGAACTTTGCCCTGCCATGGCAGATTCCCCGCCAGCTGCGACCTTACCGATCCCGGTATCGCATTGACCTCGCCTGGCTGCCAGTCGGCCTGCAGATCCACGCCAATTTGATAGTCTTTCTCGCCTTCCAGCGTGTTAAAGCTGACCGCCAGCGGCTGACCGAACCAGCGGGCGTGCATCTGATCGCTTTTCAAGTCGCCGTTATCATAGGTGAGCCGCCCGCTAAGCTGCTCAAAGGTGGTTTCCAGCGGTTTAATGTGCAGCGAGTTGTTTCTGAAGTTAACGTCGCCGGTCGCGCGCACCTGCTGGCCATCCAGCGGGATATCAATATGTAAGTTACCACTCACATTTCCGCCAACCTGCAGTTCATCAAGCGCGGCACCCAACGATGACTTTAACGGCGAATCGTTGAAATAGTCGCGAACCTGGTCACCGCCGCCGCTGATTTCACCGTCAATCAGCAGTTTCTCTTCCAGATAATCAGGAATGACCGCCGAGATGTTACGCCCCTGCACCTCACCCAGCTTTGTTTCTTCCGCCTTCATCCACAGGCCGTTATTCACAAAATCGAGATCGATCGCCAGGTTTTCCAGCAGTGGCCAGCCGGGTTCGAATTCGTAGGTAGCTTTTCGCAGCGGTACCGCCACTTCAAACATGCCTTCGTTGTGTTTAAACGGGAACTGATGCGGGTCCCCGGCGAAGATCAGCGTGGCGTTATCCACCTGCCCGCCTTTTAGCGCGCCGCTGAGGTAGTTGGTCAGTGACGTGCCCATCAGCGGTTCAGGGAAGTAGCGCCAGGCATCGGCGGCATCCGTCAGCTTGATACCGGCCAGGATGTCCAGGCGCGGGGACTGACCTTTCTGCTGTTGGTAATGGAAATCACCGCGGGACCAGAGCGAACGGGCCTGTACGTCAAGCTGCTCGCCGGACAGCGTCAGTCCGTCGGCATTATGCTGCCAGTTCAGCGCACCGGAAGCCCGGCTGATTTCCAGCGGAGCGCGGAACATATCGCCGTAGGGCATTGTCGCCTGCTGTACGGCAAACGCCAGCTGACCGTCCGCCGCGCTGCCGGAAAGCGAACCGTTAAGGTGCTCCATGCCCGGCAGCAGCTTCCACTGCTGCCAGCTGAGGTTTTGCCAGCGTGCCTGGAAACGGGTCAATTCGGGCTGGTTCAGCGGCACATCGGCGGCCAGCGACTGTATCTCACCGCGCGGCTGCAGCGCGCGCCAGTTTTCCAGCAGTTCCGGCGACAGTTTGGCAAACAGCGGAACCAGCGGGTCAAGCGAACCTAAATCCAGATGCGTGGCGCGCACGCGCAGTTCCGCCTGCTTATCCGGCCCCGGCAGGTCGCTGCTTTGCGGCAGCCAGAGCATGGAAAGCTGACCCTTTGGCCACGGATTGTCGTCGGTGATAAAGCGCGTTTGCGGGATGTTAAGCAGCCAGCCACGGTTAAAGCGGCTGATATGCGCAGTCAGGTTATCCACGCGCAGGTGGTGCGGCCGATCGGAACCCTCCCACTTTGCTCCGCCTCGCTTCAGCCAGACATCGCCACCCCAGACCTCACCGTTTTTCACTTCCATCCATGCGGCAAGGCTGAATTTTGCGCTTTCCAGGCTGGTATTATCGCGCATCCACTGCCCCAGCCACGGCTTCACATCCACATCATCGGCCTGCATCCATACGCGGCCGGTATCGAGATAACCGTTGCTGTCACTCAGATCGAGGCGAACCTGCACCTCGCCGTGCTGGCCGGTAAAGCTGGAAAGGCTGACCAGCCCCTCGGCCCGGTGGCGGTTACTTTCGTTAAGCCAGGTGAGCTGAGGAATTGCCAGTTGGGCACGTTGGCCGGAAGGGGTAACGAAGCTGATTTCACTGTCGCGCAGGTCGAAGTGATCGAACTGCCGCAGGAACAGGTTGTTGAGGCGATCGGCCTGTAAATCGGTTTGACCGCCGCCGCCGGTTAGCGGGGTGTTGGTGACCAGATTAAGCTGCCAGAAGGTCAGATCGCGAAACTGCCAGCGCAGATGCAGCAGTGACTGCCAGACATCCAGTGCCAGCGTGACGCGCTGAATACTGACGCTGCCGCCGTCAGACAGCGCCGCCTGAATATCCTTAATTTCCAGGCGCGGACCGAAAGATTCCCAATTTCCAGACAGCGAACTGGCCGTTACCTTACCGCCTGCCGCGGCCGATACGCGCTCAAGAATCGGCTCGCGCCAGGTATTCATATGCGGCATCACCAGGCGTAAGCCACTGACCAGCAGCGCAATAACCACAACTAACGTTGCGCCAGTCAGTAGCAAAATCCTCGGCAGTTGCCTCACATGCCTCTCCTTGTTTCGTTCCGGGGTAACAGTTTTTACTCTACATCATCACTACGTCAAACTGTTCCTGCGTATAGAGCGGCTCAATCTGTACTTTAACCTGCTTGCCGACGAAGATTTCCACTTCTGCCAGCGCATGCGATTCATCGCTTTTCAGCGCCTCACCGACCGCCGGGGAAGCGTAGACAAGGAAGCGATCGGAGTCATAGGCATGATGCACACGAACGATCTCACGCATAATTTCATAGCACACGGTTTCTACCGTTTTCAGCGTGCCGCGGCCTTTACACACCGGGCAGTCCTGACACAGCACGTGCTCAATACTTTCGCGGGTGCGCTTGCGCGTCATTTCCACCAGCCCAAGCTGAGAGAAACCGTTAATGCCGGTCTTCACCCGATCTTTGCTCAGCGCCTGCTCCAACGAGTGCAGCACCCGGCGGCGGTGGTCTTCATTACTCATATCGATAAAGTCGATAATAATAATACCGCCGAGATTACGCAGCCGCAGCTGCCGGGCGATGGCCTGTGTGGCTTCGATATTCGTATTGAAGATGGTTTCTTCAAGATTACGATGGCCAACGAACGCACCGGTATTGATGTCGATGGTGGTCATCGCTTCGGTCTGATCGATAATCAGGTAACCACCGGATTTCAGCTCAACCTTACGGTCCAGCGAGCGCTGAATTTCATTTTCCACGTCGAACAGATCGAATATCGGCTGCTTGCCGGTATACAGCTCCAGCTTCGCGGTCATTTCCGGGATGTACTCACTGGTGAATTCCACCAGGTGCTCGAAAGTCTGACGTGAGTCGATACGAATGCGATCCAGCGCCGCGCCGGCAAAGTCACGCAGAATACGCTGTGAAAGCGCCACCTCGCCGTACAGACGGTAGCGGGTTTGATTGCGCTTCTTACGCTCAATCACTTTGGTCCACAGGCGCTTGAGAAACGCAGCATCCGAGGCCAGCTCTTCTTCACCCACGCCTTCCGCCGCGGTGCGGATAATATAGCCGCCCAGCTCATCACAGTAGCCGGAGACCACCGCTTTCAGGCGGTCGCGTTCGGCTTCGCTGTCAATGCGCTGTGAAACGCCGACGTGGGAGGCTCCCGGCATAAACACCAGATAGCGTGATGGCAGCGTAATGTCGGTGGTCAGACGCGCGCCTTTGGTGCCCAGCGGATCTTTCACCACCTGCACCATCAGATCCTGCCCCTGACGAACCAGCTCGGAGATATCCCGCACCGAGAAGTTTTTCTGTTCATCGCCCGCGACGCATTCGGTGTGCGGCATGATGTCTGAAGCATGAAGAAAAGCGGCTTTCTCCAGACCGATATCCACAAACGCCGCCTGCATCCCAGGCAGTACCCGGCTGACGCGGCCTTTATAAATATTACCGACGATGCCGCGGCGCGCTTCGCGCTCGATATGAATTTCCTGCAAAATGCCGCCGTCGATGTAGGCAACGCGGGTTTCCGACGGCGTAATATTAACCAGCAGTTCAGCTGTCATCTTGTCCTCTCACTTCACGCAGCGCCAGGAAGCTGCTGAACAGCTCGGCTGTTTCAACCAGAGGTAATCCCACCACTGCGTAATAACTTCCGTTAATTTTTCTGACAAAGTTTCCACCCAGTCCCTGAATACCATACGCACCGGCTTTGTCCATCGGCTCGCCGCTGGCGATATAGTTCCTGATATCATCTGGTGTCAGTGAGCGAAACGTCACATCGGTGACAACAAGGCAATCAAGCGACCGCTGGCTGTCGGCAAACGCTACGGCAGTCATCACCTGATGGGTCTGGCCGGAGAGCTTTGCCAGCATCGCGGCTGCGGCATCTTTATCGGCTGGTTTTTCCAGCACTTCATTATGTAATACGACTATGGTATCGGCCCCAAGTACGGGCAGATCCTGGCGGGCAACGGCCACGCCGGCCTGCGCTTTTTCCAGCGCCAGCCGACGGACGTAGTGTTCGGCCTGTTCACCATCGCGGCGCTGCTCTTCTACCTCAGTAGAGATGCGCTCAAATGATAAACCGAGCTGAGTCAGTAGTTCACGACGACGGGGAGAACCAGAAGCCAGATACAGGGATACCATAATTGTCCTTTATTGTACGGCAAACTGGCGGCGAATTTTTCTCATCAGTAAGAACAACCAGGGCCAGAGGATGCCGTCGATGACGCTGCTCCAGAAAATCTCTGGTCTGAACGAAACGTTGATCACCAGGAATTCGGCCCAGAAGACGATCACATCCATCGCTAGCGACAGCACCATCACCATCAGTGCCTGCTGCCACAGCGCCAGATTGCGGAACAGCTGGAATTTAAACGCCACCAGATACGCGATAATGCTCAATGCCAGCGCACGTACGCCCAGCGTTGAACCAGAGATGAGGTCCATTATAGATCCCATCACGAATCCCGTACCGACATTTACCCGATGCGGCAGCGCCAGCACCCAGTAAATCAAGATCAGCAGCAGCCAGGATGGCCGGAACATATAAATCTGTTCCGGCCAGGGCATGATTTGCAATACCAACGCAACGAGGAATGAGAGCCAGATGACCCAGCGGCCATGACTGCGATAGCTACTCAAGGCTGACCTCCACGCACCGGTGACTGGCGGCGAACCGGCGCAGCCTGAGCTGGCGCGGGTTCCGTCACGGCAGCCGTGCCGGGCGCGGTGCTACCACTGTCACTAACAGCAGGCGGAGCCGGAGGCCCCATCTCGCTTACCGGCGGCAGTACCTGAGGCATCATCTGCATCAGACGTTCGTTTGCCACGCGGTGAACTTCATCAGGCGCCATTGGCATAGTGCCGTTACGATCGGCCCCCCACAGCAGCAGCAGATAGCGCAGACGCTGCAGTCCGGCGGTTGGGCGAGCCTGAATCACCGTATAGGCACGCTGCGTATCCACTTTCACCGACGACACAACGCCGACAGGATAGCCTTCAGGGAAACGCCCACCGAGTCCCGACGTTACAAGCACGTCACCCACACGAATATCGGTATTGCCCGGCAGATGCTCAAGCTGCAAATCTTCCGTGCAGCCGTTGCCCGCCGCGATCACGCGGATATCGTTGCGCAGCACCTGGATCGGCAGTGCATGGGAAGCATCGCAAATCAGCAGCACGCGGCTGGTGATTTTACCGACGGCAACCACCTGTCCGACGACGCCCTTATCGCTGATAACAGGCTGCCCTTCGTAAACACCGTTTACGCTGCCTTTATCAATCACTACCTGATCGGTATAAGGATCGCTGCCAGTAGAGATGACCTGGGTCACCATCTTGTGTTCATCCTGACGCAGCGGCGAACCCAGCAGTTCGCGCAGGCGGGCATTTTCCTGTTTGAATTGTCCCAGCATCAGCAGTTCGCTGTTCTTCAGGATCAGTTCACGACGTAAGGCTTTGTTTTCCAGCTCGACCTGCTGGCGGGAGGCCAATGTTTCAGAAACATCGTCCAGAATTTGACGCGGCCCATTGGCCAGAAAGTAGAATGGACTAACGGCGGTATCCATATAGGTGCGTATTTGGGTGAAAGCCCCCATACGACTATCGGCAACAATAACGCCTATTGCCACTATAACCGCTAAAAATAAGCGTAACTGCAGGGAAGGCCCCCTGCTGAACATCGGCTTCATAAAATCGGCGTTTTCCTCGACAACATGAAAAAGGAGTGCGGGCAGCGCCCCGCCACTCCCTTCAGGCAAATTATTCTTCGCTGAACAAATCGCCGCCGTGCATGTCAATCATTTCCAACGCTTTACCACCACCGCGTGCTACGCAGGTCAGCGGATCTTCTGCAACGACTACCGGAATGCCGGTCTCTTCCATAAGCAGGCGGTCCAGGTTACGCAGCAGCGCACCACCACCGGTCAGTACCATGCCGCGTTCGGAGATGTCAGATGCCAGCTCTGGCGGGCACTGTTCCAGTGCGACCATAACGGCGCTCACGATACCGGTCAAAGGCTCCTGCAGCGCTTCCAGGATCTCGTTTGAGTTCAGCGTGAAACCACGTGGAACCCCTTCAGCCAGGTTACGGCCACGGACTTCCATTTCATGCACTTCATCACCCGGGTACGCCGAGCCGATACCGTGCTTGATGCGTTCCGCGGTTGCTTCACCGATCAGTGAACCGTAGTTACGACGCACATAATTAATGATGGCTTCATCGAAGCGGTCACCACCAATACGTACGGAAGAGGAATAAACCACGCCGTTGAGGGAAATCACGGCAACTTCTGTTGTACCGCCACCGATATCCACCACCATCGAACCGGTCGCTTCAGATACCGGCAGGCCAGCACCGATTGCCGCGGCCATCGGTTCCTCAATCAGGAACACTTCACGCGCACCTGCCCCCTGGGCAGATTCACGGATAGCACGGCGTTCAACCTGCGTTGCGCCCACAGGCACACACACCAGCACGCGCGGGCTTGGGCGCATAAAGCTGTTGCTGTGTACCTGTTTAATAAAGTGTTGCAGCATTTTTTCGGTCACGAAGAAGTCAGCAATAACGCCGTCTTTCATTGGACGAATAGCCGCGATATTGCCAGGCGTACGGCCCAGCATTTGTTTTGCGTCATGACCTACTGCCGCCACGCTCTTAGGAGAACCGGCACGATCCTGACGAATAGCAACGACGGAGGGCTCATTAAGAACAATGCCCTGTCCTTTCACGTAGATCAGGGTATTGGCGGTACCCAGGTCGATGGACAAGTCGTTGGAAAACATGCCACGAAATTTTTTAAACATACTAAAGGATAATCCTGCAAGCTGGGGGCGGAAAATAAAATCCGCTTACTTTACCAACCACACGAAGCAGCGACAAGGCGCAAAAACAGTCTACTTCGGTGAAAAATCATGCTATCTCGCGCCGGTGTCACAACCTTCAGCAGCATCTTCTGCAAAAAATGCTGATAACGCGGCATCCTGCCCTGGGGTTTAGACGGATAAAGCGGACATAACATACATAATATTTAACATTTTAGTTTCGCTTCGGCTGGCAAGGAAGCCGCTTCGAACCACACCGCGCGGCTATTCTACGTGAAAACCCGGCTAACGGCAGGCTAAACTCGATATCTTTGCGAATATTTTTTCACGTTGCTGTTGACCGGCTGAGAGGATGCAAAAAAGTCCCCCTGACCACCGGTAACGCCCAGCTCAACCAGAGTTTGCCACTCCTCTTTAAAACGCACTCCGGCGGCAAAAACCCGTGTTGATGTGTGCTTGCAGCTCTCAATCAGGCTCTGTACAAACAGCTGATTTTCCGTACGCCGCTCGATATTACGCACCAGCCCCGGGTGCAGCTTAATCAGCTCCACCTGAAACTGCCGTATATAAGCAGTGCTAACCACGGTTAACCCTGCCTGATTGATGGCCACGCGGCAGCCAAAACCATAGATCAAACGAAACACCGGGTCTAACCGGTTGAAGTGTTGACACACATCCGCTTCTGCAAGTTCAAATAAAATACGTTTTCTTTGTGATTTAGTGCATTGCAGCAAACTATCGCGCAGCCAGTTGAGGAAACTGCGCTGCAGCAGGGAGTCCAGAGTCAGGGGAATCGCCAGCGTTTCTTCGGGCCACAGGTCGACCAGCGTCAAAATCCGCGTCACCATCTGGCGGTCGTAGCGCTCTGCCAGTCCAAGCTGCTGCGCCAGAGGCAGGTATTCCGCCGCCAGCAGCTCTTTTTCGCCGTCAAATATGCGCGGCATCATCTCACGGTGATGAACTTTGCCTTCGCTGGTCACCGCCGGTTTCTGATACAGGCGAGGGCCGCCACGATTAACGGTATTTTCCAGTAGCGTGCGCCATTTCACGCTGCCCCGCCCCAGATCCTGAAGTGCACCTTCACCGACCGACCAGCCGTTTCCACCTTGTAACGTTGCCTGACGAGTGGCCAGTTCGGCATTTTCCATTACCTGCTGCGTAGTCTGCCCGCTGCGCCAGCCGCTGATACCGATATGGATCATATCGTCCCGGTCCAGCATGCGCGTTGGCGGCAGCGTATCCACCGCCTTAATCAGCTGCGATGCAATACCATCGGCATCTTTGATGCTGCGGTGCGGCAACAGCACAGCAAAGTCGCTGCGGAAGTAACGCGCCAGCAGCGCGCCGGGGTAGCGTAAAACGAAGGTCGACAGCAGATTGACCAGCGCAAACAGATAGTCCTGAACCTCGGTATGCCCCCAGCGCTCGCGCAGCGTGTCAAAATCCGGCAGGCGGATCATCATTACCATTCCGTGCGTGCCAACCGCCTCAGGATCTTCCAGTAACGTGGTCAATTGATTATCAAAGAACAGGCGATTATTTAACCCGGTGCGCGGGTCCTGAGCGGCGAAGGTGCGGATCAGCGTGTCGACGCGGTAATGCTGCTCTCCCGCCTCTTTCAGATCCGCCAGCAGCAAATCAATTGCGCTACTCGCTTTTGCCGGCCATTCATGTATCGACCCCGGACGTACGCTGGCGCGCTCACCTTTGATGATGGCTTCTGCACGCACCTCCAGCTTTTCCAGGCCTTTCAACTGCCGGTAAAGCCAGCGGTGGGCCTGCACCAGCAAAAATGTCATGATCGCCACAACCGCAACGATAGCCAATAGCGTTGAGGCGCCAATCATCGAGCTGAACCAAGTTTTGGTCGGATCGATCCACATAATGCGCAGAGTTAAATGGGGATGCTGGCGAAGATGAATATCGGTCTGACGAAAGCGGTTCGGTTCATCATCAAGCAGTGACTGCTGATGGCGGGTGACCTGCAACAGGGTGTTGTTGCCGTCATTCAGCTCAATGCGCTCAATCTGTAAGGGGTTCATGACCTGATGGAGCGAGGGAGAGATCTGCTGTGGGGACTGGGTTAACAAGGCGAGATCGACATCGTCAGCCATCCGTTCAACCCGAAATTCTGCTCTCTGGTTGCTAATATAGAAGAAGCTCAGCACGCAGCCCACCAGCATTAGCAACATTCCTAATGTGCAGAGCAGTGTGGTAATCGCAGAGAGTTTGGTGGTTAATCGCATCCTTGTGCCCATTCAACTGCGGTGACAGATACGCCATTAACGGTAATGTACGCTCGTAGATTAATGGCGGGTGGAAAGCAGGCACCCTTAGCCTGAGTAACACGGAATGGAAAAATACCATAACCCGGATGCCGTTTGCTTGTCTGGTGTCAGATAATCAGAGGTTTCTGCGAGTATAGTCGTACCAGGTACTTTTTTCATTGAACACGCGATTTCAGGAGATTCACATGCAGGCACTGGTTCTCGAACAGGCAGACGGCAAGACACTGGCCTCCATCCGGCAGGTTGACAGCAGCGATCTTCCTCCCGGCGACGTTACCGTGGATATTGAGTGGTCAGGCATTAACTATAAGGATGCGCTGGCGATTACCGGTAAGGGAAAGATTATTCGCCAGTTCCCGATGGTTCCCGGCATTGATTTTGCCGGAAAAGTACACACCAGTAGCGATCCACGCTTTCACAGCGGCCAGTCGGTGGTACTCACCGGCTGGGGCGTTGGCGAGAACCACTGGGGCGGACTGGCTGAACAGGCGCGGGTGAAAGCGGACTGGCTGGTCGCGCTACCTGAAGGCCTGGAGGCTCGCCAGGCAATGATTATCGGCACCGCCGGGCTGACTGCCATGCTTTGTGTCATGGCGCTTGAAGAAGGTGGAGTGACTCCGGAAAGCGGAGAAGTACTGGTAACCGCAGCCAGCGGCGGCGTGGGCAGCACGGCAATTGCACTGCTGCACGCGCTGGGTTACCGAGTGACTGCCGTCAGCGGGCGTGAATCTACCCACGACTATTTACAACAGCTGGGCGCCACCCACATATTGCCACGCAGTGAGTTCAGCGAAGCCTCCCGCCCGCTGGAAAAACAGCGCTGGGCAGGGGCAATCGATGCCGCAGGTGGTCAGGTGCTGGCCAGCGTACTGGCGCAAACCTCCTGGGGCGGCGTGGTAGCCGCCTGCGGCCTTGCCGGTGGCTTCGATCTACCCACCAGCGTAATGCCGTTTATTTTACGTAATGTGCGCCTGCAGGGGGTCGATTCAGTGATAGCCCCGACCGCACGACGTATTGCCGCCTGGAAACGCCTGGTCAAGGTTTTGCCTGCCTCGTTCTATCAACAGGCCACTACGGAGATTTCGCTGTCACAGGCCCCTGAGGCCGCAGAAAGATTGTTAAATAATCAGATAACCGGCCGGACGCTGGTACGGGTTCGCTAATCCTTTCGCCCCGGTTTATTTTCCGGGGCTGATTTAACCGCAAATGCTCCATTTCACCTGAATGCTCGCTGAAACTTCTTCGCCAGGCCATGCTCTAATATCCACAGTCTTTGTCGAGAATTCCCCATGAAAACCGTAAACACACTGTCTGAAAACGACGTCACGCCGGAGAGCGTGTTTAATACCCGCCGGCGCACGCTGTTAAAAACCTTAGGACTTGGGGCTGCGGCTTTCACCCTACCCGGTGCTGCCAGAGCCGATGTGCTTTCATGGTTTAAAGGCAACGATCGCCCAAAAGCGATGCCGGGTAAGGCACTGGAATTCAGTAAACCCGCACAGTACCAGGCCGATTTACCGCTAACACCAGAAGATAAGGTCACCGGCTACAATAACTTCTACGAATTCGGGCTGGATAAAGCCGATCCTGCCGCCAATGCGGGCACGCTAAAAACCACCGACTGGAAAATTACCATCGACGGTGAAGTGGCAAAACCGCTGACTTTAGATATGGATGATATCTTTAAGCGCTTTCCACTGGAGCAGCGAATCTACCGCATGCGCTGCGTTGAGGCCTGGTCCATGGTGGTGCCGTGGATTGGCTTCGAACTGGGTAAATTGCTAAAAGCCGCTGAGCCCACCAGCAATGCACGCTATGTCGCCTTCCAGACGGTCTATGCCCCGGATGAAATGCCCGGTCAGCAGGATCGTTTTATCGGCGGCGGGCTGGATTATCCCTATGTAGAAGGATTACGGCTGGATGAAGCCATGCATCCACTGACTCTGCTGACCACCGGCGTTTATGGCAAAGCGCTGCCGCCGCAAAACGGCGCGCCGATCCGTTTGACCGTCCCCTGGAAGTACGGCTTTAAAGGGATTAAATCCATCGTAAAAATCAGTCTGGTCAAAGATATGCCGCCCACAACCTGGAACCAGCTCGCACCCAACGAATACGGGTTCTATGCCAACGTGAATCCACACGTCGATCACCCACGCTGGTCGCAGGCCAGCGAGCGCGTGATTGGCTCAGGCGGTATTCTTGATGTTAAGCGGCAGCCGACGCTGTTGTATAACGGTTATGCTGAACAGGTGGCTTCGCTCTACCGTGGCCTTGATTTACGGGAAAATTTTTAAGTGATGCGCCTGAATGCGAAACAAATAACCGTCCTGAAGATTCTGCTGCATCTGGCCGGCTTCCTGCCGTTCCTCTGGCTGCTGCTCTCTATTGACCAGGGCTGGTTCAGCGCCGATCCGGCGAAGGATATCCAGCATTTTACAGGCAGAATGGCGCTGAAGTTTCTGCTGGCCAGCCTGGCCGTCACACCTGTTGCTCGCTATGGAAAACAGCCCCTGTTGATCCGCGTACGCCGATTGCTGGGGCTCTGGTGCTTTGCCTGGGCGACCCTGCACCTGGTCAGCTATTCGCTGCTCGAACTGGGGATCGACAATATTGGCCTGCTGGGTTCAGAGTTGATTTACCGACCGTATCTGACCTTCGGCTTGATCAGCTGGGTTATCCTGCTGCTGCTGGCCGCTACCTCCTTCCAGAAAGCCCAGCGTCGATTAGGAAAACGCTGGCAAACGCTGCATTACACCGTCTACCTGGTGGCAATTCTGGCAGCCATTCACTATCTTTGGTCGGTGAAAGTGCTTTCGCCACAGCCGTGGATTTATGCGTTACTTGCCGCGATCCTGCTGGCATTCCGTTATAAAACATTCCGCAAGTGGTGGCCGTGGTAACCGGTTCTGCCCCCGCAGTTAGCGTGTTCTCTGTCACAACGGGATAAATCTTCGGCGTCTTTTTCACGGGCGCTGTGGATTATCTTCGCTGATAAGACCAGTATTTAGCTGCTAATTGCGTTGATATCGTTATAATGCCCGACTTCGTTTGCCAGCCGACATCAAATTTCATCTGAATGAGGTGACAAACCGGCTTTGGCGATGTATTTTGTGCGATGCCTCAATTATCGCAGGAGATAGCAGCAAGATGACGGATAAGTTTCATGTACTCCTTTTGAACGGTCCCAACCTGAATCTGCTGGGTACGCGTGAGCCGGAAAAGTATGGCCACACGACGCTGGGCGAGATTGTCAGCGATCTGACGGCACAGGCCGCAGCGCTGAATGTTACCCTGAGTCATCTCCAGTCCAATGCGGAACATGCGTTGATTGATCGCATACATGAGGCAAAAGGCAATGTCGATTATATCGTCATCAACCCGGCGGCATTCACCCATACCAGCGTAGCACTGCGTGATGCGCTGCTGGCAGTTAGCATCCCGTTTATCGAAGTTCATCTGTCAAATGTGCATGCCCGTGAGCCTTTTCGCCATCATTCATATCTTTCTGATATTTCTGCCGGCGTGATCTGTGGACTTGGCGTCGACGGTTATTCCTGGGCTTTACAGACAGCGGTAAAACGCCTGTCACCATCTAATTAAACAGAGTACGGAACCACACTTATGGATATTCGTAAGATTAAAAAACTGATCGAACTGGTTGAAGAATCAGGTATCGCTGAACTGGAAATCTCTGAAGGCGAAGAGTCAGTTCGTATCAGCCGTTCCCCGGCTAACGTTGGCTATCCAATGATGCAGCAGGCTTACGCTGCACCAATGATGCAGCAGCCACAGCCCGCTCTGGCCGCCGCCGTAGCTCCTGCCAGCGCACCGGCTATGGAAGCACCAGCTGCAGCTGAAATCAGTGGCCACATCGTGCGCTCTCCAATGGTAGGCACCTTCTACCGCACTCCTAGCCCGGATGCGAAAGCCTTCATTGAAATTGGCCAGAAAGTTAACGCCGGCGACACTCTGTGCATCGTTGAAGCGATGAAAATGATGAACCAGATCGAAGCCGATAAATCCGGCGTAGTGAAAGCGATCCTGGTCGAAAGCGGTCAGCCAGTTGAATTTGACGAGCCGCTGGTAGTCATCGAATAACGAGGCGAACCATGCTTGATAAAATTGTAATTGCTAACCGTGGTGAGATTGCGCTGCGTATTCTGCGTGCCTGTAAAGAGCTGGGCATCAAAACCGTTGCCGTGCACTCCACTGCGGATCGCGACCTGAAGCACGTGCTGCTGGCAGACGAAACCGTCTGCATCGGCCCGGCTCAGTCGGTAAAAAGCTATCTGAATATTCCGGCGCTGATCTCCGCGGCGGAAATCACCGGTGCGGTGGCTATCCATCCTGGTTATGGATTCCTGTCCGAGAATGCGGACTTTGCCGAGCAGGTTGAGCGTTCTGGCTTTATCTTTATCGGACCAAAAGCGGATACCATCCGCCTGATGGGCGATAAAGTTTCCGCTATCACCGCGATGAAGAAAGCCGGTGTGCCTACCGTTCCTGGTTCAGACGGTCCACTGACCGAGGACATGGATAAAAACCGTGCCTTTGCAAAACGCATTGGTTATCCGGTGATTATCAAAGCCTCCGGCGGCGGCGGCGGTCGCGGTATGCGCGTTGTGCGCAGCGACAAAGATCTGGAGCAATCCATCACCATGACGAAAGCGGAAGCCAAAGCGGCTTTCAACAACGACATGGTTTACATGGAAAAGTACCTGGAAAATCCACGCCACATTGAAATCCAGGTTATGGCCGATGGTCAGGGCAACGCTATCTATCTGGCCGAGCGCGACTGCTCCATGCAGCGTCGTCATCAGAAAGTGGTGGAAGAAGCGCCAGCACCGGGCATTACTGAAGAACTGCGTCGCTATATCGGCGAACGTTGCGCCAAAGCCTGTGTGGATATCGGCTATCGCGGTGCGGGTACGTTCGAGTTCCTGTTTGAAAACGGTGAGTTCTACTTCATTGAAATGAACACCCGTATTCAGGTTGAGCACCCGGTTACTGAAATGATCACCGGCGTGGATCTGATCAAAGAGCAGCTGCGTATCGCTGCCGGTCAGCCGCTGTCCATCAAACAGGAAGAAGTGACCGTTCGCGGCCATGCGGTGGAATGCCGTATTAACGCCGAAGACCCGAACACCTTCCTGCCAAGCCCTGGCAAGATCACCCGCTTCCATGCGCCTGGTGGTTTTGGCGTGCGCTGGGAATCACATATCTACGCCGGTTACAGCGTGCCGCCGTACTATGATTCAATGATTGGTAAGCTGATCACCTACGGTGAAACCCGCGATGTTGCTATCTCCCGCATGAAAAATGCGCTGGCGGAGCTGATTATTGACGGGATCAAAACCAATATCGAACTGCAGATGAAAATCATGTCAGACGAGAACTTCCAGCACGGTGGAACTAACATCCACTACCTGGAGAAAAAACTCGGCCTGCAAGAGAAGTAATCCTGCCTGCTCGTGGGCCTGCATCGTCAGGCCCATTCTCCTTCCCCGTAAGTCACTTCTAAAGGTATTGCCGGGTCATGAGCCTTAACTCCGCCATCCCTGCATAAATGAACCTTTGCCGTCACTCTGAGGAGATACGGATGGATACGCGTTTTCTACAGGCGAATAAAGAAGCACGCTGGTCATTCTGGCTGGCTGTAGCCTATCTTGCCTGCTGGGTGCTGACGGCCTGGCTGTGGGACGAACGCCCCGGCATCACCGGGCTGCCACACTGGTTTGAGCTCTCCTGCCTGCTGGTGCCCGGCCTGTTTATATTTCTCTGCTGGCTGATGGTTCGCGTGGTTTTCCGCGATATTCCTCTGGAGGATGACAGTGAAGCTTGAGATTATTTTACCGCTGATTGGCTATTTACTGCTGGTCGCCGGTCTGTCGGTGTTTGCCATGCGCAAGCGCCGTGAAGGCAGCTTCCTCACCGAGTATTTCCTCGGCAGCCGTTCCATGGGCGGCTTTGTGCTGGCGATGACCCTGACCACCACTTATATCAGCGCCAGCTCGTTTATCGGTGGCCCGGGTGCCGCCTATAAATACGGCCTCGGCTGGGTGCTGCTGTCGATGGTACAGGTTCCCGCTGTCTGGCTGGCGCTGGGCGTACTGGGGAAAAAGTTCGCGATTCTTGCCCGTCGCTATAATGCCGTCACGCTCAACGATATGCTGTATGCCCGCTACCGCAGCCCGCTGCTCGTGTGGCTGGCGAGTCTGAGTCTGCTGGTTGCTTTTATCGGCGCGATGACGGTGCAGTTTATCGGCGGTGCGCGCCTGCTGGAGACGGCAGCGGGTATCCCTTACGATATCGGCCTGCTGATCTTCGGCGGCAGTATTGCGCTGTATACCGCCTTTGGCGGCTTCCGCGCCAGCGTGCTGAACGATGCGATGCAGGGCCTGGTGATGCTGCTGGGAACGTTTTTGCTGCTGTATGCGGTGATCCACGCCGCGGGCGGTATGCACACCGCCGTTGCCAAACTGGAAGCGATCGATCCCCGGCTGATTACGCCTTCCGGTGTGGATAATATTCTGACGCCAACGTTCCTCGCCTCTTTCTCGGTCCTGGTCTGCTTCGGGGTGATTGGCCTGCCACATACCGCCGTGCGCTGTATTTCCTATAAGGACAGCAAGGCGGTACATAGAGCGATCGTCCTCGGCACTATCGTGGTCGCCGTACTGATGCTGGGTATGCATCTGGCCGGCGCACTTGGCCGTGCAGTACTGCCGGATCTGCCGATCCCCGACCAGGTGATCCCAACGCTGATGATCCAGGTATTACCGCCGCTGGCTGCCGGGATCTTTCTTGCCGCACCGATGGCGGCGATCATGTCAACGATCAATGCCCAGCTGCTACAATCATCGGCAACGATCGTGAAAGATCTCTACCTGCGTCTACGACCTGAGCATATGGCGAACGAGCGCCTGCTTAAACGCTTCTCCAGTCTGGTAACGCTGGTGCTGGGTCTGCTGCTGCTACTGGCGGCGTGGAATCCACCCGATATGATTATCTGGCTGAATCTGCTGGCTTTCGGCGGCCTTGAAGCCGTGTTCCTCTGGCCGCTGGTGCTGGGGCTGTACTGGGAAAAGGCGAATGCCGCCGGTGCACTGAGCAGCATGATTACCGGTGCTGCCTGCTACACACTGCTGGCCAGCCTGCACGTTGAACCGATGGGTTTCCACCCGATTGTGCCCGCGCTGCTGCTCAGCCTGCTGGCATTTATTGCCGGTAACCGTTTTGGTCACTCTGCCGCTGAACCGCAGAAGACCTCCACCCTGTTTGAATAAGAGAATTGCTATGCCCTGGATACAGATGAAAATTAATACGACCGGCGCTCAGGCTGAAGAACTCGGTGACGCACTGATTGAAAACGGCGCGGTATCGGTGACCTTCCAGGATACGCACGACAATCCGGTTTTCGAACCGCTGCCGGGCGAAACCCGCCTGTGGGGCGACACCGATGTGATCGGCCTGTTTGACGCCGAAACCGAGATGCCGGACGTGATCGCCGGACTGGAACAACATCCGCTGCTGGGATCGGGCTTCCACCATAAGATCGAGCAGATCGAAGATAAGGACTGGGAACGTGAGTGGATGGACAATTTCCACCCAATGCGTTTTGGTCAGCGTCTGTGGATCTGCCCAAGCTGGCGTGATGTGCCCGATCCTGAGGCGGTTAATGTGATGCTCGATCCGGGGCTCGCCTTTGGCACCGGCACCCATCCCACCACAGCGCTCTGCCTCGCATGGCTGGATGGCCTGGACCTGGTAGGTAAAACAGTAATCGATTTTGGCTGCGGCTCCGGCATTCTGGCCATTGCGGCGCTGAAGCTGGGTGCAGCACAGGCGATTGGCATTGATATCGATCCTCAGGCTATTCAGGCAAGCCGTGACAACGCTGAACGTAACGGTGTGTCTGAACGCCTGTCGCTGTACCTGCCCCACCAGCAGCCGGACCACCTGAGTGCCGATGTGGTGGTCGCCAATATTCTTGCAGGCCCGCTGCGCGAGCTGGCGCCGCTGATTAGCGTGTTACCAAAAAACGGTGGTCATTTGGGGCTTTCCGGCGTGCTGGCGAGCCAGGCAGAAAGCGTCTGTGAAGCCTACGCAGACACCTTTACTCTCGACCCGGTCGCCGAGAAAGAGGAGTGGTGCCGTATTACCGGTATCCGCCACTAAAATTTCGCTGGTACAGGTCATTAGAACTGTGCCAGCGCGTTCTTTGCGTCACATGTGCCAAATAACACCCAATCTGACGTGAAAAATATTGTTATATTGGTCACAAAAAAAGAAAAATCTTTGTACACAATTTCAGCATATTTTTTAATTTATTGTTTTATATGAATTAAAATATACAACATGGGCTGAGCTACGCACGACATTGACCACCAGCGTTAGATTGTTCAAAGTTTGGCCTTTCATCTTCCTGAAAAAATGCGTAATATACGCCGCCTTGCGGACACACTATGGTCACTTTTTTTTCATGCGCATAGGAAATCACCAGCTTCGTAATCGATTGATTGCAGCCCCGATGGCCGGGATCACCGACAGGCCGTTCAGGACCCTTTGCTATTCAATGGGCGCTGGAATGACCGTATCCGAGATGTTGTCGTCTAACCCTGAAGTTTGGGCCAGCGATAAATCACGGTTGCGTATGGTACACAGTGATGAGCCAGGTATTCGTACCGTGCAAATTGCAGGTTGTGACCCGGAAGAGATGGCACAAGCCGCGCGTATCAATGCAGCATCAGGTGCGCAGGTCATTGACATCAACATGGGATGTCCGGCCAAAAAAGTGAATCGGAAAATGGCAGGTTCGGCACTGCTGCAGCACCCTGAGCTGGTGAAGTCTATCCTCTCGGCGGTGGTCAATGCAGTTGACGTACCGGTAACGTTAAAGATTCGCACCGGCTGGGACAGCGACAACCGCAACTGCGTAGAGATTGCCCAATTGGCTGAACGCTGCGGTATTCAGGCCCTGACAATTCATGGACGCACACGCGCCTGTTTGTTCAACGGCGAAGCTGAGTACGACAGCATTCGGACAGTTAAGCAGAACGTATCCATTCCGATTATCGCGAATGGAGACATTACTGACCCGCATAAAGCCAGAGCTGTGCTTGACTATACGGGGGCTGATGCCCTGATGATAGGACGCGCGGCTCAGGGAAGACCGTGGATCTTCCGGGAAATCCAGCATTATCTGGACACTGGGGAGCTGCTGGCACCGATGCCACTGGCTGAAGTAAAGCGCTTGCTCATCGAGCACTTACGGGAACTGCACGACTTTTATGGTCACCGCAAAGGATACCGTATTGCCCGAAAGCACGTCTCTTGGTATCTCCAGGAGCATGCCCCAAACGACCAGTTTCGGCGCACATTCAACGCCATTGAGGATGCCAGCGAACAGCTGGAGGCGTTGGAGGCATACTTCGAAAATCTTGCGTAATTAGAAATAAAGAGCTGACAGAACTATGTTCGAACAACGCGTAAATTCTGACGTACTGACCGTATCTACCGTGAACTCACAGGATCAGGTGACCCAAAAGCCACTGCGTGATTCGGTCAAGCAGGCACTGAAGAACTATTTTGCTCAACTGAATGGTCAGGATGTGAATGACCTGTATGAGCTGGTACTGGCTGAAGTAGAACAGCCTCTGTTGGACATGGTGATGCAATACACCCGTGGCAACCAGACCCGTGCAGCCCTGATGATGGGTATCAACCGCGGAACACTGCGTAAGAAACTGAAAAAATACGGCATGAACTGATACTAATCAGTGATATGTTTGATAAAAGGCGCTCCTCGGCATGGGAAGCGCCTTTTTTAATAGCCTGATAAATTGCTTAAACGCTCCATTCGGCAGAAGAAATTGAGTCAATCTGGTAGTGCATTTTTTGTCGATAATTCAATGACTCTGACCTGACGGTTTTCGCTCTTGAAATTCTTCTCAGATTATTCGGCTTACCCCCTTCCTGGATGGCCTGTAACCTGTGTACACTCAGCGCCAATGGAAATGCCTTCGCAGGCCCGCCGCCCTCACCTTTCTGACCGCAGTGCGTAACGCCCCACGAATGTAAAGTTTTTGCCGGTAGCGGAACCCGGTTAAACCATCGTCCTGATTGGGTGTCTGAGTTACTGTACCGCAGCTATTCATTTCATTAATGCAATACAGATTCACCATCCCTTAACGCTATACGAGTAATTATGAAGCATTCACCTAAGTTCCAGAGGGGCTATCTGCACCCGCGTTACTGGCTTACCTGGTTTGGCGTCAGCGTACTGTTTTTGCTGGTACAGCTGCCATATCCGTTATTACACCGACTTGGCAGCTGGATGGGGCGTACTTCAATGCGCTTTATGAAGCGCCGCGTCTCGATTGCCCGCCGTAACCTGGAACTCTGTTTCCCGGATATGGATCGGGAGCAGTTGGAGCACCGCATCGTCGGAAACTTTGAATCCCTTGGGATGGGGTTGATTGAAACTGGAATGGCATGGTTTTGGTCAGATCGTCGCGTTAAGCGCTGGTTCAATGTTAATGGCCTGCATAATCTTCAGGCTGCGCAGAGCGAGGGCCGTGGCGCCTTAGTGATTGGCGTGCATTTCATGTCGCTAGAGCTGGGTGGCCGGGCGATGGGCCTCTGCCAGCCGATGATGGCCATGTACCGCCCGCACAATAACAAGCTGATGGAATGGGTTCAGACCAAAGGACGCATGCGTTCTAATAAGGCGATGATCAACCGCCGTGATTTACGTGGCATGGTCCAGGCCCTTAAACAGGGTGAAGCCGTGTGGTTTGCCCCGGACCAGGATTACGGCCCGAAAGGCAGCGTGTTTGCGCCGCTGTTCGCCGTCCCCCAGGCCGCCACCACCAGCGGTACATGGATGCTGGCCCGTATGGCAAAACCGGCGATGGTGACCGTCGTGCTGATCCGCAAAGAGGATGGCAGCGGCTATGAACTGGTCATTCAGCCAGAACTGAAAGATTATCCGATCGATGACGAGCAGCAGGCAGCAGCCTATATGAACCGCGTGATTGAACGAGAGATCATGCGCGCGCCAAACCAGTATATGTGGCTGCATCGCCGCTTTAAAACTCGCCCGGCAGGGGCGACTTCTCTCTACTAATAGCCCTCTCTGAATTCTAAAAGCCAGCGTATCCTCGCTGGCTTTTATCTATTTCCCTACAAAACCCTTACAAAATTGTTACCTTTCTCACAGCGTTTCCATATAGTGAAACTGTTTGCACCATCTGTGACCAAGCCATCTATTTTTGCCCCGCCCCAGTGCGCGATATTAATAAAACTTTCAATTCCCTTCTGATTATTAGTAAAGCTTTCCAAGGAATTCAGCGCAATGCAAACCTGGCACCGTGTTTGCAAAGCAGTGAATAGCCAGACAGGCAAGCGCACCAAAGCGTGCGTTAAAACATAACAATATGATCCCGCCACACAGGATGCTTTATGAAAAAAATGATGCTCTCCACGTTGATTGCCGCTGCAACACTGTTTGCCGTTGCCAATCAGGCCCACGCGGGCACCACTCTGGATGCCATTAAAAAGAAAGGCTTCATTCAATGTGGTATCAGTGATGGTTTGCCGGGCTTCTCCTATGCGGATGCCAGCGGCAAGTTTACCGGTATTGATGTGGATGTATGTCGTGCTGCAGCCGCAGCGGTGTTTGGTGATGCGGAAAAAGTGAAATATACCCCGCTGACTGCGAAAGAGCGTTTTACCGCACTGCAATCCGGTGAGGTTGATATTCTGTCGCGTAATACCACCTGGACCTCTGCGCGCGACGGTGGTATGGGCTTTATTTTCGCCGGCGTTAACTATTACGACGGCATCGGCTTCCTGACCCACCAGAAAGCAGGTCTGAAAAGTGCAAAAGAGCTGGATGGCGCAACGGTTTGTATT
Source organism: Erwinia sp. S38 (assembly GCF_016624545.1). NCBI lineage: Bacteria > Pseudomonadati > Pseudomonadota > Gammaproteobacteria > Enterobacterales > Erwiniaceae > Erwinia > Erwinia sp. S38. The sequence goes on along the minus strand of NZ_JACVTS010000014.1, from coordinate 4,120 downwards.
CAGGCCGGTACCGATACCGAACTGAACGTGGCGGATTACTTTAAAGCGAACAAAATGCAGTACACGCCGGTCACCTTTGACCGTTCAGACGAATCCGCTAAGGCGCTGGACACCGGCCGCTGCGATACACTGGCCTCCGACCAGTCTCAGCTGTATGCCCTGCGCATCAAGCTGGGTAAGCCTGATGAATTTATCGTTCTTCCGGAAGTCATCTCGAAAGAGCCTCTGGGACCAGTGGTACGCCGCGGCGATGATGACTGGTTCACGATCGTGAAATGGTCACTGTTCGCCATGCTGAATGCCGAAGAGATGGGTATCACCTCTAAAAATGTTGACCAGATGGCTGCGAAGCCTACGACGCCTGATATGGCTCACCTGTTGGGTACCGAAGGTGATTTTGGTAAAGATCTGAAGCTCGACAACAAATGGGCTTACAACATCGTTAAGCAGGTCGGTAACTATCAGGAAGTCTTTGACCGTAACGTCGGGAAAGACAGTCAGCTGAAAATTGCCCGTGGTCAGAATGCGCTATGGAACAATGGCGGCATTCAGTACGCACCGCCAGTACGTTAATTCCTCCGAATACCGGGCACCGCTCCAGCGGTGCCCACATCAGAATTTTCGTTACTGAGGTTTCAACATGTCTCAACGCCCAACCGTAAAAAGGGATTTTTCATTCAGTAATCCTGCGGTTCGCGCATGGTTTTATCAGATCGCTGCGATCGCCGCGGTACTTATCGTTGCTGGCTACCTGATCCATAACACCATCATCAACCTTGCAAGCCGGGGAATTACCTCCGGTTTTGGCTTCCTGGAACGCAGTGCCGGCTTTGGTATTGTTCAGCATCTAATTGATTACAGTGAAGGCGATACCTATGCTCGCGTCTTTCTGGTCGGCCTGACCAATACGCTGCTGGTTTCCGCACTCTGTATTGTGTTTGCCTCGTTTCTCGGCTTCTTTATTGGACTGGCGCGGTTATCTGACAACTGGCTGTTGCGTAAAATCTCTAATATCTATATTGAGACGTTCCGCAATATCCCGCCGCTGTTACAGATTTTCTTCTGGTACTTTGCCGTATTACGTAATTTACCCGGCCCTCGCCAGGCACTCAGCGCCTTCGACCTCGCGTTTGTCAGCAATCGCGGACTGTACATTCCCTGGCCTGAGTATGCGCCGGGAACGTGGCCGTTCCTGATCGCGATTTTACTGGCTGCCGTGGTCACCGTCGCTCTCTTCCGCTACAACAGAATGCATCAGTTGAAGACCGGCCAACTGCGTCGTACCTGGCCTGCCGCTATCGCTATGCTGATCCTGTTTCCGCTTGTGGCATCGCTGTTTGCAGGCCGTCCAATGCACTGGGATGTCCCTGAGCTGCGCGGCTTCAACTTCCGCGGTGGTTTTGTGCTGATACCGGAACTGGCGGCGTTAACACTGGCACTGTCAATTTACACCTCTTCATTTATCGCAGAAGTTATCCGCTCGGGTATTCAGTCGGTACCCCACGGCCAGCACGAAGCTGCACGTTCGCTGGGTTTACCAAATCCAGTTACGCTGCGTCAGGTCATTATTCCGCAGGCCATGCGAGTCATCGTTCCGCCGTTGACCAGTCAGTATCTCAATATCGTGAAGAACTCTTCTCTGGCTGCGGCGATTGGCTACCCGGATATGGTGTCGCTGTTTGCCGGAACGGTACTGAATCAGACAGGCCAGGCCATCGAAACGATCGCCATTACGATGGGGGTTTACCTCATTATCAGCCTGTCGATATCGCTGCTCATGAATATTTATAACCGCAAGATCGCCCTCATTGAGCGCTAAGAGAACGGATAATTATGACTGTTGCCACTCATGAAACTTCGCCTGCTGTTCCCAACGCGCTTGCGCGTGCGGTGACCTGGGCCAGGAAGAATCTGTTTTCCAGCTGGGGTAATACCCTGCTGACTCTGTTTTGTCTGTGGGTGATGTGGTCGGTTGTCCCACCGGCCCTGAACTGGCTGGTCTTCCAGGCTAACTGGTTTGGCACCACCCGGGCAGACTGTACTAAGGAAGGAGCGTGTTGGATATTCATCCATGCGCGCTTCGGCCAGTTTATGTATGGCCTGTATCCGCATGAACTGCGCTGGCGCATCAATCTGGCCCTGATTATCGGGCTGATATCGATCGTTCCTATGTTCGTCAGCAGATTACCGCGCAGAGGACGCTATATTGCCGCCTGGGCAATTATCTACCCGATAGTCGTCTGGCTGCTGATGTATGGTGGCTATTTCGGCCTGGATCGGGTTGAAACTCGTCAGTGGGGAGGATTGACGCTGACGTTGATTATTGCGTCAGTGGGGATTGCCGGGGCGCTGCCGCTGGGGGTCCTGCTGGCATTGGGTCGTCGCTCAACCATGCCGGTTGTCCGTACGCTGTGCATCCTGTTTATTGAGTTCTGGCGGGGAGTTCCTCTCATCACCGTGCTGTTTATGTCCTCAGTTATGTTGCCGCTGTTTATGGCAGAAGGCAGCACCATTGATAAGCTTATCCGAGCCCTGGTTGGGGTGATCCTGTTTCAGTCGGCCTATGTGGCGGAAGTGGTTCGCGGTGGCCTGCAGGCGCTGCCAAAGGGTCAGTACGAAGCTGCAGAATCGCTGGGGCTGGGATACTGGAAAACGCAGGGTCTGGTTATCCTGCCTCAGGCGTTGAAACTGGTGATTCCGGGGCTGGTAAATACCATTATTGCCCTGTTCAAAGATACCAGTCTGGTGATCATCATCGGATTATTCGATCTGTTTAGTAGCGTGCAGCAGGCGACCGTCGACCCCACCTGGTTGGGTATGTCGACCGAAGGATACGTTTTTGCTGCACTGGTTTACTGGATTTTCTGTTTTAGCATGTCGCGCTACAGCCAGCATCTGGAAAAGCGCTTTCACACCGGGCGTACGCCGCACTGAGGTTAATTAAATGACTCAAATTATTACCCCTTCTGACGATGCGATGATGATTACGCTCGAAAATGTTAATAAATGGTACGGGCAGTTCCACGTGCTGAAGAATATTAATCTGGCGGTCAAACCACGCGAGCGAATCGTTCTGTGCGGTCCTTCGGGGTCTGGTAAATCCACCACGATCCGCTGTATCAACCATCTGGAGGAACATCAGCAGGGGCGTATTGTGGTTGATGGAACTCTGCTTAACGACGATCTCCGCAATATTGAGCGTGTTCGGACCGAAGTTGGCATGGTTTTCCAGCATTTTAATTTATTCCCCCATCTTAGCGTACTGCAGAACTGCACGCTTGCACCAATCTGGGTTCGTAAAACACCGAAGAAAGAGGCGGAAGAGCTGGCCATGCATTATCTGGAACGTGTTCGTATTGCTGAACATGCGCATAAATTTCCTGGCCAGCTGTCGGGTGGTCAGCAGCAGCGCGTAGCGATTGCGCGATCGCTGTGTATGAAGCCAAAGATCATGCTGTTTGATGAACCAACTTCCGCACTGGACCCAGAAATGGTGAAAGAGGTGCTGGACACGATGATTGGTCTGGCTGAAGACGGGATGACAATGCTGTGTGTTACCCATGAAATGGGCTTTGCTCGCACCGTTGCGGATCGAGTGATCTTTATGGATCGCGGGGAGATCGTCGAACAGGCACCGCCACAAGAGTTCTTCTCTAATCCTAAGTCTGAGAGAACCCGTGCATTCCTTTCACAGGTAATCCACTGATTTTATTATTTTAGTCTATTTTATGGCCGTTCTAAATTAGCCCGTATAGCGCCATGATGACTTAAGGGATAGTTTCAATAGCCTTTTAAGAAATAGAATCATCGCCATAATAAAAGGGCCACCCGGTTGGGTGGCCCTTTTATTATATTGAGTATGTAGTAAGAGCAGCTGCTTCAGCAGGCTCAGCAAGTCAGTCAGTCAGCCAGTCAGCCAGTCAGCCAGTCAGCCAGTCAGCCAATCATAATTCGATTTGAAGCGTTCAATTTCTGCTTCCGCTGCATTTTCTGCCATAAAATCGACTGCTGATGACTTAATCGCAGACAAAAGAAAAAGCCCTCTGCTTTCGCAGAGGGCTTCATCTCTATTTGATGCCTGGCAGTTCCCTACTCTCGCATGGGGAGACCCCACACTACC
>NZ_JACVTS010000013.1:0-183708 GCF_016624545.1 Erwinia sp. S38 | reverse complement strand
TAACTCTCAACCTTTCAAGGCCATATGTCAGATCAAGTCGCGACTAATACATTTTACCACAGGCCAATCATTTCCTCGATAACATTTTGATTGCCTCAGCGCAGACTTCTTTTAATTTATCCTCCTGACTTTCAATACTCATAATTTGCAACATACACATTATGTTTTCAATATGGGGCTCTTCTCTGATTTTCAGCAAACGAGAAACGGCACTGCCGATCACGTACCTGAGTTCATTTAAACTATCGACACCATCTCTCAAGGAACCTCCTGACATATTTCAGGAACCACTATATCAGTTTCTCTCAAAGAAAGATTGGTCCTGAAAATATTTTCTCTATTGTACATCTTGCCAAGAGGATTGATCTTGAATGTGTAAGTTGTTGTTTTTAACTTGTTGAATTTAAATGATAAGCACTTTTTGCTAATTTTTTTTGAGTGTTATTTTTATTGGTGCTGTACAAGATTGTGATTTTTGTATAACTTGTAATTCATGGATAGCTTACAAATTAATCATGAAGGAAAGTGAGCATGCATCATGGTGAAGACAATCCCCAGACTGCTGACCAGATAGCGCAGTATTTTGCTCAAGGTATGATCCCTACTAGGCAAGAGACTTTAGGTCGTATCGTCACAGAGATACTCGTTTCAGGTAAAAACCTCAACCGTAAGGCGATTTGTACGCGGCTTCTTCAAAAGTTAGAACATGCTTCTGGAATCGAAGAGGAGCGCCATTACCACCAGTTGATTGGCATGCTGTTTGGACGGGTGCCAGAATAACCATCTATTTAATGCTCGGGTGACCATAACGCTGAGTGAATTGTGAGTGCTTGATGATGTTTCTTAGAAAATCTCTTGCACTAATTCATGCTCGTTAGTTTAAGTCCGTTTCAGCGTACGGCATGTTATCAGAGAAAATTATGTACAGATCCAAAGAAGAAAAGCTTGTTGATACTATACTGGGTGAAGCAATACTTATGCTTTTAGAACGCGGTTCAACTATTGGTTCAACTGCCCTAATTGCAATACTTGACGGTATGTCCAAACAAGAAAAAAATCCTGAAAGGAATCAGGCCATTGTTACTGCTATGAATGATGTAAAAAATAATTCTTCATCAGGTGCTTCTTATCGAAGTGTTAATAGCACTAATTCTAGCTATTTCTTCAGGCAGGAATCCGATGGAAAAAAACATTGAATCTCAGCGTTTGAATTTTAGGATATCCCACACTTAAACATGCTTACAAAATTCGTAAGCAGAGGAGACGGACATGCAACATACAGCAGAAAGCGCAATTTTAGACTACTTTGGTTCGTCTACAGTTAAAAACGAAGATGAAAGGAAAATCATCGGCGCTATAATACATGAGCAGATTACCTTACACGGATTTGTCACTAACAAAGCTGTTATCTTACGATTAATAAATATGTTAGATAGTAGTCATGATGTTCTTGAACAAGACGTCCTCAGGAATGCTCTTGAAATGGTACTTTGCAGAACAGAAGATGATACCGGATTTTAACCTTTTTCGCCGGTGACATTCATACCCATGTTGAACTCATGGGGGATGAAGACTTTTTTCAAAATCTTCCTTGCAATCTAACACTCCATTTAGAACAAATTTCTCCATAACACACTAATAAATTCAGACGCAGAAACCAGCCTTACAGGCTGGTTTTGTTCATGCTCCCCTCAGAGGGATACTCTTAGATTGCTTTAAACTTACCCCCTAAATATCAGTCAGGAGCGATAAGCAGATTTTATAGTTCAGGATGTTGCTGCTTTTTAATATTTCACATGGCATTTTTTTATTGATACTGGCAACTGTCTTCAATATTTTTTATACGCCTTTTTTGCACGAAATCGCTCTGCAAAACTATCTTTAACTTACTGAAATTAAAGGAAATGAAACTAAGCGCATTTAGGGTTTTTAGCTATGTCGCAGCAGTTTAATGCTCTGCCCGGACCGGCTGCGACAAGCATGCTTTTGACCACAATAGTTTTAGCAATTTCTACGCCAATTCTGATGCTTACGATGGACTGGGTTTATGGCTGATTGCTCTAGATCCCTTACCGCGGTCATCTTTACTGTTTTGGTCATCTAATCCTGGTAGATTCAGCTAGCTGAATTATCTTTTGCGCGGTGATGCGATGGATGAATTAAATGGATTGTTTAGTGAGGCTAGATACGGGTGTTTACTGAGGTGGATGGAGATTCGGTTTGCTTGGCAGTATCAGATAGGGGAGTCCGCTTTGTGCCAACAGCGGAAGTATCTCACAGCGATTAGTGTTGATTAACGGTGAGCAGTTCAGCTTGATAAGATAAACCCCGCCAGCCCTGACTGCCAGCGGGGTGCTGTTACATAAAATCTGAACATTAACCTGTGTACTCGCCCCATTTCTGAATAGCTCTACGGGCTTCTCTCTCACCAACGCCTGTCACCAATGAATCCGCAAATTGGATATGAGCTTTCATATATGCATCAAAGTCCTTTTTCGGACACCCAAGGATAAGGCACGAGTCCACCAAGAGAAGACAACAACTACTTTCCCAAATTCAGGGTCATATTGTTCTTTAAGACCGTCAACTCATCCGTCATTGTGAGCAACTGCGAAATCATAAGCCTTAATGAACTCTCTTACTTTGTAAGGGAGAACACCATTGGCTATTTTTTTATGTTCGTCAGCATGAATTTTGCGGTCATCTGCATCATCCTCCACGTATGCCAGCCCACAGAAATTGCATGTGATCATTTTAAATCCTTTATGTAGAGTGAAATATTATGTACCAAGCATTTGTATACCTTTGATTAAAAAATAATCTCTTAATTCTTCTGTGTCGAACAGATGCATATGTGATCTTCGTGTTACTTCATCAAGATTCCATATTGTGGGATCTTTAGCCATATCCAATAGCATTGAATCGACCTCATCTTTACTGCTGTAACTATAGGATTGTGTTTGTTCTGGCTGCATTTTGTACCATTCTCGGGTGTTTAAATTACAATCAATACTGAGGTTTCCACCTTGCCATTACAAGTGATCTGTTCCCATCTTTCACATAGACCTTTGTTAGCAATATCTGCTGTTCGCTCATAGCCGCCACACCATAACTAGTGGCGACTATAAGCATCGACTGGCCTGATTTACGCTATCAATCCAGGAAACAGGAAAACTTCATTTCTTCCCAGCCAACGACAGGATCTACAAACTAAACAAACGGCCGCGAAACCAACTCCAATCCAAGCACCATCAGGAACAGGAGAAAACACTGCCTGAAGCGCCTGGCGCTGATGCGTGCCCGCACTTTCTGCCCCAGCCACATACCTGCCAAAGCAGGAACCAGCGAAAAAAGGGACAGTGAAAGCTGCTCTACTCGAAAAGCATCATGAAGATACAGCCCCGCGGCAAGCGCCACGGTAGATACGGTGAATGACAGCCCCAGAGCCTGAACGAGTTCATCTTTCTGCAGGCCAAGCGACTGGAGGAAGGGAACGGCCGGCATCACAAATACGCCCGTTGCGCCGGTGATGATACCTGTCACGACGCCAATAACCGGTGAAAGCCATTTTTCGCTTGCCTGAGAGACAGTCAGCGAAGGCGAGAACATTGCAAAAACAGCGTAAACGATTAAAGCTGCGCCCAGAGCGCACGCTGACCAGGCGGGATTAACGGTGATAATCAGCGAAGATGCCGCCACGGTTCCCACCACAATCAGCAGTATCATCAACCACAGTCGGCTGACAATCATCTTCACTGAGGGGCCGGTAAACAGCTGAAGCACATTCGTCACGAAAGAGGGAAGTACCAGCAGTGCCGCTGCGATCGGCAGTGGCATAAACATGCCAAGCAGCCCCATCGCCACCGTAGGCAGCCCCATTCCCGTTACGCCTTTTACAAAACCAGCGACGATAAAGATCAGCGAAAGAGAGATAAACAGCTGTCCGCTCACAACGTTTGCTCCAGTGTGGGATTTTCTGTGATTCAACCATCTCACCCGGCGGTGGACAATCTGGTTTAAGCGCGTCATGCTTCGGAAAACCCGAAGGCTGAGACGGATATTCTATGAGACTGGATCTTGCTGATTTGAAACTCGTTGTCTGCATCGCGGATGCCGGAAGCATTACTCGCGGCGCCCGGCATGCCAGCCTGGCCACGGGGTCGGCCAGTGAGAGACTGAAAAGCATCGAGGACGATACCGGGGTAAAGCTGTTTATCCGGCATCCAAGGGGAGTCAGTCTTACTGAAGCGGGTGAGGTTCTTGTCCGCCATGCACGTGAAATCCTGTCCCGGCAGGAACGGCTTAAAGCCGAGCTGGGCGCATACGCGAAAGGAGCCAAAGGTAAGATCAGGCTGTATGCGAATACCTCTGCGATGGCAGAGTTCCTGCCCGGCAGGCTGGCGAAGTGGCTGTCAGCGCATCCGGGTGTGACCATTGAGCTTGAAGAGAGAAGCAGTGCGGATATTATTACCAGCATAATTAGCGGCGTAGCTGAAGCCGGCCTCGTTTCAGATGCGGTAGATGCCCGGGGGCTTATGCTTGAACCCCTGGCAGATGACAGGCTGGCACTTATCGTCCCATTCTCTCATCCATTTAAATGCAGAGATAAAATCTCGCTCTCCGAGGCGCTTGCAGAGCCATTTATTGGTTTACATCCCGGTAATGCGCTTCAGGATCACATCAGTGAACATGCAAAAGATCTTGGTCGTCCACTGACCTATCGCATAAGAATGAGCAGCTTTGAGGGGATGGGGGAGATGGTCAGCAGTGGGATTGGTGTAGGCGTTCTTCCTTTATCACTGGCTGAACGCTTCAGTAAAAAATTCCCGTACCATATCCTGCCGCTAACCGACTCATGGGCGCGGCGGCGGATCTGCATTTGCTATAAAACACCGGATTCACTGAGCCCGGCGATGGCGCGGCTGGTTGATTTTCTTAGGCTTCAGGATTGAGCAATATCAGTTCGGTCAGCAGTTCGCAGTTCTTTACGCATCAGTGCATTTTGCAGCGTTACGCCGCGCCGGACGGGAAATCCGCGTTCGACCACGTGGAAACCGTGCCGCAGAAAGAAACCTTCAGCCGTCTTGCTCACATTCGACGTCAGCTCACTTAGTCCAAGCCGTCGGGCTTCATCGTGGATGGCATTCATCAGCAGCGTGCCGACACCCTGTTTCGGGTAGTTTCCCGCCACAAAGAAATGGTCGATATAGCCATTGGGTTGAACATCGGCGTATCCGGCAATTTCCCCCTCCAGCTCAACGACAAACGGTTGGAGCTGCTTTATGTGGCTGGCCCATCGTTGCGGGTCCATATCCTCCGGTGCCCACGCTGCGATTTGATCAGGGGTGTAGTCACGCGATGCAATGTCTCGTATGGATGACAAAAAAACCTTGAGCAACGCGGCCTCATCTCCCTCTCTGTACATTCTTAATTTTATCATAGGCTTATTCATAATTTACTTGCGATTTAATGAATTAATCTGTCAGATTCAGGTGACGAAGTCACGTACGAAAGCAGTTAAACTCCGCTGAATACATGACTAATGCGCAATCAATGTTGATTCTCCCTGGCGGTGAGAATTTATTACATGATAAGAAATTATAAATAGAGGAAGCTATAGTGGGAAGTTTTTTATAAAAACATTACAGAAAGCTCTAAATATTACTTCTTGATTTATATAAAGGTAACCAATTGCTAAATTTGTATATGACGCTTTTCCTTTTCTTCCTTTTCCTGGGGGGAGGGAGTGTGGTTGATTTAATTTGTTCAATATAAGAAATCAGATTGAAGACTGAAATAATAAGCAATGCAAATGAGGTTTTTTATTTTTCTATTCTAATTGGAGTGTTGTGAGTTATTTATTATATTTGTTTCTAATGACTTTTTTATCTTTATGATTTTAAGGGTTTTTACAAAATAAGGTTATAGTCAAAACGGGTCAGGTAATCATAAAAATAATGGTTTTTGGGTAGAAGACCTGACCGTCAACGCTTTACTTTGGTGGGGAAAATGCCTCGTTGAAGAAACTGTGCAGGTCAACGCCAAAGTACCAAAGCCCGATACCGAAGCAAATCACTATCGCTGAAACAATTTTTTTAATCATGGTTGCCGCCTTCGTGTTAGGAGGATTTATCCTGCCATGTACACTCTCGGTAGCGAAGTTTTTTTTCCCTGATTTTGTCTTTTTTTGTCTCTTTGATACTGGGAAGGAAGAGGGTACGTGATTCTTTAAAAAAATGTGAATGATGTCACAAGCTACAAGTTGGGGGGCGAGTCGGGCTGCGGTGGCGAGATTTTAGTAAGCCCGAGAAGGGTGCAAACTGGCGTTGCACAACCTTAACACGGGTTTTGATAGAAATAATTGAATACCCGATGGTGTTAAAATATCAATGTAAAATAATCATTTTCTCTTAAACTGAAGCTTAATTGCTCTTCTCTGGCGGTAATAAGAAACAAAGCTATAAATAGTGACGATTAATAATACAATAGCAAATATAAGAAGCAGCCAGTCTTTCATCTAATACCTCTTGCGTTAGCATGAAATACAAGACTGTAAGTGTATGGGTTAACGTCAGGGCTAAACATAAGATAATTCTTGCAATGGACAAAGGCGCTGTGAGGCGTTTTATTGTTAGCGATAAACTTTCACAGTATAGCCGGTTGCCCCCTGTTGGTTCAGGACGACTCTTTAGTTATTTTTTACAACACTCTGCTATTTGCTTGAAATTTATACATTTAACAGCACAATCGCGCTGTTTTTTGTTGTTCTGGTCTCTGAGGTTCCGAGGTTATAATTTTAAGTGCAGCATAATATGCTGTTCAAAGTGCAGGTCTTTCCTCGGCTCAGAACGCGATGATTTTGTTCATCAGTGGCTGTCATATTCCATAATTAAGAATTATCCAATACAATCGCCGTTCCAGAATTTAGCGTAGGGTGCATGATGACTCTGATCGATCGGGGATCGTATGTTAAGAAAAAGATGCGACCCATTACTTTTGCCAGCTTAGCTATTCTCGCGCTGTTGGTTTTATTCCATTTTTCTTTCGGAACAATCGCACTCATTGCTCTGGCTGTTACTGCAGGATATGGGTATTTAAAAAATACCATTTATCCAGAAGAATGGCAGGAGCAGCATGATAAACATATACAAGAATCACGCGATTTGGATGAAGAACAGTTTCGTTCTCTGACCGCTCAACACCTTCCTGTTCTGGCGCGCAAAAAAAGAATGTTGGTGACCTGTGATGATTATGGCAACGTCATTTACGATCGATGGGCAAAAGAAAAAGAGTATTACATTAATAAACTGGATTATGTTGCGTACTCAACGCCATTTTATAACGGGCTTTATCCTCGTGAGCAGCGCCGGTTACTGGATGATATCGTCGATGAATACATGGCCTCTCATGATGAGGAGAGCGTTTACTCTGAAGAAATGTCACCGATCGAGTATGAACATCACTGTGCCGATTTGCTGTGGCAGCAGGGATGGGATACTCGAGTCACACAAGGTTCTGGCGATCAGGGAGTGGATGTTCTGGCGGTGAAGTACGGCATCCAACTGGCGTTGCAGTGTAAAAAGTACGCGTCGCCCGTGGGTAATAAAGCCGTTCAGGAAATTATTGCCGGTAAAGGATTTTATGGTGCGGATGTTGGGCTGGTGGTGAGTAATAACACTTACACGCTTTCTGCCCGCCAGTTAGCGTTGTCGCATTCGATTATCCTGCTGCATCATGAAGATCTGGCAAATATCGATGAACTGTTGGGGATACAGGAATCCCCGGTTTGAGGAATGACGCTGCCACATGATTTCGTCCCTGTGTCGCCGCGATGACTGCCGGGCAGGGGCGCAATATCGTCGCCATCGTAAGATGCATTTGAACAACCATCGACCTGCAATTTTTCAACATTAAGAGTGCTACTCAGCGTTATTCAACGCCAAACCATTTTTTAAAGGCCAGCCTGCCGATCGACGTGACGGTGATTTCCCGAAATCCCGCTGTCCGGGCGATCCACTGCTGGCGTTCACAGTGGCTGAAAAATGCGGCACCGGCTTCACCACCAAGATGAAAGCGCCTTTCGCTCCAGTCCAGGCAGCCGCAGCAGAGTTTTCGCCGGTTTTTGCCGTTCAGTTCGATACCCATTTGGGCAAACTGCTGATGCCCTTTATCCGTCAGTACCGAGCCGTCATCGGTAAGCCACGCAAGATTGACCATAGCGTCAAAGATATCAACCGCGACCTCACCGGCCAGATGATCGTAGCAGGTGCGGGCAAGACGCAGCGGCACCGGCGTGCTGATCCTGGCAGCGGAGGGGGAGCGCCAGGAAATGCCCATCATCCTTTCCAACAGCTCGGCAATATCCTGCCCGGCAAGCCGGAAATAACGATGCCGGCCCTGTGACAGGCCGGTAATCAAACTACCGCTGACCAGCCGTGAAAGATGGGCGCTGGTGGTGGATGCCGCAATGTCGGCAACCGCAGCCAGCTCCGTTGCTGTCCACGCCCGGCCATCCATCAGGGCACAGAGGATTTTTACCCGGGAAGGATCGGCCATCGCCGCTGCAACGTTCGCCATGGCGTGTTCAAGCGCATGGCTGTTTTCCTCTGACTCGACGGGTTTTAGCATATCACTCCGGATTGACGGCCCATTTTTGGGTTAGCGTAGCGGCAACCTTATCATTGTCCGTCAACAGAATCAGTTGGTTTGCATGATCGCTGTACTGCACAACAATATTGATCCCGTTATTAGCCAGTGCAGCGGCGATCTCACCCAGTTCTCCCGGGCGCTCCTGCTTAAGTTTACGAATCAGCGGCGTGCGCACTGCGGCAATCTGAAAGCCGGCCTTTTCCAGTACGTCCCTGGCTCGGCTGCCGTCCTCAACTAAAAAATGGGCGTGTGCCTGTTCGCCAGCGGTAAATATGCCGCCGCCCTCCAGCCCTACGCCGTTTTGCCCCAGTAAAGTGCCCATCGCCGCCAGTTCTCCGGGCGCGTTGCGTAAAATAATATGGATATCATGCATGAGTTTTCTCCCTGTTTTCTGATGAATATTCCCGCGCCAGCTGCATAATTCTGATGCGATAAAAAGCAAATATCGATTTTCGGCCTTCTCCCTGGGCGGCTTTATGCATCACATTGCGTTTCCATTGCAGGACGGCTTCCTCATTTTGCCACCACGAAAGGGAGAGTATCTTTCCCTCAGTGCTCAGGCTCTGGAACCGTTCAATGGAGATAAAACCCTCAATATCCGCCAGCAGCGGTTTTAACTCTGCGGCCAGCTGCAGATAACGCGCCTGCTGTGCCGGAGTCACATCTGCTTCAAAAAGTACGGCAATCATTTTTCTGCCCTGAGGTTGGTGAATTCTGATGCCACTTTAACGGTGGCAGAAATCCATGCTTCGGCCGTCAGCGAAATATGGATGCAAAGTCAGAAGGCGGGCAAAAACGGGAGAGTGACCGCTATGGTCTAAACTTATTGTTTCATTCATAACGGGAGCGAGCCATGTCGAAGCATGATTCAGAGCAGAAACGTAAAAAAGAGGAAGACCATCCGGCGAAAGACAATCCGCGCGACCACGGGGAAATCCCCCGCAACCCGGACAACAGCGATGATGACGAGCGAGATCCATTGGATAAATAACCCGCGTATCCGTGTCGCATTAGCAAAGTCACGGAGTATAAATGACCCTTTTGCCGTGAAGGGTCATTGTTTAAGGTGATTTTTTCCTGATGACCCTCCCACCTGTATATCATCGGTTTCCTCTTATCCGGCCCAAAGGACGTTATTGATGACGCAAAATATCTACGATAATCAGGCTTTTTTTGATGGTTACGCCCAGCTTCCGCGTTCCAGGTTTGGCCTGGAAGGGGCACCCGAATGGGGGGCAATACGGGAAATGTTGCCGGATCTCGCAGGCAGGCGTGTCATCGACCTGGGCTGCGGCTATGGCTGGTTTTGCCGCAGCGCGCAGGAGGCGGGGGCGTCTGAGGTAACGGGAATCGATGTCTCCGAAAAGATGCTGGCCCGGGCGCGGCAGCTGACCCCGAATCCGGGGATCGCCTGGCAGCGTGCCGATCTTTCGCATTTAACGCTGGAAAATGAGCGCTATGATCTGGCCTACAGCTCGCTCGCGTTGCACTACTTACCCGATCTGCAGCCGCTGTTCAGCACCGTCCGGGGAGCACTGAAACCCGGTGGCTGGCTGGTTTTCAGTACCGAGCATCCGATTTTTACCTGTCCGGCGCAGCAGGGCTGGCTGATGGACGATCGCGGGCAGCGTTCCTGGGCGGTTAATAATTATCAAAATGAAGGCCAGCGCAGCAGCAACTGGCTTGCCGAAGGGGTGATTAAATATCACCGAACGCTTGGCACGCTGCTTAACCTGTTGATGGCCGCTGGTTTTACGCTCAGAGAGGTCAGGGAGTGGGGGCCAACCGCTCAGCAGATTGCCGAACAACCCGATCTTGCAGAAGAAGCGGAGCGGCCGATGCTGCTTATCGTCTCCGCTCAACGTGAAGCCCGCGATTAGCGGGCTTTTACCGACAGGTCGCAGGCCACTTTTAGCCGGTTATGCGCCTCCGGCGACATCGGGGCGGTCATCATCGTGCGGTAACGCTGGCATTCCGCTGTTTCCTGATGCCGTTTCTGCGGTTGATTCTGCGAGCAGGCCGCGATCAAGATAACAACAGTCAGGATTAATCCTCTCATTCTTCCCCCTGGTGGCTTGCGTTCAGCCCGTTTTTTCAGTCCACGGTATAGTGCCGGATCTGCACTATCAGCGTAAAGCGTGACGGATGTTAAGATTTTGTTAGATAGCGATTGCGATAAAATCATTTATTTCATTATTCTCTCTCTACGGTTTATGCATTTCATTTTGCATCCGAAGACATTACCCCGATCTGCCTCTGGAGAAGAATAATGAAGCATCTGAAGAAAATTTTGCTGGTTGCCGCACTGAGCTGTTCCACGTCTGCACTGGCAGAAACCATCGGCGTTTCAATGGCCTATTTTGACCAGAACTTCCTGACTATTATCCGCCATGCCATCGATAAAGAAGCCAAAGAGCGTGGTATCAAGGTGCAGTTCGAAGATGCACGCGGTGATGTCGGTCGGCAGACGGACCAGGTGCAGAGCTTTATCAGCGCCGGGGTCGATGCCATTATTGTTGACCCGGTAAACTCGGCCGGAACCCCTGCGATGACCAAACTGGTTACTGCGGCAAAAATTCCGCTGGTTTACGTTAACCGCACGCCGGGCGATCCGAAACTGCCGCCTGGCGTGGTGTTTGTCGGTTCTGATGAGAAGCAGTCCGGCACGCTGCAAATGGAGGAGCTGGCGCGCCAGGCAAATTACGAAGGCAAAGTCGCCGTGATGATCGGTAACCTGACTGATGCCGGTGCGTTGCAGCGTACTAAAGACGTGGAAGAGGTGGTGGCCAAATACCCGAAAATGAAGGTCGTGCAGAAGCAAACCGCGAACTATTCCCGCAATGAGGGGATGGACCTGATGCTGAACTGGCTGACCAACGGGGAAGAGATTGATATCGTCGCCGCGAACAACGATGAGATGGCGATTGGTGCGATTATGGCGCTGCAGCAGGCCGGTAAAAAGGACAGCAAAGTGCTGGTGGGCGGGATTGATGCGACGCCGGACGGCCTGAAAGCGCTGGCCAGCGGTAAAATGCAGGTCACCGTCTTCCAGGATGCCGTGGGCCAGGGTAAAGCCTCGGTTGACGTGGCGCAGCGGATGATCAAAGGTGAGAAACTGGATTCCTATCACTGGATTCCGTTTGAACTGGTTACGCAGGCCAATATGAAGCAGTACGAGAATAAATAACGCACCGCACGGACTTAATCATATAAGGGACCTCAGTGGTCCCTTTTTTACTTTATAATCCTTTGACGAACCTTCTGATTCTCAGCACGAGAACGCCAGTTACCGAACGGAATATGAATAAAAAACTGATTATCGCCGGAATCCTCGCTCTTATCGCCAGCTACGCCGGGTTCAGGCCTTCGGCTGAACACAGCCCGCACCAGCAGCAGTCTCAGCAACAGCAACATTCTTCGAGTTCAGCATCAGAAAGGTCGGTTACAGAGCCGAATCAGCAACGTTCCGGGCAGTCTGCGCAGGATACGCGCACGGCCAGTGCGCCGCAAAGCAATGATATCAGCGCACTGACTCAGCAAACTCGCGTGGCGAACTACCTCCAGCAGCATCAGCGCCTGCCGGACTACTATATCCGTAAGAATGAAGCGCGCCGCCAGGGCTGGGACCCGTCCCGCGGTAATCTGTGCCAGGTTTTGCCGGGCAGGGCTATCGGCGGCGATCGTTTCAGTAACCGCGAAGGAGGGCTGCCGGATAAAGCAGGGCGGAAATGGTTTGAAGCGGACGTGAACTATCAGTGCGGTCGTCGTGGCAGCGACCGGATGCTCTGGTCCAGCGATGGCCTGATTTACGTCACCCGCGATCACTATCGCCACTTTGAACAGGTGAACTGAGATGCAGCTGGTCAGCTTTGATCTCCATGATGTGCGTGATGAGCAGGATTTCTACCGGCAGTTTGCGGAGAAATTCGGCCTGCATGATTTTGGTAATAACCTTGATGCGCTGTGGGATGTGCTGACCGGCGAGGTTTCGCTGCCGCTGCGCATTATGCTCAGGCATTTGCCGCAGCACCCTGCCGAGGCAGGCTTGCAGCGCATCGTGGCGGTGATGCAGGACGCTGAATCCGAAACGGCAGGGGCCTTCAGCGTTCGGACCAGCCAGCCGCTGTAGCTTGCATAACGGATGCGCCGTCAGTATGGTGTGCGCATCGTTACCGACCCGGACAAAACATGACTGCGAATCACTCAAAAGACCCGCTTCACGGTGTAACCCTGGAAGCCCTGCTAACCCGTCTGGTAGAGCGCTTCGGCTGGGACGAACTGGCATCACGTATCAACATCAACTGTTTCAAAAACGAGCCCAGCATCAAGTCCAGCCTGAAATTTCTCCGCCGCACGCCGTGGGCGCGCAGCGAAGTGGAAGCGCTGTATATCGCCTCGCTTGACGAGCCGCAGGATATCCCCGCTGACAGTCCGTGGGCCAACCATCGCGGGCGCGATCGGTAATTCACCGTCACCGCGAGAACCGCGTGATAAAAGCCGGTATCCCTCAGCGGATAGCGGCTTTTTTTTACCCGGTTGATGCAGTTTCAGAACAGACTTAACCCTGTTCTGCTTACTCCGGTACGTGAGGGACGCTATAATTGACCGTTCATTATTGGCTGGAGAAATTGCCGGATGTTTACCCGTTCCACCCTCACCGTTATCGTTGCCGCAGGTATTCTGACCGGCTGCGCGCCGCAGTCTTCCGGTACGGCATCCATCAGCGCCATTGACGAGGGTTCGCCCGCCGCTGCTCAGGCGTCCAGCGTTTATGTGAACACCACGCATATTCAGGATCAGACTGTGGCGGCGGTGGATAGCTCTGCAACACTGGCGCAAAATCAGACTGCCTCGACTGCCTCGACTGCCTCGACTGCCTCGACTGCCTCGACTGCCTCGACGGGCACGCAGGCTAACAGCAGCCCGGCTACGGCTTCGACTTCAGGCAGCGCTAATGCCGGTGCTGGCAACCCGGCGCCTGCGGGTTCTCAGACTCCGTCAACGCAAACCGAGACCGCAGCGGCGCAGAATGCTGCCGCAGATACGGCGAGTGCTTCCACTCAGACCACGGCGGCGGATGCATCGAACGCCCCGGCCCAGAGCACCGCAGCGACCTCTGCTACCGCTGCGGCTACAACGTCAGCCCCGTCGGCCTCAGCGGATAGAAGCACGGCTCAGGCTTCCGCAGCTCCGGCGACTTCAACGGTCACCGCGAGCGCGCAGGCTCAGGGCGCAACAGCTTCTACATCGACAGCCTCAACGCCCGCTGCCCCTGCGGACGCCGCTCCGACAGAAACCTCTGGCATCACCCCCCCGATTGTTCCGGTGGTCACCACCGCAGCTCAGATGCAAACCGATCCGGTGAACAAACCCCCCGCGCAGTCGGTCATTCACGTCTATCACGCGTTAACCAAGACCGACGACGGTTCGTCAATTATCCTCACGGTGGACGGCAAGGAAGCGGGCGTACTTAAACGCGGTGAAGTGACGTCACTGAGCGTGGCACCAGGTAAGCATAAGCTGGGCGGCTACGTTCGCACGCTGTTTGGTATGGGCCGCGTGACCATCCCCGCGCTGGATATCACCACATCATCCTGGGCCGCCACCAAAATTTCCTATGCGGTCACCAAAGATAAACCGGGCTTTACGCTGACTAAGAAAGGGAATAGCTGAAAGCAGGAGGCAGGAGGCAGGAGGCAGGAAGGCTTGAAACATTAAGCTGAATGCTGGAACTGCTGATGTTCACGACGGGATAAAAAAAAGCCCCGGCGAATGCCGGGGCTACAGAGGCGTTAAATTACAGCGCCATATCCTGTTTAGCGCTTTCCGCGCGTTTTTCCGGCTGAGCCTGTGGGGCCGCGTCGGCTGAGTTACCCATCTGGATAACCGGTGGCGTGGTCAGCTGCAGCGTGGCAGCCGTGTCATTCCACACCTGCTGAGTCAGCGCAACGTTGCCGTTCAACTGCTGGCCATAGCTTGGTACGATAGCGCGGATCTTGCTCTGCCATTCCGGGCTGTTGAACTGCTCAGGGAACAGCTTCTTCACCACGTTCAGCGCGATTGGTGCAGCGGTAGATGCACCCGGTGACGCACCCAGCAGGGCCGCGACGGTTTTCTGCTGATCGGTCACGATTTCCGTACCCAGTTTCAGCACGCCGCCTTTATCCGCATCTTTCTTGATGATCTGCACGCGCTGACCGGCCTGAATCAGCTTCCAGTCTTCTTTACGCGCGTTCGGATAGTACTCTTTCAGCGCGGCAAAGCGGTCGTCGTCGCTCAGCATCACCTGGCCCACCAGGTATTTCACCAGATCGAAGTTGTCCATGCCTACGTGAGTCATCGGCATAAAGTTGCTGGTGGTGGTGGTGCTCAGCAGGTCGAACAGCGAGCCGTTTTTCAGGAACTTGGTAGAGAACGTCGCGAACGGCCCAAACAGCACGACACGCTTACCGTCAAGGAAGCGGGCATCCAGGTGTGGAACGGACATCGGTGGTGCACCGACTGAAGCCTGACCGTACACTTTTTCCTGATGCTGTTTAGTAATTTCCGGGTTCTCAGACACCAGGAAGGAACCGCCTACCGGGAAGCCGGCATAGTTGTCCGCTTCCGGGATACCGGTTTTCTGCAACAGCTTCAGCGCGCCGCCGCCGGCACCGATAAACACGTATTTTGCGTCGACGCTGTGCTTCTCACCGCTTTTCACGTCGGTGATAGTGACATGCCAGCTGTTGTCGGCGTTACGCGCGAATTCGGTGGCTTCCGCAGAGGTTTCCAGCGTGAAGTTTTTGTCTTTCTTCAGGCTGCCGATCAGCTGGCGGGTGATCTCGCCGTAGTTGACGTCGGTGCCGACCGGAGTCCAGGTCGCAGCGACTTTCTGCTGCGGGTCACGGCCTTCAATCACCAGCGGCGCCCATTTTTTAATCTGGTTCTGATCGGTGGAGAACTGCATACCCTGGAACAGTGTGGTCTGTTGCAGCGCCTGATAACGCTTAGTCAGGTAGTTGACGTTGGCGTCGCCCCAGACAAAGCTCATATGTGGCGTAGAGTTGATGAAGGAATGCGGGTCGTTAAGGATGCCGCGCTTCACCTGCGCCGTCCAGAACTGACGGGAAATCATAAACTGTTCGTTGATTTCCAGCGCTTTGCTGACGTCAATCGAGCCATCCGCGCGCTCCGGCGTGTAGTTCAGCTCCATATTGGCCGAGTGACCGGTACCGGCGTTGTTCCATCCGTTGGAAGATTCGAGGGCGACACCGTCCAGTTTCTCAACCATCAGCTGTTTCCAGTCTGGCTGCAGTTCCTGTAACCAGGTACCCAGCGAAGCACTCATGATGCCGCCGCCGATTAGCAGTACGTCGGTTTTCTGGTTGACTGGCGTTTCAGCATAGCTGGCAGAACAAACCAGCAGCGCTGACAGGGAAAGAACGGGTATAAATCTTCTGGAATTAGACATTTCTTTAACACACATCAATAAAAGTTTAAAAACTGGATGATTATTTTAACGTAAATTGTGATCCAGATAAAAATTTTCTTCACTTTTTTTCACATCTGGTCATATTTCGTTGATACAGCGTGATATTTGACGATAAAACGCGCATGCCATTGACTCTGAGAATCGGTCCTTCAACCGAACGGGTTAAATTTGCGTCCTTCTTGCCCATTTGGTTATACTGAAATGACCATATGGAGGATATGCGATGAAAATGTTTACCCCTGCCGTATCCGTGCCGCGTGTTGAAACGCTGTGGCAGCACGTTGGCCTTAACGTAGCCGACGGCGTTCTGCTGGTGGGCGAAATTGATAAGGGTCTGGAGGGCGAAGTGGCTAACCGCATTGCCAGCTGGGCGCACATTACGCAGTCCGAACTGCGCCGCATCACCGGTATCCCCAGCACGACCTTCAGCCGCAATATCAAAAAGCGCTTTAGTCCGGATCAGAGCGAGCGGCTGGTGCGTTTTATTCGCGTACTGGACCGCGCTGTCGACCTGTTTGAAGGCGATAAGCTTGCCGCGCAGAAGTGGCTGAATGAGCCAAGCCGCGCGCTGGGATGGAAAGCACCCGCCGACCTGCTGGCCTCTGAATCCGGTGCCTGGGAGGTGATGCGCCTGATCACCCGTCTGGAGCACGGGGTCTGGTCTTGATCCTCTATCGCCTGACTAAAACCCGCTTCGCGGCCGGAGCCTGGAGCGGGCAGGGAGCAAAGGAAGCGGGCGGGCGCTGGAACAGCGTCGGCACGGCAATGGTGTACGCCGCCGAGGCGGCCTCACTGACCATGCTGGAAACGCTGGTGCACCTGCATGCGGCGAATCTGCTGGACAGCTTTACCCTGCTATCCATTGATGTCGATGATGATTTGATTCAGATGATTGATAACCAGATTCTTCCCGCCAGCTGGGCGGCAGCGGAAGCCCCGCCGGAGCTGGCGGAGATTGGCGATCGCTGGGTAGAGAGCGGGGATGCGGTGGCGCTGAGAGTGCCGAGCGCGCTGTCGCCGGTGGAGTTTAACTTTCTGCTGAATCCGCGGCATCCGCAGTTTTTATCGATCGTCAGCAGGGCGGTAAAGATTGACTTCCAGTTCGATGCCCGACTGAAATAATGGCTACGCGGTAATTCGCGGGCTCAACGGTTCAGAAAGCGGGCCATTCCACGAAACGGGTTAGCTATTCTCGCCGGTTTCACGCCTGGCCGCACGGCGATACAGCGTACTCCGCGCCACGCCCAGCGCCTGGGCGGCCTTGCTGATATTACCGCTGAAGCGCTCCAGGGTCGCGGCAATCAGCTTCTCATCATGCTCCTGCAAAGCAGGCAACGGCTCGCTGCGCAGTAACCGGTACTCTTCCGGCAGGCTGTCCACGTCCAGCACTTCATTATCATCCGCCAGCGCCAGCAGCACTTTCATCAGGCTGCGCATCTGCCGAACGTTGCCCGGCCACGGCTGCTGTGCCAGCGTATCCAGCAGCTCTGCGGTCATCACAATGCCGCGCTCGCCGCCGCCCAGTTCCAGCCAGAGCTGCGAAATAAACTCTGGCAGCGCGGGCCACTCGCGCAAAGGGGGAATGGTGTGAGAGAACTCCTTCAGGCGGTACAGCAGGTCCTCGCGGAATTCGCCATCTGCCACCCGCTGCGGCAGGTTACGGTGGGTGGCGCAGATCACCGCGAAATTCACCGGCCAGCTGCGGCTCGATCCCAGCGGTGCCACCTCTTTCTCCTGCAATACGCGCAGCAGTCGCGTCTGCATCGCCAGCGGCATATCGCCAATCTCATCAAGGAACAGCACGCCGCCGTCCGCTTCGCGGATTTTACCGATATAGCCGTTTTTGCTGGCACCGGTAAACGCGCCGGGCTGATAGCCAAACAGCTCCGACTCTATCAATGATTCCGGAATGGCCGCGCAGTTAATGGCAACAAACTTTCCTTCACGCCAGCGGCTTTGCTGGTGCAGCGCGCGGCTGACGTACTCTTTACCGCTGCCGGTTTCACCATGAATGCACAGCGATACCCCGGCGTTCAGCAGGCGAACCATTTTGTCCCCGGCGGCACCCAGCGAGAACGGCAGCACCGGCGCGGCGGCAGGGGCTACGGGGAAGTTAACTCGCGCCGGGGCGCGGAGTCGGTAGAAGTAGCGCTGCTGGCTGCGGGTTTGCACCGGCTGAGGCACGCAGTTCGCGGCCTGCTCGGCCTGCGGGAACAGATCGGCAAAGGTGAGAATACCAAACAGATCGGCGCTCAGTTCGAGTTCGCGCATTGCCAGCCGGTTGGCCGCCATCAGCACATTGTCGGAAAACACCAACAGCAGCTCTTCAACGTGATCGATGCCCTGAATCTGCGGATGCAGGCTCATCAGCCACTGGTCGGGATGCAGGCTTTGCTTCACCCACAGGTACTCAATCTGTTTCGCCGCCTCTTTCACCCAGGCCAGCGTGGCGGGATGGGGATAGTGGGCCGGGCCGGAGATATCCAGCACACCGGCAATCTGTCCGTTCGGCGCCTGGAGCGGCATCGCCGCACAGTAGAGGTCCTGATTGCTGGTGAGGTAGTGCTGATCGCCAAAAATTTCGCAGCCGTCATCTATTGCCAGCGCAGTGCCGATTGCGTTGGTGCCACGACCGCACTCGCTCCATAAGTTTCCCGGCGCAAGGGCAAAGCGCTGGGCTTTCTGTAGAGCGTGCATATCGCCGAAGGTATTCAGCACCAGCCCGCTGGCGTCGGACAGGATCACCACCGACTGCTTGCCGGAAACCTTTTCCGCCAGCCGCTTCACCGCATGCTGGGCAAAATTTTGCAGGCCGGTATTACTGGCCAGCACATCGGCCAGTTCACCGGGGCGAATACGGGGAAAGTCATCAGCGGTACGGTCCAGGCCGTAGAGCTGGCTGCGGAACCATGAGTCGTTCAATAGCGGTGTAGTGGCGACGTTCGATGTGCTGGCAGCTGACGTATTTCCCTGCATTGGTAACCCCATGCCTGTAGCGAATGTGTTGCAGCATTGTAGCTATCTGGTTTTTGTAGTGTTGCGATTTGCGACACAGATAGAGAAATTATCCGATAGTCCATGCCGAAAAGAAGGTTATTGGCGTTGTAACAGCATGATAAGTATCATCATTTTTTAGAACATCGCAAGCTAAAAAAACTGGCACGCTAACTGCAATACCTGAATGCAGCCAAAAAAAACACCCGCTACGAGGATTCATTCACGGCTGCCTGTTTACCCTACATTAAGGAGTTTGCGATGCGTTATGCACATCCCGGAACGCCCGGCGCTTTAGTCTCTTTCAAAGCGGCCTACGGTAACTTTATTGATGGCAAATTCGTCGAACCGCTTAGCGGTCAGTACTTTATGAACACCTCTCCGGTGAACGGTAGCGATATTGCTCAGTTCCCGCGTTCCGATGCCCGCGATATTGATTTTGCGCTGGACGCCGCTCACCGTGCGGCCGACGCCTGGGGAAAAACCAGCGTACAGCATCGCGCTAACCTGCTGCTGCAGGTTGCGGATCGAATTGAAGCCAATCTGGAATACCTGGCGGTTGCCGAAAGCTGGGACAACGGTAAGGCAGTGCGTGAGACGCTGAACGCCGACCTGCCGCTGGCGGTAGATCATTTCCGCTACTTCGCCGGATGTCTGCGCGCTCAGGAAGGCAGCGCGGCAGAGATTGACCAGCACACCGCCGCCTACCACTTCCATGAACCGCTGGGCGTGGTCGGGCAGATTATCCCGTGGAACTTCCCGCTGCTGATGGCCGCGTGGAAGCTGGCTCCGGCGCTGGCGGCGGGTAACTGCGTGGTGCTGAAACCGGCGGAACAGACCCCGCTGGGCATTACACTACTGCTGGAGCTGATTGGCGACATCTTCCCGGCTGGCGTACTGAACGTGGTACAGGGCTTTGGCCGCGAGGCCGGAGAAGCGCTGGCAACCAGCAAGCGCATTGCGAAAATCGCCTTTACCGGTTCAACGCCGGTGGGCCGCCACATTATGGCCTGCGCGGCGGAGAATATTATTCCCTGCACCGTCGAGCTGGGCGGCAAGTCGCCGAACATCTACTTTGCCGACATCATGAATGCCGAACCGGAATTTATCGACAAAGCGGTGGAAGGGCTGGTGCTGGGCTTCTTCAATCAGGGCGAAGTCTGTACCTGTCCGTCGCGCGCGCTGATCCACGAATCGATCTACGCGCCGTTTATGGAACGCGTGATGGCGAAAGTGGCCACTATTCGCCGTGGCGATCCGCTGGACACCGATACGATGATTGGCGCACAGGCCTCTCGTCAGCAGTTCGACAAAATCCTTTCTTATATTGATATCGCCCGCCAGGAAGGCGGCCAGATCCTCACCGGCGGCGATCGCGCATCGATTACCCCGGCGCTGGACACCGGCTATTACATTCAGCCGACGCTGATTAAAGGCAACAACCAGATGCGCTGCTTCCAGGAGGAGATCTTCGGGCCGGTGATCGGCGTGACGACCTTTAAGGACGAAGCCGAAGCGCTGGCGATTGCCAATGAAACCCAGTTTGGTCTGGGTGCCGGGATCTGGACGCGTGATACCAATCTGGCCTATCGCATGGGGCGCAGCATCAAGGCCGGACGCGTGTGGACCAACTGCTATCACATCTACCCGGCACACGCGGCGTTTGGCGGCTACAAACAGTCCGGCGTCGGGCGTGAAACGCACAAGATGGCGCTGTCTGCCTATCAACAAACCAAAAATCTGCTGGTCAGCTACGACACGGCACCTTTAGGGCTGTTCTAAGCCTGTTATCTTTTACGGAGTGACAAGATGAAAACGATGAAAGCCGCAGTAGTGAAGGCATTTGGCGAACCGCTGGTCATTGAGCAGGTACCGATCCCTGACGTTGGTCCCGGCCAGCTGCTGGTGAAAGTAGTTGCGACCGGCGTATGCCATACCGACCTGCACGCTGCCGAAGGTGACTGGCCGGTAAAACCGCAGCCGCCGTTCATTCCAGGTCATGAAGGTGTAGGTTACGTGGTTGCGGTAGGTGAAGGCGTAAAGCACATAAAGGAAGGGGATCGCGTGGGCGTGCCATGGCTGTATTCCGCCTGTGGCCACTGCGAACACTGTCTGGACAGCTGGGAAACCCTGTGCCATTCGCAGCAAAACGCCGGTTATTCCGTTAACGGCAGCTTTGCTGAGTACTGCCTGGCCGATGCCAACTACGTCGGCATCCTGCCGGACAACGTCGAATACAACGAAATCGCGCCGATCCTCTGCGCCGGTGTGACAGTCTATAAAGGCCTCAAAATGACCGACACCAAGCCGGGCGACTGGGTGGTGGTATCCGGTATCGGCGGTCTGGGCCATATGGCGGTGCAGTATGCGGTGGCGATGGGCCTGAACGTCGCGGCGGTGGATATCGATGACGAGAAGCTGGCCTTCGCTAAGCGTCTGGGTGCCACCGTCACTGCCAACGCCCGCAATGTTGACCCGGCAAAAGTGTTCCACGAGGAGTTTGGCGGCGCGCACGGCGTGCTGGTGACGGCGGTATCGCCGAAGGCGTTTGAGCAGGCTATCGGCACCATGCGCCGTGGCGGAACCATGGTCCTGAACGGTCTGCCGCCGGGAACCTTCGATCTGTCGATCTTCAACATGGTGCTGGACGGCATTACCGTTCGTGGCTCCATCGTCGGCACCCGTAAGGATCTGCAGGAAGCCCTGGACTTTGCCGGCCGCCATAAAGTGGCAGCGAACATTGCCGTTGAACCGCTGACTAATATCAACGATATCTTTGCCCGTATGCACGCCGGTAAGATTGAAGGACGTATCGTGGTCGACCTGGCGCTGTAATTCCTGAGTGTAGTAGTAAGCCGTAGCCACGGGCGCAGTGCTGTTTGCTGCGCCCGTTTTACGTTTGTCAGTTATGCCTGGGTGTTACCCAGCCACTGCTGGTGGCATACCACTCCCGGCATCATGGCTTCCAGCCCGGCAATCAGCGCATCCCCGGCATCCTGCACCGCAGAAAGCGGCATGGCGGGCAGGCTTTCAAGGATAAACCACATGCGGGTCGCGCTGGCATCAAGGCGAGTTCTGACACCCTGACGCCAGTTCCAGCGGCGGCAGGTTACGCCCAGGTCATCGCGCCAGATAACTTCTCCCGCGTCCACCGTTTCCAGCGTGGTAACGCCGTCCTTCACCGTATCGAACTGCTCGTCGCCTTCCGCCACGCAAAGACGCGGCTGGCCCTGATATGCCGCGATATTTTCGCCCCCGACCGGAATGGCATAGCGGATACTGATGGCGTTATATAGGTCAACCACCGGATCGATAGCCGGCAGCGTGCCGTCGCGCAGTACACGCTTGCGCAGCGCTTCGGCGGAACAGGGAGTGCGCTTCGGTTTTGCCCCGAACTTCTGAAAAACGTCCGCCCAGGCAGCCAGATGCGCCACTGCCCAGTCGGGCTGCTGCTCGCTGATAAATCGGCAGGCCTCTTTCAGGGCCTCTGCGGCATACTCTGGTCGGGTAAGGGGGGCGGCCTCAACGCTGATACTTAAGGCCCTGAAGCCCGGAGCGATTTCCCCGATCTGATTGTCGATTGACGGTAAAACGGTAAGCATTGCATACTCCACGGGTGACTAATATTCTTACGCCTGGACCACTGAAAATTCGCGCAGCAGGGCAGGCAGCTGCTCTGTTTTGCAATAGTGGCTGGCACCAACGTAATAATGCGGTTCGCCGGTAAAGATGGATATTCCGGCATTATTCAGCATCTCAAAATCATTGCTGTCATTGCCAAAGGCGATGCTGCGGTTGAAATCCACTCCCAGCGTCTTCAGCGCCAGATATTTATTCTCCTGACGCGGGGTAATATCGAATATATTCTCGTGTCTGTGGTGATGAAGAGAAAATTCGAAACTATTCTGCTGCAGAAATGCATCCGTCTTCGCGCGAAATTCACCATCAAGAATAAGAATTTTACTCACTCCCTGACTGACCAGTTCACTCTCCGGGATTTCACTGTCGGAAAGAGTGCGCATATAGTCGTGGAAAGTATGAGCGGTCTGCGACGTGGAAAAACTCCAGTGGCCGTCGAGCACATAAGGCACCTGATGCTGCTGAAGCAGGCCGATCATCAGCTCAGTAGCCCGATCCTCAAAGCGGTTACTGAACAGGCACTCACCCTGTTGCCAGGCCATCGCCCCGTTACAGCCGACCATCAGGCAGTCGTGCAGTTCACGCGGCAGCAGAGGAAGCATGTCGCGCACCGGGCGAGCGGAGGCAAAGATAACGCGGGCGGAGTTGGCGAGCGAGATAATATTTTCTGCCAGGTTACAGTGTAACGGTTGTCCGTTCGTAATAATGGTACCATCCAGGTCAAAGATATAGGTTGTCACCGTGTTCCCTTTATATATGCGATATTTTTTACAGTCAGAGATTAACATGCCCGGGCCGGTTATTCACCGAAAATGGGGGGTAACTAACCAGGATGGTTCCTGGCGGTTATATTTCAGCTGCGTTGTTATTTTACTCCGTTAAGCTCCTGGTTAAAAAAAGAATCCTCGCGACCATAGCGGTCAATCCCTGGCTGAGTTAACGTACTGGCAATTTCCCCCGTTCGGAGTCGTTGATGGATATCATTGGGATCATTATGTCGGCCGGTAAAGCCTCGGTGAATGTGGCGCTTTATACGCTGATCCCCATTATGGTCGTTATGCTGATTATTATGAAATACCTGGAGGTCCGGGGAATTCTGGACCGCATTGTGCGGGTGATGACGCCGGTGCTGAAGCCGTTTGGTATTACCGGGATGGGGATTTTTGCGCTGATCCAGCTTAACTTTGTCAGCTTTGCCGCACCGCTGGCCGCGCTGGCCATTATGGAAAAAAGAGGCGCATCGGACCGCCATCTTGCAGCGACGCTGGCCATGCTGTTTGCCATGGGGCAGGGAAACGTCTTCTATCCGCTGATCCCCTTCGGTTTGCACTGGGGGGCCGCGCTGGGTATTTCGGTGGCGGGCGGACTGGCCGCTGCGGCAATCACCTGGTATTTCTTCGGCCGCAGGCTGTCGGTCGCCTCCCTGCAACGTGATGACACGCCGCCGGAAGATAAATCCGCAACCGGCCTTATTGCCATTATCAACGGCGCCGGGTCGGATGCAATCCGCCTGTCGCTGGGCTCGGTTCCGATGCTGATCCTGTCGCTGACCGTGGTGGGTATCCTGAAAGAGGCCGGGGCGATTGAACTGCTGACCCGGCTGATTGCCCCGGTGCTGGATTTCTTTCATGTCTCCGAAGTGTTTATTCTTCCGGCATTAACGAAATGCCTGGCGGGGGGAACCGCTTATTTCGGCGTGGTATCCGATCTGCTGCACCGTGGATTAATGACCGCGCAGCAGGTTAACGCCTCCGCCGGGTTTATGGTACAGACGCTGGATCTGCCCGGTATTGGTATTTACCTTGGTATTGCCAGCCGCTTTGTCAGGCTGTTCCGCTTTGCGCTGCCCGGTGCGCTGGTGGGTATTCTGCTGCGTACGGTGTTGCACAGCACGATGTTCTGAATGGTTCATTCTGTTACCCCTTCTGTAAACAACGCATTTACATAAGATTTGTAAATGCTTATGATTCTCATTCTCTTGTATGCACCCGCGCCGGATTAGCCGGGCGGGATGCCTGTCCATTGATGGAGCCAGAAATGAGATCGTTGTTTACCCCACGTAAAGCCCTGGTCGCTGCGGCGATTGTGACCTCACTCAGCCTGACGGCCTGTCAGGCTCCGCAGAAACAGGCGCAGGCCGCGCAGCAGCCTGCTGCTACCGCCAGCGAATCTAAACCCGCAGATAGCCGACTCACCCAGCGCGAACTCGCCGCCGGGCTGTATGAGATGGCTTATTCTCCGGCGGCGGGAGGGCTGTACGTTGCCAGCGCTCTGGGATTCAAAACGTCTAACGGCGGGGTTATCTACCGTCTCGACCCCAAAACGCTTGAGACAGTTAGCGAAACGCACACCGATCTGAAAAACTTTGGCGTGGCGCAGGACGCTGACGGCAGCGCGATTTACATCACCAATACGGTGGACGGCGGCATCACTAAGGTTGATGCGCAGAGCGGTAAAGTATTACAGCGCCTGATGTTTAAGGATCGCAGCAAGAAAGGGGATGCGCTGGGCAGCCGCGAAATCCTGGCTCACGAAGGTCTGCTGTACGTTGGCGGCGTGGGCGATCCGGGTGTAATTTGGGTGGTGGATGCGAAAACGCTGAAACTGAAAACCACCATTAAAAACGCCGGAAAATGGGTTACCGGAATTATCTGGTCTCCGCTGACCAATAAGGTATACGCGGCCAACGGCGGCGGTGAAATTCTGGTGATCAATCCGCGCAGCCACAAAATCGAACAGCGCTGGACGGCGGGTGACGATAAACAGTATCTGTTCCTCAACCTGGCGGAAGATCCGGCCACCGGACGTCTGTTCGTGACCGATAATTCGAAAGCGAAAGAGACACTGGTATTTGATGAGCGTAGCGGCAAAGTGATCAAACGCCTGCCGGGTGATGCGCTGGCGGTGAAGTTTAACGCCAAACGCAACGAGATCTACATCAGCCAGCGCGAATCGAAGAAGGTACTGCAGCTGGATGCGACCAGTTACGCAGTAAAAAATAGCTGGTCGTTTGACAGTCATCCAAACAGCCTGGAGCTTTCCCCGGACGGCCAGACGCTGTACGTCAGCGTCAAGCAGGGGCTGGATAAATCGCATACGGCAAAAGGGCCGGACAGCGTAGCGCGTATCGTGCTGAACTAAGCTTTGTTCTGCCGGGGAAGAATTTGCCCCGGCAGCTTATTCCCCGCGGTTCGGTTCACTCTCACCCAGACCTTCTGCACGGCTTGCTGCCTGTGCTTTTTATCCGCGCTTTTACTGCATACTTTCCTGCTGCCGCATCTTGCGCGCCGCACGGTGGCAATAGATAAACCAGCCCAGCGCCAGTGGCAACGTCAGTGGCATAATGACAAGGATATTATAAATCGCGTCCAGACCTCGTGGCGACCCGTTCAGAAAATTACAGACTCGAACGGAGAACAGGTGTATCACCAGGGAATCCATTGCCTTTTTCGCGAAGGGATACAAAGCAATAAGTAGCAGCGCTGGCAGAAGAAACCACAGGGAAAAGTGCTTAATTACGGTAAACATGGCGATACCATAAACAAGCAGGCCGCTAAGAAAGTTCCAGCCAAATTCTCCGCTGCGTAAATAGCGCCGCATCGGTGTGGCAAGGGGGGCTTTGGGGGGATGTATAGCCGGATTACCGCCGGTCTTCTTTCGTTTTCGGCTCAATCGTGGGGTCCGTTCAGGAGTGGCGACGTACTCATTTTGTAACAGGGGGAAGAGGGCATCCTTGCCCCTCTGGCGATTACTCGTAGCAAACGCCCGGATTCTCAGACAGCAGTACAAAGTCCTGGGTATTCTTATCCAGCGCACGGATGGCACCGCTTTCAATATCGTAAACCCAGCCGTGCAGGCGCAACGCCTTATCACGCAGGCCCACCGCGACGGACGGATGCGTTTTGATATTGTTCAGCTGTGCGATAACGTTCTCACGCACCATGGCATTCACTTTCTCTTCTTCAGTGGTGTAGGTTTTCTTCTCGACAACGGCTTTCGCTGCATCGGAGTAGCGCAGCCAGTGCTGAACGGCAGGCATAGGGTCCAGACACTGGCAGGTAGCGATGGCTTTCATTGCGCCGCAGTTGGAGTGGCCGCAGATAACAATATCGGTGACGCCCAGAGCCACTACCGCATATTCGATGGTCGCAGAAACGCCGCCCGGTTCAGGGCCGAAAGAGGGCACGATATTGCCGGCATTACGAATGACAAAGAGCTGTCCGGGTTCCTGCTGGGTGACCAGTTCAGGCACCAGACGGCTGTCGGAGCAGGAGATAAACAACGCTTTGGGATTCTGGCTGGAAGCAAGGCTGCGGAATAATTCTTTCTGATTAGGGAAAACATCTTTCTGGAAATTCAGAAAACCTTCAACAATGTGCTGCATAGCAGATCTCTACCTTCTTTTATCGTGAAATATTATTCTGACACTGAAGCACCGCCGCGTGCAACTTATCAGAAAATTCTACATCTGGCCTACCGGCGAACGGCCATCATCAACGCACAGCGTAAGCTGATGTTTTTTCACTTTGTAGTATAGCGTGGTCCTGGCTATCTGCAGCTCCTGTGCCGCTCTGGCGATATTGCCCTGAGTACTGTTAAGTGCGTTGATAATCAGCTGACGTTCAAATTTATCAATCGCCACATCCAGGCCCTCCTGAGGAATAAACTGTGGGCCGATGTCTTCTTCCGGTTTGCTCACCTGGCGGAAGGAAACCGGGGAAGATATTTCATCATCATAGGCCAGCACGTCCAGCGGGCCGCTGTGCTCCTGCTGTAGCATACTGCGCAGTATCACATTCTCCAGCATTCTCACGTTGCCGGGCCAGGGCAACTGAGTGAGCCGCCGGGTTACCTCTTCACTGATATGGGTGATCTGGCAGCTGACAATATTGTTATATTTTTCAATAAAATAATTTGAAAGCAGGCGGATGTCAGCCGGCCTCTCGCTGAGAGGCGGTAGCACCAGCTGACCGACGCACAAACGATAATAGAGATCGGACCTCAGATGGCCGCTGTTAAGCAGCTCCGACGGGGGTTCATTCACCGCTGATAGAATTCGAATATCTGACGTCTGCTGGCGTGATCCACCCACTTTCCAGAATGTTTTATCCTGGCAAAAGCGCAATAACTTGCTTTGCAAGCCGACCGGCATGGAGTTCAGCTCATCCAGAAACAGCGTACCTCCCTGAGCAAGTTCCAGATAACCTTGGCGATGTTCGGCACCGGTAAACGCGCCTTTCTCCGTTCCGAACAGGGTACTTTCAATCAACGCTTCCGGAATGGCTCCGCAGTTCAGTGCGATAAACGGTTTGTCCGCCCGGTTGCTGTAGTGATGAATAAGCCGGGCAAAAAGCTCCTTTCCCGTTCCCGTCTCACCGACGATCATCACCGGAACGTCACCTGTGGCAAGGCGTTTAGCCTGGTCGATTAACTTTTGCATCCGTGGATCAGCGGTAATAATTTCGTACTTCTTCTCGCTCTGGTTATGCTTGTAAAGCAGGCTGTTCAGCTCAACGACCTGGTCCTGCAAGATCCGCGTAGAGGAGATATCGCGGCCAATTTCAATCACTCCCTGGATCTCTCCGCTGCTATTATACAGCGGAACGGTAGTGTGCTGAAACTCAACGGCTTTCCCTTTACGGTTATAATAAATCTGATAATTACCAATAAATTCTTTGCCGTCATACAGCGCCTGCAGCATGGTGCTCTTTTCTTTGCTCAGGCCATAGACGTCCTGCACGCTCTTCCCCAGCGCAGACTGGACGCTGTAGCCGTCTATGCCAGCACTTTCCTGGTTGTAATAAATGAATTTTGCCTGCCGATCGATAATCGTGATGGGTTGATGAATTAAGTCAAAAAAACGGGAAAACAGCGACACCATACGCACCAGTTTTTTTTGCGATTCCATTCGTGTACAGCTCCTTAAATAGTAATTTTAATTAGTTTTTATCCCTGGTGTAAAAAATGGCTTGAGGGATGGCGTGAAGTGTGTCGAAAAACAGACACAAGTACAATATTTAGAACCTTATCTCAATATTAAACAGCATCAAAAGACTTAAGCTTTTGACTTAATTGATTTGTTTATTATGGCACGGCGCTTGCAATACTCCTGTTGAGTGTTGATTAACAACCAGAAAATGGACCGTGAAATAGACTAAGGGAAAAATATGAAAAAGCTTAAAATTGCTGCCACACAGGAAACGCTGAACAGTTTCGTCACCGACAGGGATATTGTGGGCGTCACAGAAACCGACTTTACGGATGTGGGGGCTGTTGTTTTAACAACCTCCGATATTAAAAGAGGGTTGCTGGAAATTGCGTTGCAGAATGAGTTCAATATTCCCGTCTTTGCCGTGCTGGAAAAAGGGGAAATATTGCCGCCAGACATTCTAGAGAAGATGCGCGGCGTGATTAATATGAACGGAGTGACCACGGAATTTTTTGGTAAGCAAATCAATTTTGCAGCAAGCGAATACGAAGAAAGCCTGCTGCCGCCATTTTTCAAAGAGATGACTCGCTATACCGAAAAAGGCAACGTGTCGCTTTCAACACCGGGCCATAACGGCGGCCAGTTCTTTCGCCAGACCCCGGCAGGAAGGCGCTTCTTTGACTATTTTGGCGAGACGGCCTTTCGCGCTGATATGGCCAGTTCCGAGGTGCGTCTGGGCGATCTGCTGATTCATGAAGGCGCTGCCTGTCAGGCCGAACAGCATGCCGCGAAAGTGTTCCACGCCGACAAAACCTACTTCGTGTTAAACGGCACGTCGGCTTCGAATAAAGTTGTGACCAACGCGCTACTTGCTCCGGGCGATCTGGTGCTCTTCGATCGAAATAACCATAAGTCCTGTCATCACGGTGCGCTGATTCAGGCGGGAGCAACGCCGGTTTACCTTGAAACCTGTCGTAATCCGTTTGGCTTTATCGGCGGAATTGATGCCCGCTGCTTTAAAGAAAGCTATCTCCGGGAAGAGATCAAAGCCGTTGCACCGGAGAAGGTCGACTGCCCGCGTCCATTCCGTCTGGCGATTATTCAGCTTGGCACCTATGACGGCTGTATTTATAACGCCCGTCAGGTTGTCGACAAAATTGGTCATCTCTGTGACTACATTCTGTTTGATTCGGCCTGGGTCGGTTACGAACAGTTTATCCCGATGATGCGTGACTGCTCGCCGATGCTGCTGGAGCTGAAAGAGAACGATCCGGGTATCCTGGTAACCCAGTCAGTGCATAAATTGTTGGCGGGCTTCAGCCAGGCATCACAGATCCATAAAAAAGATCGTCATATGAAGCATCAGCCTTATTACTGCAACCACAAGCATATGAACAATGCCTATATGCTGCATGCCTCTACCAGTCCTAACTATCCTATTTTCGCCTCGCTGGATGTGAATGCCCAGATGCACGAAGGCAAAGCCGGCGTGAAAATCTGGCAGGATGCGATTAAGGTTGGCATTGAAGCGCGGAAACTGATCCTGAAAACCTGCACCATGATCAAACCGTTTATTCCTCCGATGATTGAAGGTAAACCGTGGCAGGATTACAGCACCGACGAAATCGCCAACGATCTGAAGTTTTTTGACTATGTTCCGGGCGAAAAGTGGCACGCCTATCAGGGCTTCGAAAAAAATCAGTACTTTGTTGACCCGTTCAAGCTACTGCTGACCACGCCGGGCATTGATATTGATACCGGTGGCTATGCCGACTTCGGTATCCCGGCCACTATCCTGTGTAACTTCCTGCGTGAACACGGCATTACGCCGGAAAAAAGCGATCTCAACTCGATCCTGTTCCTGATCACTCCCTCTTCTGACTTGCCGAAAATCCAGTATCTGGTGGCGCTGATTTCGCGCTTCGAACAGCTGGTGGCTGAAGATGCGCTGCTCTGCGATGTTCTACCGTCCATTTACGCCGACCACGCCGAACGCTATCAGGGCTATACCCTGCGTCGTCTGTGCCAGGAAATGCACGATATTTACGTTCGTAACAACATCAAGCATCTGCAAAAGGCGCTGTTCCGTAAGGAGACTCTGCCACAGCAGGCAATGCTGCCACAAAAAGCCAATCTGGAGTTTGTGCGTAACCATACCGAACTGGTGGCCCTGGATGAGATCGAAGGGCGGATCGCGGCAGAGGGGGCTTTACCTTATCCACCGGGAATTATCTGCATCGTACCTGGCGAAGTGTGGGGCGGGGCGGTACTGAAGTATTTCAAAGTTTGGGAGATGGTTATCGATCTGCTGCCTGGCTTTGCGCCGGAATTGCAGGGCGTCTATTCGCAGGTTAATGCACAGGGCAGCGTTCAGGTCTGCGGATACGTTATTAAACAATAATAAGAACGGCCGCGCGGGCAGTATTGCCGGGCGGCCGTCATAAGGATAAGAAACTATGTCTGATTCAAAACCGACGAAAAAAATGGGCGTCGTGCAGCTGATCATCCTGACCATCATCAACATGATGGGCTCGGGGATTATCCTGCTGCCGACCAAGCTGGCGGAAGTCGGCACCATCTCAATATTATCCTGGCTGGTAACCGCGCTGGGTTCGCTGGCGCTGGCCTACTCTTTTGCGAAATGTGGTCGATTCAGCCGTAAACCCGGCGGGATGTTTGGTTACGCACAGTATCCGCTGGGCACCGGTGGTAATTTTATCTCTAACTATACCTACGTGATTTCCTGCCTGGTCACCAACGTAACGATAGGCATTACGGCGGTTGGCTACGGGGTTGAGCTGTTCGATGTGCTGCTGACGCCGGTGGGGGTCTGTCTGGCCACCGTGGCCGTGCTGTGGGTGACCACGCTGGCCAACTTCGGCGGTTCCGCCGTTACCGGTAAGCTCGGTTCAATCACTATCTGGGGGGTGATCATTCCGGTTGTCGGGCTGTGCATTATCGGCTGGTTCTGGTTCAGTCCACAGCAGTATATAGATGCATGGAACCCGCATCACAAGCCGCTGTTCTCGGCGATCAGCTCCTCGATTTCTATTACGCTGTGGGCGTTCCTGGGTCTGGAATCCGCCTGCGCCAATAGCGATGCGGTTGAAAATCCCGAGCGCAACGTGCCGATTGCGGTACTGGGCGGAACGCTGGGCGCTGCGGTGATTTATATCATTTCTACCAACGTC
The DNA here is from genome assembly GCF_016624545.1 of Erwinia sp. S38. Taxonomy (NCBI): domain Bacteria; kingdom Pseudomonadati; phylum Pseudomonadota; class Gammaproteobacteria; order Enterobacterales; family Erwiniaceae; genus Erwinia; species Erwinia sp. S38. The sequence goes on along the minus strand of NZ_JACVTS010000013.1, from coordinate 151,832 downwards.
ATCGCCGGGATTGTGCCTAACCTTGATCTGGTCAACTCGACTGCACCGTTTGGCGTGGCGTTTAGCTATATGTTTACCCCGCTGGTGGGCAAAATCATTATGGCGCTGATGTGCCTGGCCTGTATCGGTTCGCTGCTGGGCTGGCAGTTTACCTTCGCTCAGGTGTGTAAGTCCGGTGCTGAAGCCGGTTTCTATCACCGGGTCTTCACTCATGTGAATAAAATGGGTGCACCGGTAAAAGGTATGCTGATTCTGGTGATAGGGCAGACTATCGTTACCTTTATGACCATCAGCCCGTCGCTGACCAAGCAGTTTGATATTCTGGTTAACCTGGCGGTGATTACTAACCTGATCCCGTATTTACTGTCGATGGCTGCGCTGATCACTATGCAGCGACTGGCCGACGTCAGTAAAAGCGAAATGCGTGTAACCAATACGATCATGGTTATCGCAACGCTCTATACCTACTATGCGTTGTACAGCGCCGGTTTTGAGGCCCTGACGTGGGGTGCACTGGCAACGTTCCTTGGCTGGAATCTGTATGGTTTTATCGCGCCGAAGTTTGAGTTAGAGCGCAACCGTATTGAAGACAAGCAGTATATGGAAAACCACGATAAGTAATCCGCAGCAGGCGGCGGTCAGGTGAAACTGCTCGTCGCCTGCGTCTGGCAAGATCAATCGCTCGTCAATCTCCCGTATGGCTATGCAGTACCAAATGGTTTTATCACAGGAATCCTCATTAGTTACAACATGCAAATTAATCCGAATGCACTCAGCCTCAGCAACAGTGTTAACCTGATTCTGGCAGGGGATAAAAGGTCGGCAAGATAATTACCTGAGAACTTAAATTCCCCTGTTGCCGATACGCTGTTGATATATCAACCGGAGCCTGAAACAGACTGACACATTATTGTCAATCCAGGAAAATCAGGGGTAAAGAAGCACGTTAATTCCGGATTATGACAGCAATGTCATTTTCATGTCAGCTAAAGAACAGGGTCGATGAAATATAATTATCCCATCAGAAATAATGAATCCAAATGGGAGATGTTTATGAAAAAGCGTATCGCTATGACCTTACTAACCGGCGCTCTGGTTATTTCATCCTTCGCTAATGCGGCTGAAGCCGTTAAAGATACCAGCGGGCTGGTGAAGAAAGGAACCGTATCCGTTTCTGGTGCCACCACGTTGTCAAACCTTGAGAGCATGATTAAACAGGAAGCGGATAAACAGCACGCCAGCCGCTATAAAATTATCGCTGCCGGTGGGCATAACTTGCTGAGCGGAACGGCGATTATTTACCAGTAATCCGCTGAACCGCCTTACTTCTTATCACTAAATCCTTAGCCAGCCTGATAATCAGGCTGGCTTTTTGACGTCTGGACCTTTCTGTCGTGTATCGTGGGGAGATCGCCGGCGGCAGGGACAGACCGCCGGTTTAAACCATTCTCCACTCTAACGGACGTTACGACTGACGGCGCTCGGGGGAGAACAGGGAGAAATAAATCAGCCCGGAAATAATGCTCAGATTCTTACCGAAGGCAATAAACTGGCTGCTCTGCTGGGCGCCGGTATATAGCCAGAATTGATGGAAAAGCACGCTGGTGAGGAATACATAGACAATCCAGATAATCGACACAGCCTTTAATCGATATCCAGTTAAGAAGCAGAGGCTGCCGCCTAACTCAATAATTATCGCCGCAACGATCATTAACTGTCCGACCAACGTATCCCCAAAAGGCGTTTTGGCCACGTTATCTGAAAAATGCAGGATTTTACCCAGGCCGCTATAAATAAACAGTGGGGTGATAATAATGCGGGCAATAATTAAAACGACTTTTTCATACATGATAGATCCCTGTTTGTCTGGAAGGATGAAAGTTCATCATCATCCTGGCAAACAGGGGCTGTCATTAAGGTGACCGCTGGCTGACAGCGCGGTAAGGTTAGCGCTTTTCGCCTACAGCAAGGGTAAAACCGAAGGTATTCACGCCGTCGCGGCTGTTAACAAAAACATCGCCTCCGTGAACCAGCGCAATCGCTTTAACAATCGACAGTCCCAGCCCGTGATTACTGCTGCTTTGCGTTCTGGAGCCGTCCACGCGATAAAAGCGTTCAAACAGGCGTTCAAGGTGATAAGACTCAATCTCTGCACCTTCATTTAACACGGATACCGAAATGAACCTCTCGGACTGCACGATATTGATATCGATCGTGCTGCCTTCGCGAGCGTAGCGTGAACCGTTGCTGAGAAGATTAGCCAGAGAGCGGGTAAACAATCTGCGGTCTACATATGCCGTAGCGTCGCCATTGATGCGCACTGACAAATGGCGTTCCGTTAGTGACGGCTCAAGATATTCAGCCGCTTTCTGACTTTCATTGCGAAGGGAAACCTGCGCCATCTGAGCGGCAAACTTACCGGTTTGGGCATGTGACAGGAATAACATGTCATTAATAATCGACGACATGCGCTCAAGCTCTTCAAGATTCGATCCCAGCATATTTTGCAGCTGTTCTACGCTGCGGTCGCGGGAAAGCGCCAGCTGGGTCTGGCCTATCAAATTGGTTAACGGTGTTTTCAGCTCGTGCGCGACGTCGGCATTAAAGCTTTCAAGCTGCTCCCAGGCCTTTTCCTGGCGGACCAGTACGCCGTTAAAGGCCTCTGCCAGCGCATGCAGTTCTTCGGGCAACGAATCGATACACAGCCGCTGCTTCTGTTTCCCCGGAACCAGCTGATGCGACTGCGCGCTCAGCGCTTTTATCGGCTTCATGCCCGCGCGGGAAATCCAGTAACCCAGCAGAGCGACCATAATCACGCCGAAGAAGGTGATAAACAGCAGTACCCGGGTGAACTCTTCCAGCGTGCCCATATAGGGCGTGGAGTCGATCGCCACAACGTAGCGTAATGCGGGCCTGTTACCGCTGGCGGGCAGGGTACTTGCCATCAGGAACAGCGGGCATTTTTTGGCATCGGGCAGATCAACTTTACTGAAACCATCTTCCAGCGCTCTCAGGTTCACGCCCTGCGGCACCGGTCCGCCGAGGTGATAAAACGGGTCATCGCTGATAATCCAGTACTGTACGCGCCCCCCTTCGGAGGTAGAAAGATTAACGAACTTCGCTTTCAGCAGCTGCCAGTCATAGGCAGAAGCCCGGGAGACAATCATCGGTTCAACCAGCGAATAACGAAACTGGAGTTCGTTATGCATCTGCTTTTCCAGCGACTCCTGCAACGTCACACGCAGGCAAACGGCGTAGGCCAGCGCCATGCTTACCGTCGCCACGGTGAACATTAATGCCAGACGGGCGGAAATGGATTTTCTGAACAGATTGAACATGATGGTTAATCTCGAAACTCAAGCACGTAGCCCATACCGCGCACAGTGTGCAGCAGTTTGATATCCCACGGCGCATCGACTTTGGTCCGCAGCCGCTTAATGGCGACTTCAACGACGTTAGCATCGCTGTCAAAATTCATATCCCACACCTGTTCGGCGATCATCATTTTTGACATGACCTGGCCCTGATGTCGTGCCAGCAGACTGAGCAGAGCGAACTCTTTCTGGGTTAAATCAATCCGGCTGCCGTCGCGGATCACCCGGCGCGCCAGCAGATCGACAGTCAGGTCGTGAACCTGTAAATGGGCAATATCGTAACTGTCCATCGAACGGCGTCTGAGCAGCGCCTGCAATCGGGCAATCAGTTCGGTCAGTGAAAATGGTTTCGGCAGATAGTCATCGGCCCCCAGGCGCAACCCCTTGACCCGCTCATCAAGCGAGCCGCGCGCGGATAGCATCAGCACCGGTGTTCTTTTGCTTTCGCGCAGGCTGGCGAGCATTTCATAACCGTCCATCTCTGGCAGCATGACATCAAGAATGATCGCGTCGTAATCGTATTCGACGGCCAGGAACAGGCCGTCTCTGCCGTCATGGGCGGTATCGACAATAAATCCCTGTTCTCTCAGCGCCATGGTGATATAGGAGGACGTTTTCAGCTCGTCTTCCACCAGCAGTATTTTCATGATCGGGTGTTTCTCTGTTCCTACTCGGTTTACGGCCGTTATTATAAATACAGCTCTGGTCCGCAGGCTGACTTTTTGCTGACATTTTTGTCAGCAAAATGACGATGGGTGCTAAATTTGTTCTCATTCCTTTTCCTTCCTGCCTATTCCGCGCCTGCTAAGGTCTGATGTCTCATTCGCCCAAATGCCATCATGCCGCTCAGCAGGGTAAATATCGTCATCATTCCCGCCATCGGCCACGGCGTACCGTCATTCAAGGCTGCCAGCATCAGCGAAGAGATAATGCCGCTACCGTATTGCAGGGCACCAATCAGCGCCGAGGCGGAACCGGCAGTTCCCGGCACCGCATCCAGCGCCGCAGCGGTGGCCGAGGCGGCAATAATGCCGTTCATCGAGAAGAAAACAAAAATACAGGCGGCCATGGCCAGCATGTTTTTGGGGAAGATCGCCAACGATATGCACATGAATAACGCCATTATTGAGGCAATAGCGGCGGCAGTTTTAAGCATATGCTCCAGTGGAAATCGCTGAACGAGCCGCTTATTGATAAAGCTCATGCCCACTACGCCAATAATGTTGACCGCAAACAGCCAGCCATAGTACTGGGGATCGATGCCGAACCCGCTGATGTAGACCGCGGGCGAACCGACGATGAAGGCATACACGGCGACATAATAAAAGGTCACACACAGCGTATAGCGCATAAAGCTGCGATTTTTCAGCAGGTGCAGGTAGTTACTGAAGGCACTGCCGAGCGAATCAGCCGTGCGTTTTTCCGCAGGGAGCGTTTCCGGCAGCCATAACAGTGCGAAGAACATCAGCACGCCAACGGCTGCGAGAAACCAGAAAATAATCGGCCACTGTGAATAGCGGATAATTTGCCCGCCGAGCAGCGGACCGGCAATAGGTGCAATCGCCATCACAATAATCAGCGTTGAAAGCATCTGCGCGGCACGGGTGCGGCTGAAGAGATCGCGGATCATCGCCCGCGCCAGCATCGGACCGGTGCAGGCACCGGCCGCCTGGAAAACTCGCCAGAATACGATCTGATACATTTCAGTAGACAGGGCGCATCCCGCTGAGCCAATAGCGAACAGAATCATGCCGATATACAGCGGTGGCTTGCGTCCAAATCTGTCGCTAATCGGCCCCCAGATAAGTTGGGCAATGGCGAAACCAATCAAAAAACCGGTTACGGTCAGCGCCGCATCACCGTGTAGCGAAATCGACATCGCCGGCATCGCGGGCAGATAAATATCCGTCGACAGTGAAGTAAAGGCCATCAGCGCGCTGAGGATGGCAATAAAGGCGATGCCGGTTTTGGCACTAGTGGAATTATTCACGGATGTTATCTCGTTGAGTCGTAGTAAGTGGTCGGCAGCAACCGGGTAGAAAACCCGATCGGCTGCCGGTCAGCCGGGCCATCAGGCGTCGTCGTCTTCGTTGCGTGGCCTGCTGCCGAAGCGGTTATGCACCACCACAAAGAACAAAGGAACGAAATACACCGCCAGTAGGGTTGCGGCGACCATCCCGCCGATAACGCCGGTGCCTACCGCGTTCTGCGCACCGCTACCGGCGCCGGTGCTGATGGCCAGCGGCAGTACCCCGAGGATAAAGGCCAGCGAGGTCATCAGTATCGGCCTCAGCCGCATGCGCGCAGCCTCCAGCGTGGCCTCGATAACGCCTTTGCCTTCTTTTTCGATCAGGTCTTTTGCAAATTCGACGATCAAAATGGCATTTTTCGCCGACAGGCCGATCGTGGTTAACAGACCCACCACGAAATAAACGTCGTTGTTCAGCCCGCGCAGCAGGGTGGCGACCAGCGCGCCGAACACGCCGAGCGGCACCACCAGCATCACCGAGAACGGCACCGACCAGCTTTCATACAGCGCCGCCAGGCACAAGAACACCACGATCAGTGACAGCGCGTACAGTGCAGGAGCCTGCTCTCCGGTCATCCGTTCCTGATACGACATCCCGGTCCAGTCGAAGCCAATACCCTCGGGCAGCTGCTGCGCCAGCTGTTCCATCAGCGCCATCGCTTCGCCCGAACTTTTCCCCGCGGCGGGCTGACCGAGGACCTCCACCGATGACAGGCCGTTGTAGCGCTCCAGGCGCGGCGAACCGTAAATCCATTCCGCCGTAGAGAAGCTGGCAAAGGGCACCATTTTGCCGTTGGCTGCACGCACGTACCAGTTATCGAGATCCTGCGGCAGCATGCGCCAGCGGGCATCGGCCATCACATAAACTTTTTTGACCCTACCGCTGTCAATAAAGTCATTGACGTAGTTACCGCCCCACGCAGTGCTTAACGTGCTGTTGATATCGGTCAGATCGACACCCAGCGCGGTGGCCTTTTCTTCATCAATATTGAGTTTGAACTGCGGACTGTCTTCCATGCCGTTGGCACGTACAGCTGTCAGCGTCTCCGGATGCTGGCGTACCAGGTCGAGCAGAGCGTTACGTGCCTGTAATAGCTTTTCATGGCCAAGCCCGGCCTGGTCGATCAGCTCGAAGTCAAAGCCGGTGGCGTTGCCCAGGGCGATAATCGGCGGCAGGTTAAACGCCACTACGGTGCCATCCATAATTTTACTGAGCGCCCCGGTGGCACGGCTGACAATGCCATCGACCTTATTGTCATCGCCCGCACGCTCGGACCAGTCCTTCAGGCCGATAAAGGCAATGCCGACGTTCTGTCCGCGCCCGGCAAAGCCAAAGCCGTTTACCGTCAGCACGTTTTCAACGTTGCTTTTTTCCGCATTGAGGTAGTAGTCACTGACGCGATCCAGCACCGCCTGGGTTCGTTCCTGGGTTGCCCCGGCGGGCAGGATCGCCTGCGTTGCCAATACGCCCTGATCCTCTGAAGGCAGGAAGGAGGTCGGTAAGCGCACAAACAGCAGCGCCATCACTGCCACTACTACGCCGTAGATCAACAGATAGCGGCCGCTGCGATGCAGCATGCGGGCCACCGAGCTGCTGTAGTGCTGCGAGCTTTGCTCAAACTTTCGGTTAAACCAGCCAAACAGGCCGCGTTTCTGCCCGTGTTCGCCCGGCTTCAGCGGCTTAAGCAGGGTAACGCACAGGGCCGGGGTGAGGATCAGCGCCACCAGCACAGAGAGCACCATGGCCGACACGATAGTGATAGAGAACTGCCGGTAGATCACGCCTGTGCTGCCGCCAAAGAACGCCATCGGCACAAATACCGCCGAGAGTACCAGCGCAATACCGACCAGCGCCCCCTGGATTTGCCCCATGGATTTGCGCGTGGCGGCCTTCGGCTTCAGGCCTTCTTCCGCCATCACGCGCTCAACGTTTTCCACCACCACAATGGCATCATCGACCAGCAGACCAATCGCCAGCACCATGCCGAACATCGTCAGTGTGTTGATCGAATAACCAAAGGCGCTGAGGATGGCAAACGTCCCTGCCAGCACCACCGGCACCGCGATGGTGGGGATCAGCGTGGCGCGGAAGCTTTGCAGAAACAGATACATCACCAGGAAAACCAGCACGATGGCTTCAACCAGCGTTTTCACCACTTCATTAATCGAAATGCTGATAAACGGCGTGGTGTCGTAGGGATACACCACCTTTAGTCCCTGCGGGAAGAAGGGCTTCAGGGTGTTGATGCGCGCGCGGATGGCATTCGCCGTATCCAGCGCATTCGCGCCGGTCGCCAGCTGAATACCCAGTGCCGAGGCCGGTTTACCGTTAATCTTAACCACGAAATTGTAGTTTTCGCCGCCGCGCTCGATGCGCGCTACATCGTGCAGCCTCACCTGCGAACCGTCGCCGTTAACCTTCATCAGAATATTGCCGAACGCCTCCGGGGAGGTCAGCCGCGTCTGCGCGATGATCGACGCATTAAGCTGCTGCCCCTTCACCGGCGGTGCACCACCGAGCTGACCTGCGGCAATCTGAGCGTTCTGTGCGCGGATTCGTGCAATGACATCCACCGGCGTCAGCTGGTAGTTATTCAGCTTGTTCGGGTCCAGCCAGATACGCATGGCGTACTGTGAGCCGAACAGCGTGGTATCACCCACGCCGTTGATGCGGCTGATGGGATCTTTCAGGTTTGCCGCTACGTAATCGGCAATATCTTCCATGCTCATCCGGCCGCTTTCATCAACAAATCCCGGCACCAGGAAGAACACGCTGGAAGATTTACGCACCGTAATTCCCTGCTGTTGAACCTCCTGCGGCAGCAGCGGTGTGGCAAGCTGGAGCTTGTTCTGCACCTGCACCTGGGCGATATCCGCGTCGGTTCCGTTTTCAAACGACAGCGTCAGCTGCAGCGTGCCGGAAGAATCGCTGGTCGAGGACATGTACATCAGCCCGTTCAGCCCGCTCATATTTTGCTCGATAACCTGTGTAACGCTGTTTTGCAGGGTGGTGGCATCGGCACCGGGATAAGTGGCTCGGATTTGCACGGCGGTGGGCGCGACGTCGGGGTACTGCTCCACGGGAATTTTCAGCAGGGAAATCCCCCCGGCGAGCATAACGATAATCGCCAGAACCCAGGCAAAAACCGGGCGATCGATAAAGAATCTGGACATCAGTTTGCGCCTCCGGTCGGCGTAGCGGCAATATCAACAGGAGAGACCTTCATTCCCGGCTGTGCACGCTGTAGCCCGGAAACGATCGCTCTTTCACCGGGCTTAAGGCCACTGGTGACCACCCAGCGATCGGCAGAGGCTGTTGAAACGGTGATATGACGAACTTCAACGCGATTATCTTCATTCACCACTAGTGCGGTCGCTTCGCCGCGCGGAGTGCGGCTGACCGCCTGCTGCGGAATGGTCAGTCCCTGTGGATCGTTCCCCAGATTGATACGCGCCCGTACAAACATGCCCGGCAGCAACTGACGATCGGGGTTAGGTACAATAGCGCGTAGCGTAATTGCACCAGTGGTCTGGTCTACGGTCAGGTCCGAAAATGCCAGTGTTCCGGGATGCGAATAAAGTGAACCATCACTGAGGATCACGCTGACCGGCACACTGCCGGGCTGACGCTGTAGTCTGCCGGAGGCCAGTTCCTGCTGCAGACGCAGAAATTCCTGGCTCGACTGCGTTACGTCGAGATAAAGCGGATCGAGCTGCTGCACCGTGGCCATCGCATCGCTCTGCTGATCCTGCACCAGCGCGCCTTCCGTAACCGAAGAACGCCCGATTCTGCCGTTAAGCGGTGAGGTGACCGTCGTTCGCATCAGATTGATCCGCGCCGTTTCCTGAGCGCTCCTGGCCGTTTCAACGGCAGCACGCGTCTGCGCCGCCGTTGCCTCTGCCTGGTCGAAGTCCTGACGACTGACGTACTGCGCACCGATCAATGTGCGATAGCGCGCAAGGGTGACCTGCGCCAGCTGCGCGTTGGCCCTGGCCTGTGCCAGGGCGGAGACGGTACGATTGAATTCAGCGCGCAGGGGAGCGGCATCAATCTGATAGAGTGGTTGATCGGTGACAACGTCACTTCCTTCGGTAAAAAGACGTTGCAGAATGATGCCGGAAACCTGCGGACGGACTTCCGCGATGCGGTAAGCCAACATACGCCCCGGCAGTTCCGACGTGACTGGAAGCGACTGCACGGCCAGCGTAGTGACCTGAACTTCGGGAACCACTGTTGACTGCGTTGAGTTAACGGACGAATTGTCACAGCCGGTTAGATTTAAAGCGAACAGCGCGCATAGCAAAGCCAGAGGCTTAATTGCCACCTTGATGGGCATTATTATTTTCTCCCGGAAGCCGGTATTAAGAGAGGAAAAACCTCAAAAATGGGATTGTTGAGAATTTAAACGACGCCATGTAGCCGGAGGCACATGATATTTTCTGCTGAATGAACGACTGAATGACTGCTGCGAGTCGTAGCCATACTTGGTGGAGATATCAATTACGCTTTCGCCACCGGCGATTAAATCCTGTGCGGCGGACGCCAGTTTTTTATCGCGAATATAATTTCCCAGACTGATGCGCATAATACGTTGAAACATACGCTGCAAATGCCACTTCGAATACCCCGCACGCTGCGCAACATCTTCAATTTTCAGCGGCTGACGGATATTGCTGTCAATCCACGCAATCAGTTCATGAATGATGAGCTCCTGTCTATCCATTCTTTCACCTTTGCCATAATTTCAGGGTTAAAAAGATGACCAGAACGGCCTGATGCGGGAGCAGAATAACATGGCGGATTACGATCGATTAGCGGGGTAAAAACGATAGGGTTTATGAATTTAATTCATTTAATGAAGTGCCCGGCAGGGGAGTTTGCGAGTTGTCTCGCAAAAACTGTGTGCTTTAAATTCGACCTTTCTCACATAAAGTGAAATTTTTCCGAAAGATTTGTGAAGAATACACATGTATTTCATTTTGTGTATAGTGGTACACGCGGGTCAAACTTACTTGTCAAAGGCGGACAATGCTCAAAGAAAACTTTAATGACCTCATCTATTTGGTGATGGTTGCACGCGAGCGCAGTTTCACCCGAGCGGCAGCCAGGCTGGGCGTATCGCAGTCAGCGCTGAGCCATTCCATCCGCGGACTGGAAGAACGGCTGAATACCCGGCTGTTAACCCGAACGACGCGGAGCGTTGCCTCAACCGAAGCCGGGGAGCGGTTGATTCAAAGCGTCGCGCCGATGATTACGGAAATTGAAAAAGCGCTGCAGGATTTGGCGGATAATCAGGAAAATCCCTCGGGAAATATCCGCATTACCGCCGGTGAACATGCGCTTTCCAGCACGCTGTGGCCGCTGTTGAAACCCTTTTTACTGCGCTACCCGGACGTTAACGTGGAATTATCGATTGATAACGCATTGACCGATATCGTCAGCGGGCGTTTTGATGCCGGCGTACGCCTGGGTGAGTCGATAGAAAAAGATATGGTAGCCGTGCGAATTGGCCCTGACTGGAAAATGGCGATCGTTGCCACGCCGGACTATTTTGCTGAACACGGCGTGCCACAAACGCCCTATGAGCTGCAAAATTATCGCTGTATTAACATGCGTCTGCCCACGCTCGGCGGGCTGTATCACTGGGAATTCAGCAAGGATGGCAAAGCCATTCGGGTCAAGGTAGAAGGGCAGTTAGTGTTCAACACGCTCTCTGCGCGCATCGATGCGGCATTATCCGGAATGGGGGTCTGCTGCGTTCCTGAAGATTCGGTCAGAACGCAAATAGAACAAGGCAAACTGCAAAGCGTATTACAGGACTGGTGCGAACCGTTCACCGGTTACTATCTTTATTATCCCAGTAGAAAACAGCACACCGCGGCATTTTCAAAGCTTATTGATGCGGTTCGCTATCAGGGATAAAACAGAATATTTTCAGTAATTTTCACCCGAAATAGGGGTGAAAACACTTTGAAGGGATGACGCTTGCCGGATATGCTTAAAGCTGTTCTGGCAACGTCCAGCCATTCGATCGACGCCTTCCGGCAACAGCACCGTCTGATATATGCGATCGCTCTGAAAATATTGAGGGTGTATATGACACTCACTGCGATGAATTTTGGCCGTATCGCGGCTATTTTGCCCGTGCAGGATATGGAAGTTGCGCAGCGTTTTTATATTGATGGATTAGGATTCACCAAAACCTTTCAAAATGGCGATCCCGTCGGTTTTATCATCCTGAAACGCGACGAAAGCGAACTGCATTTATCGCTTCAGCCCGGGCATAAAGCCGCCCCGTTCCCGATAGCCCATCTGCTGGTCGACGATGCCAACGCAATGTTTGCGCTTTGCAAACAGCACGGCGCAAAAATAATAAAAGGCGTGCAGGATAAAGATTACGGCTTACGTGCATTTGTCTTCGCCGATCCCCACGGAAACCGCATTGATGTCGGCCAGCGGCTGCGCGTATAGCGCCTCCTGCATCCGACTTTTAAGTACTCAGATAGCACTCATAACATTAATTACCCACCCACAATGAGGAAAGCATGAGAATAGGCATCGTAGGATACGGTTCAGGCGGTAAAAATTTTCACGCGCCGTTTATTTCGGCGGCCAAAGGGCTGGAGCTGGCGGGAATCGTTGCTCGCGCACCGGCAACTATCGCCAGCGCTCAGGCAGATTTTCCTGATGTGCCGATCTACCCCAGCCTGACGGCTATGCTGGCAGCAGGCGTTGATATTGTGACCATCACCACGCCGCCGGCCACCCGCCGCGAGCTGGTTCTGGAAGCGATTGCGGCAGGCGTGGCGGTGATTGCCGATAAGCCTTTTGCACCGGATGCGAAAACCGGCCGCGAGCTTGCCGATGCGGCGAAGGCCAAAGGCGTGATGCTGAGCGTTTATCATAACCGCCGTTTCGATGCTGACATTCAGACGCTGCGCAAGGTGATTGAACAGCAGCGCGTTGGCAAATTGTGGCGTCTGCATAATCGCATGGACCTCGACGATCCTCATACGCTGGAAGGCGGTGAGGCGGGCGGCCTGCTGCGGGATATCGGTAGCCACCTGGTCGATCAGACCCTCTGGCTGCTGGGGCCGGTGAAATCGGTCTATGCCCATACGGATATTGTTGACCATCCGGACGGCCCGACCAATGCCAGTTTCATTATCACGCTGACCCATACCAGCGGTGTTCACTCGCATATCTCTGCCAGCAAACTCAACCGGTTAGCCACCCGCGAGCTGATAATCTACGGCGACAAGGGTAGCTATACGTCTAACGGCACCGATGTGCAGGCGCAGGCGATTTTCGCCGGTCAGCGCCCGGCCGACGATCTGGCGGCCTGGGGTTATGAAAAACAGGAGCGGTGGGGCGTGCTGCGTACCGCCAACGGCGAAGAGGCCATTCCCTCCGAGCAGGGGAACTACCATGCCTACTATGAAGCATTTGTTGAAGCTGTCCGCAGCGGTTTGGAACCCCCGGTGACCACCGAGCAGGCGATCCAGACGCTGGCCGTGCTGGATGCTGCGCTTATCAGCGCGCGCGAGGGGCGCCCGGTAACGCTGGCGTAAAAATTATCAGGCCCGTCGGTAAGGGCGGGCCTGAATTTAGCGAGGATAAAATCACTCCTCCAGCGTGCGTAAAAACGCCGAAAGCGAATTATCCAGCTCACTTAATGCATTAGCTGACAGCCCCGATAGGATCTGCCGCTCATTCTCGATGTGTTCTTCAACCGCCCGATCGATCAGCTCCCGCCCGCTCTCCGTCAGTTTAACCAGCATGCTGCGCGCATCCTGAGCATTAGGCACTCGCTCGATAAACCCACGAGTTTCCAGTCGCTTAAGCCGATGTGTCATCGTCCCCGATGTGACCATCAGCGTTGAAAACAGTTCGGTCGGGCTGAGGCTTGGCTCACCTGAACGGCGCAGAGCTGCCAGCATATCGAACTCCCACATACTGAGATCGAATCGGGCAAAGGCCGTTTCCAGTTTCTGCTGCAGCAGGGCCGCGCATCGATTAATACGTCCAATTGGTCCCATCGGACTGGCGTCCAGATCGGGCCGTTCGCACTGCCACTGTTGCAGAATGGCATCCACGGCATCATGTTCACGATTTTTCATAGGTACACTCATTTGCCTTGACTTCAAGATAACTGATCGACACACTGATAATATCTTGAACTGAAGGTAAAGTCATGAACATTACATCCTCAATGCATTACTGGCGTGACGTGATCCTCACGGCGCTGGCCCCCGCGATCTGGGGGTCTACTTATATCGTCACATCTGAAATCCTGCCGCCGGACAGGCCATTTACCGCTGCGCTGATCCGAGTTTTACCGGCGGGTTTACTGCTGTTGCTGTTTACCCGCCGCATTCCGCTTAGGGGCGATGGGTGGCGCTTAGTGGTGCTGAGCGCGCTGAATATCGGCGTTTTCCAGGCGCTGTTATTCGTTGCCGCCTATCGTCTGCCGGGAGGACTGGCCGCGGTGTTGGGTGCCATTCAGCCGCTCTTGGTGATGGTGCTGGCATGGGCGGTTGATCGGCGTGCACCCGCACAAATTACGCTGTGGTCCGCCGTGGCCGGGGTGATCGGAATGGCGGTTTTGCTGTTGTCGCCGCAAACCACCTTTGAACCAATAGGCGTGATTGCTGCGCTATTGGGTGCCGCCTGTATGGCCACCGGAGTCTGGCTGACCCGGCGCTGGCAGGTCGATCTGCCCGTACTGCCGCTTACCGGCTGGCAGCTGGTGATTGGCGGGCTGATGCTGGCCCCCGTTGCGTGGCTGGTCGATGCGCCACTACCGGTGCTGACCTTGCCGCAGTGGTGTGCCTATGCGTATCTCAGCCTTGCCGGTGCGCTACTTGCCTATGCGTTGTGGTTCCGCGGAATAACCCGGCTTCCCGGCGTGGCCGTTGCCTCACTCGGTCTGCTTAGCCCACTGGCCGCCGTAGCACTGGGCTGGATCGTGCTTTCCCAGTCAATGACCGGTACCGCCTTTATTGCGCTAATCGTCGTGCTGCTCAGCGTATTCGCCGTGCAGTGGACAACGGTTCGCCGTGGATAATGACTCTCTTTAACAGACTATTATATAAGGTAATTACATGAAATCTTCCGTACAGAACGCTATTGAATCACGTATTTCCATTAACCGTTTTCAGGCCGATCGTCCTCTTGATGATGAAACAATTACCTCTCTGGTCACGCTGGCAACCAAAGCCCCAACGGCATTTAATATGCAGAACTGGCGGTTTATTGCCGTGCGCTCGCCTGAGGGGAAAAATCTGCTGAAAGCGTCCGCCTGGGGCCAGCAGAAGATCGTTGACGCTTCGGTGGCCTTCATCATCTGCGGTACGCTCTCTGCACATCAGCAGCTGGCGGCGGCACTCCAGCCCAGCGTGGACGCGCAGATCATGGAGCAACGTACTGTAGAAGGTTGGGTAACGTCCCATGAAAATAACGCGGTGTTACAGCGTGATGAGGCCGTGCGTTCCGCTTCTCTGGGGGCGATGACATTGATGCTGGCCGCCGAGGGAATGGGGCTGGGTTCATGCCCGATGATTGGCTTTGATGCCGAACGGGTGGCAAAAGACTTTGCTTTGCTGCCCACGGAACTGCCGTTGATGGTGGTCGTCGTGGGGTATCCGCTGGATAACAACTGGCCGCAGAAGCCGCGTAAACCCGTTGCGGACGTGTTAACCCTGGCTTAATACGAAACTTTACCGATGCTGGCGATGAATAGATTCTGTGCCAGCATCGGTGAGTCAGAATAAGGGGCGGGTCTGATTACGGTTGAAATCAAGTCCGCCCGATCATAATTCCAGAGTCTGCGTTACGCCGCAGTTATTCACAAACTCTTCGTCATGGCTGACTAACAGCAGCGCCCCTTTATATGATTTCAACACTCCCTCTAACAGCCGACGGGAATCGAGATCCAGATGATTGTCCGGCTCATCCAGCAATAAGATATCCGGCAAGGGGGATGAACAGGTTAAGGCCAGCAGAATAACTTTCAGCTGTTCTCCGCCGCTCAACTGCTCAAGCGGAATCAGACTCTTATCGCCCCTGATGCGCAGAGCACCCAGGCGGGTACGCCAGCTTTCAGCGGTAACTAAAGGGTCAAATTCGCATAAGGCTTCAACCACCGGAAGTGCGAAATTCAGCAGGGTAAGGTGCTGATCAAGATAGCGCCAGTGGCCATGTAGTGAGTAACGCCCCGAAGCTGCCGCCAGCTGGCCCGTCAGCACTTTAAGCAGGGTAGATTTTCCGCTGCCGTTACGCCCGGCGATATGCCAGTGCTCGTCGCCGGAAATGGTCAGGGAGAGCGGCTGCGACGAGCCAAAAGGCAGACGTAAATTCTGAGTGTTAACGCGAACGCGCTTTTGCTCATCGGTGTAGGCAAATTTCAGCATTTGCGGTGTTACGTGCTCGATTTTCTCGTTAACAACACTTCGTTGCTCAGCCAGGTTGGCCATGACGCGTTCGTGGCGCTGGGTGATTTTTGACTGCTGCTTCTCCGCTTTGTTCTTCTTCATATCCAGCAGCAGCAGAGACTGCGACCCCGAAGAACGGGCGCGATCGCCCTGACGCCGTCGCTGGGCTTTTTTCTCCAGTGTGCGCTGTAGCTCATCCCTTTCTTTACGCAGGCCGGACTGTAACTGCTTTTCCTCACTGCGTAACGCATTGAGTTGACGCTCTTTCTGCTGCGAGAAATCGCGGTAATTACCGCCATATTCCACCAGCCCGCCAGGACTGAGTTCGTAAATGCGCTGCATTTCATTCAGCAGCCGCCGATCGTGGCTAATCACCAGCGACCCGGAAGGATGCCGCTGCAGCTGTTCGCTCAGCCAGCGGCGACCGGTGCTGTCGAGATGGTTTTCCGGCTCGTCGAGCAGTAAAAATGAGTCCTGTTGCAAAAATGCCCGGCACAGCGCCAGGCGGGTCTGTTCGCCACCGCTTAGCTGTGAGGAAGGGCTTTCCAGACAGAGATGACCCAGCGCCGCACTGTCCAGCAGCGACTGCCAGCGGAGTGGATAATCCCATTTGTTGGCAAGGAAATCATAATCATCGGCATTGGCACTGCCGTTTTCCATTCTTCGAAAAGCTGCACGGATGTCGGCGATCCCCAGCGCATCTGCCAGAGTCAGTCCGGGCAAACGTGTTAACTGCGGAACGTAATAAAACGGTGTCAGCCAGTTAATCGTGCCGCTTGAAGGCTGGCGACGCTGTGCCAGTAACGACATCAGTACTGACTTGCCGCAGCCGTTCATACCGGTCAGCCCCTGGTTTTGCTGTGTCAGAGTGCCGCTAATCTGTTGAAACAGAGCGGTGTCGTTGAACGTAATTGAGAGTTCAGAAAAATGGCAGTGTACAGGCATAGTTGTGCTCCTGAATAAACAGGGCAGGCCGAAATGCCGGATCGGAAATTAACGCTGACGAGGATAGCTGCCTGCCCAATATCAAAATTCACATCGGTTAAGATGTGGGAGATATTGCGATGGAATACAGGCATTAAATCATGTCGGCAGACATCCTCAGGGAAGGTGAAGGAGGTATAGTGGCAAAAATCGTGCAGGCTGTAAACCCGGTGGTGAACGAGAAAATGCCGCAGACGGGCTGCGGCATCAAACGGTAAATCAGCGAGGAGCGTTTACTCGGTCACTTTTTTCTTCAGGTCGCTGGCACCTTCTTTGGTACTGTTCCAGCCTTTCTGCGCGCCTTCTTTGGTCGCATTCCAGCCTTTCTCAGTCCCTTCTTTGGTTTTATTCCAGGTCTTCTGCGAGCCTTCACTCACTTTACTAGTGAAGCTGTCGCTTTTGCCTTCGGCAGCATGTTTAGCTTTCAGCTGCTGCTCCTGGCCCTGATGCTGCGCTTCGTGCAGCTTTTCTTTAGCGGTATTTGCACCGGCCTGCGCGTTGGCGACGGTTTCATCGGTTGCGTGTGTGGCGGCAAATGCGGAAGTGGCCAGTAAAATGGCTGACAGGGCGATAATCGTCTTTTTCATAAATATTCCCTCATAAAATACGTCATTAGTGTTAACAACGTGGTCAACAATGCCACGCGAAGCGACCTCTGGCTTTAGGAAAAAACTGTAAATAGTACACTGCTCACAATTGTTGACTGTTCATTCCATAATTGGTAAGTTGTGCAATCCATAACTGAAAGAGCTGATAACTATGGCTGGAAGACCCAGAGAATTTGATGACCAGCAGGTGATCGACGCTGCTATGGATGCTTTCTGGCGTGATGGCTATGAGGCAACGTCTGCTCAGGCTCTGGTCGAAAGCACGGGTCTTGGCAGAGGCAGCCTGTATGCGGCTTTTGGTAATAAAGAAAAGCTTTATCACGAGGCACTGCGCCGATATCACCAAAACAGTATCGATTTTCATCAGGAGATATTCGCCCGTTCAGGCAGCGTAGCTGAGCGCCTGCGCCTGCTTTTACAAAAGGGGACCGAAATCGATCTGAGCAATGTTGAACGCAATGGCTGTATGGCGATTTTCTCTCCGCTCGAAAGGTCCGCCAAAGATGCGACCGTTGATCGGCTCAGCCGCCACTACATTAAACAGCTTGAACAGATGTTTGCCTTACTGTTCGCTCAGGGTATTACGTCCGGTGAGTTTCCGGCTGATAGAGATGCCAGCGTGATGGCGAAATCTTTTATGTGTGGTTATTTCGGCTTCAGAGTATTTGGCCGCATTGTTCACGAAGCGGATTACCAACAGCAGGCAATCGACGCGCTGTTAAGAACGATTTAAGCCATAAAAAGCCTCACGGCTTTTTATTTACCTATTTCTTTAACGATCATTCCACTATTTGAAGAGGAAAACATGCCTGACAAACTCATTCAGCAACAGCTACTTGCAGCCAGATATGGTGCGGACCAGCAGCCTGAAAATATCATCTGGAATACACAGATAGCAGGGCTTTTACGTCATCGCTCCGTACGGAACTTTACCGATCGGCCACTGCCGGCCGGCTGGCTGGAAACGTTGGTTGCCGCTGCGCAGTCGGCTTCTACGTCTTCGAACCTACAGCAGTGGAGCGTTGTCGCCGTCACTGAACCGTCGCTGAAAGCACAGGTACGGATGCTCGCTGCCGGTGATAACGGCCTGGCGAACGGTTATATTGAACAGGCTCCGGCGATACTGCTATGGATTGCCGATCTCTCCCGCAACCACGCTATCACCTCCGCCGACGGGCTTTATCCGCAGGTTCATGATTATCTGGATGCTTTTCTGATGTCTTCCGTTGACGCCGCGCTTGCGGCGCAGAATGCCACTGTTGCCGCGGAATCCATCGGGCTGGGAACGGTTTACATTGGTGCGGCCAGAAATAAAGCGAAAGAATTGGCGGAACTGATTAATCTGCCTGAACGAAGCTATGTTGTCTGCGGGCTGCTGATCGGTTGGCCTGATGACCGGCATCCCGGCGATATTCGACCCCGCTTACCTCAGTCGGTGGTTGCACACCATAACCGCTATCAGGCTGATGGCCTGGATACACAGATTGACCGCTATGAGGCGGTTTTTCATGCCTTTCGTGAAGGCCTGGGCATGAAGGACAAAACGTGGAAACAGGCGGTGCAGTCTGCCGCTGTCAGCCTGGAGTACATGGATGGCCGCCAGAATCTGCGAGAAATGCTGGAAAAAAGCGGCTTCGGGTTTAAATAGTTAGCTCGTTAGCGCTTCGATCTCCGCTTTGCACTGCATCAACGAACTGAGCAGGTGATAGAACTTCTCCTCAAAGCGCAGGGCCGGGACGGCAACCGAAATCGCGTAATGTTCACCGGCCCCGGTATTCAGATAAACGCCCATCCCGCAGACGCCACGCGCATGTTCCTCGCGATCGATCGCATAACGTCGCGCGCGGGTTTGCCGGATGTCATCCAGCAGCAGGGGCAGCGTTCGCAGGGTATTATCCGTTCTCACATCCGGCTGGCCGCCGAGCAGGTCCGCAATTTTCTCATCGGCAAGCATCGCCAGAATCGCTTTACCGTGTGCGGTGCAATGGCAGGGAAACGCCGTACCCACCGCGGATACCACGCGCAGCTCCTGGTCAGAAACGAACTGGCTGACGGAGACGGCATGGCTACCGCGATAAACGCACAAATCCACCGTTTCACGCGTACGGCGTCCCAGCGTTTCCATCGACGGCTGCGCGAGGGCGATCACATCGGTGTGCGCGGAGGCCGCCAGGCGTGCCAGCGCCGGTCCAAGCCGAACGCCGGTGCTGCCCGATATCAGCAGCTGCTGTGACTCCAGCGAGGTGACCAGTCGGTGGACGGTGGTGCGGGGCAAACCCGTTTCGCGCGACAGGCTGGAGATGGTCATGCCTTTTGGCTGTAGCTCCAGCGCCCGCAGAATTGTGGCGGCCCGGGCAATAACCTGTGAACCACTGCTGTCTGCATCATTGCTCATCTTCATCTCCGGTTTAAAACATCTTACAGCAGGATATCACGCGTTATCCGCCTGATGGATAAAATGGCTGGCTCTTTTAACGAACGCGCTTCGCTGACATTCAGTTTACCTTTCCCGTGTTGACTTGCTAAGAATATAGCTTAAAAATAATGACCACATATTGGATTTGATAACCATTATTCGGATATTTTGAGGCCGTGATGAACCAAATAAAAAGTACGGGCGCGTTTACGTTACTGGCGGTGGCCTGCCTGACCATCATGGTGGGCTGTGTAATCGTACCCGGATTAACGGCGGTCGCTGAAAATCTGGGCACGTCTTCAGCGGCCAGCTGGCTGGTAACCGTTCCGTCGCTGGGCGTGGTAATTTTTGGGCCACTGGCTGGCCGCTTTATTGACCGGGTAGGGGCTTACCGGGCGCTATTGTGGGGGCTATTTTGCTACGGTCTGTCAGGCAGCGGTGGCGTACTTCTTCACGGCACGCTCCCGGTAATGATAGACAGGTTACTGCTTGGCGGTGCAACGGCGGTGGTGATGGCCGCAGGTACGGTGCTGATTTCTCTGTTCTACAGCGGGCAGGCGCGGATGAAAATGATCGCGTCCCAGGGCATGTCGATCGAACTTGGCGGGGTGATCTTTCTGTTTATTGGCGGACTGTTGGCCAGTCTGGGCTGGCGCTGGCCGTTTTTGCTTTATCTTGTCGCCTGGCTGTTACTGGCGATGCAGTTAATGTTTGTGCCCAGGCCATCCGCCGAGCCGGAAGGCGACGATAGCGGGGAGGTGATCCGAAATGCAGCCCCGGCCAGCGGTCAGCTCAAAACGGTATTATTTGCTGCAACAGCTTCTATGCTGTGCTTCTTTACCGGGGTAATCGTTATTCCGCAGCAGTTTCATCAGCTTAATATCGGCGCGGCGGAAACGGGTTATTTCCTGTCATTTGTCTCGCTAATCGCCGTCATCGCCGCAGCAATCATGCCCAAAATGGTAAAACGTCTGGGGGAGTTCGGTACGCTCTACGCCGCTTTTGCCTGCTATGCCGCGGCGCACCTGATCTTTTCTGCATCATCTGGGGTCGTGCCGTTTATCGCCGGAGGGGTTCTGATGGGATGCGGTTTTGGCCTGTCGGTGCCGCTGGTTAATCACATGACCGTCGAACTGAGCGAGGCGCACGTACGCGGGCGAAATCTTGCCTGGCTGTCAATGGCGATTTTTTCCGGGCAGTTTTTGTCCTCCTTTATGGAGTTTATCCCCGGCAATGCATCAGTGATTTTTGCGGGCGCAGCTTTGATTGGCATCGCCGTCATGGTGATGCTGTATTTACTGCGGCGCTGGATGCGGGAAGATTAAGCCCGGCGGCAACGAGATAGCTGTTACCACAGGGCATTCGTGGTGCCGAATATTACCAGGCTTCAGGCTTCAGGCTTCAGGCTTCAGGCTTCAGGCTTCAGCTGAAGCCTGGCTGCCGCCAGACTTTTCGGTATCTGTTTTATTGCTGGAATAAATAAAGTAAAGCGCGATCCCCAGGCAGACAACCGCCCCCAGCCGCGTTGCGGAAAAGTGGATCGCTTCATTCCCCAGCCAGCCAAAATTATCAATCAGCATGCTCATCGCCAGCTGACCAAAAATAACCGCCACCGTTGCAACGGCCGCACCAATACGCTGAACGGCCAGCACCATGATCACGATATAAGGCACGCCGCAGAGTGCGCCCAGCAGCTGCCATTTCGGCACGTCCAGCAGGGTTAAATTTTGCGCCGGTTCAAAGAAGAAAATAAGCAGGGCGCTGACCAGCGCACCAAGCGAGAAAGTCAGAAATGCGCTGCGAAATACGCCGACCTCGCTGCCTAATTTGCCGTTTATCGCAGCCTGAATACTCAGTACCGCACCGCCGATCACGGCCAGGATAATCATCACTATATTCATTGTTTCACCTTAGCCCTTTGCCACCAGAATCAGTGCGGCAATAATAAAGATCAGCGCAATAAACCGCTTACGGTCAATTTTGCGATGCGCCGTACCCAGAAGCCCGTAGTGGTCAATCACCACGCTTTTGAAAACCTGCCCGGCAAGAATGCCGATCATCGTCATTGCAATACCAATCACCGGCACGGCCACGGTCAGGATCACCACGTACACCGGACCAAGAATACCGCCCAGCAGGGTCCATGATGGCTGCGTGAAGAAGGAAGGACTGCTGCGGGGGCTAAAGAACAGCATCAGCAGGAAGGTGAGCGCGGCACCTACGCCAAAAACGCTGAACGTTGCCCACAGCCCGCCGACTTCATTTCCTAATGGCCCCAGCAATCCCGCCTCAACCGATAACCCCATGCCGCCGGCAACGACGAGTAGTATAAAAATAAGCTGCATAAGTCAGTCCCCGATAATTTAGGGTTGCGATGGTATAGCAGCGCTGCATCATGAAAAACGGTATAATTCAGGAAACACCTTTGCAGGAATCGGGATAATGTTTGATGCTGGCAGCATAAATTTCCGCACGCTGGTATTTTTTATCGGCGTGTATGATGAACAGAATTTTTCCGCCGTTGCCAGGCGGGAAGGCGTGTCGGCTTCTATGGTTTCGCGCGTGATCATTCAGTTAGAGGACTCGCTTGGCCAGCAGCTGTTCTACCGCAATACCCGCGCCGTTATCCCAACCGAAGCGGGCCGACTGTTTATTGACTACGCCCGCAGCATGACCGAACAGCTGAATAAAGCCCGTAAAGAGATGCAGGACCGATCCCTCGAACCCGCCGGGCTGATCCGAATTAACGCGCCGGTTTTCTTCGGCCAGCGCCATATTGCGCCCTGGCTGACGGCGCTGTCCCGGCGATATCCCCGCTTACAGATGGAGCTGATGCTGACGGATGATTTTATCGATCCACACCGCGATGCCACCGACGTGCTGTTCAGGATCGGCACGCTGACCGATTCCTCCTTCCACGCGCGTATATTCGCCTCGCAGCGTTATTATCTGGCGGCATCACCCGAGTATTTAGAACAGCACGGCCAGCCGGCGACGCCTGCCGATTTCAGCCAGCACAAGTGTCTGGTTTACCGCGGTTCTTCCGGCCCCAATCGCTGGCTTTTCCGTCAGCCAGGGGAGAGCTGGACACACTATCCGGTGGCAGGGTTACTGACTTCGAATAATGCGGAATCTCTGCTGACCAGCGCAATTGATGGGATGGGACTGGTGCTGTTTCCCGACTGGCTGATCAATGACAGCCTGAATAAAGGTGGACTGGTGCGCATCATGCCCGACTTCGAGGCGGCCATTCACACCGAGCCGCAGCATATCGCCGCCATTTATCCCAACGCCCGCCATCCACCGCTGAATGTAAGGGCGGTGATTGACCATTTCGTTGGTGTTTACGGAACGCCACCTTACTGGCAGCTGGGAGGAATGGGGCAGGGAAGTTAAAGAGAGGACAGGAACTGCTCGATCTGGCGTTTATTCTTAAGGTGGATCACTGGCACCTCCGGACCATATTCAAGGCGAAGCCTCTCGATTTTTGGCCTGTCGTTACTCTCGAATTTCCAGATGTAGTGCAGAAATGCGAAAAACTCGGCATTGATTTTCTCCGTGCAGCCGTCTGGTAAATCAGATCTTTTTTGATTACGCAGTGACCGCATTAATACCCTGAACAGGCAGATGATACGGGGCGTGTCCATCCAGACGATCAGGTCGGCAGCAGGTATACGCAGGTCGAACGTTCTGCGAGGATAGTTCCCCTCGCTGATCCATGTTTCCGTGTTTACCACATCGCTCACCCGGGCGCGGAAAGCTGCCGGTTCTGGTTTTGTCCACTGTGGTCCCCAAAATAACCGATCCAGATGCGCCACCGGGTAATTCGTTTTTGCACCAAGGATTCGGGACAACGTTGATTTTCCGCTTCCTGCATTACCTAAAATGACGATACGTTCGGGGCGCACATTTGCTCCATCAGTGATTACGGGGTTAATCAGGCAGGCGGCTATTCCTGCCGATTGTGGTTAACGCGCGTCTTTCAGGAAGTAATGAATTCGCACAATAGTATCCGGTGCAAGCTCTGTTATCGCACTGACATGGTCGCCCTGCGCGGATATAAATGCCTGCCGATTTTTTTCCGACCAGTCCTTTAACGGCTGATAATAGATATCCTGTTCGCCTGCCCAAAACAGTTTGGGAATGTTGATATCAGCGATCCGCGGGGCGTCTTTTAAGCCCTCATACCCAGCTAATGCCTCAAAGGTTGAGCGCAGCGGTGCTTTATTTTCAGCGGATACCCATGTCGTTAATGCGGGAGCCGTTTCCTGAGCAAAGGCGAAAAATGCATCGAAATCAAGGCGACCGTTTGGTCCCTCGGGTAAGCCATTCTGCACATCCCATCCGCCAATGACTAATGAAGATAACTTCTCTGGATGATATTTGGCCAGGCTAATCGCCAGCCATGCGCCAGAAGAATAGCCAACAACATGGGCTTTTTTAGCGCCCAAACTGTCAATTAAGCGCCTGATGCCATCTGCCTGACTTTTCTGATCGAATGCAGCATTGATGATATTTGCGCTTTTGCCATGGGCTAATAAATCAGGATAAACAACCGTAAAATCATCACGTAATGCATCGACCAGTCCATTGGAAACCCAGCTATTGGCGTTTGTCACAAATCTGCTGCAGTACTGTAATGCGACTCAGTTCTTTCTGGCTCATGGTCACCAACATTACGACGCTCCGGATTGTCTGTAAAAACAAAAAGCAGGCTACCGGAAACGCGACATTTTAACTTTGGTAAAACACGACATTATCGCTTTGGGCTAACAGTCTTTGTCTACCCGAAGTTGAAATGTCACCCTCAGTTCCAAAGTTAAAATGTCACCTTTACTGTGATTCAGTCTGAAAGAGCAGGGTGGGCAGGTGGTTATCGTTTGAGGCTGGCCCTGAATTCTTCAGGGTTGGTCAGTACCGGATTGATGGCTTTCAGCTGCTCCTGAATCCTTGCCTGAGCGCGCCGTTTGGGCATCTTCTTACTGCGTTCTCTTTTACCGTCCCGTTCGCGTTCATCCTGCTGAATCTGTGCGAGTTTCAGTACTGCGCCCAGCCGCTTGTTGTCCACGATGGCACCCTGGTCAACACAGGCCAGCTTGTCGTAGACCTGATACGACAACGTCCTGTGGCCGTATTTGAATGCCAGCGTGCCGTCTGGATAGTCATAAACCATGATTTTTTTCGCCGGCGATTCGCGTGTTTTCTTCCGAAGGTTCAACCAGATAAAGCATCTTATCGTACTGGAATGTCAGCGATTTTGAGAGCGTCCTGAGTTCCTGCCCTCAAACCAGTCATGGTGAGAGCCGTCGATTTGAATAAGTTCGCCGAGACAGTCGCGGCGATAGCGTGGTTGGTAGACCCGAGGCCTGCGTCGGGCATGGGGAACCCAGAGGCCGGCGACAATCATCCAGTGACGAACGGTTTCTACAGAGATCGTTATCTGGTGGCGTTCCCTGAGTTTTTCTGTGGCCAGTGTAGGTCCGAAGTCGCTGTAATTTTCACGTAGCAGCGCCAGAACCTTCATTCTAAGTTGTTCAGGAAGATTATTGTTTCCCGGTTTGCCACGTCTTAAACTGGCCAACCCAGGGGTGCCTGACGAGCGGAACTTATCCATCAGACGCTGGATCTGGCGTTCGCTAAGATCCAGCTGACTCGCAGCATCACGCCGACGTAACCGTTTTTCACAAACAGCCTGGATAACCTGGGCGCGAACTAACTCTTTTTCAGACATAGTCACCAACATTTTTCAGCCCCTGTAGCAGCCACAAAGCTCAGAGCCTTTATGCCAAAAAGGGACATTTCTAAATGGTTAAAAAGTGACATTACTAAATTGCTCTAACAGTCTTGGTGCGCATAATGTATATTATGTTAAATTAACTATCTCCGGCAGCATCAGACCCAGCCACATTACCTCCCCTCAAATAACGACCGGAGTTGCTTCCCCTAAAACTGTTCCACCGGCCCGCTGCATAACCAGAATCCATCATTCCCAATTCTCCTCTTCAAGCGGCTTCATCCAGTTCTTACTGCTTACCGGCACCGGCTCGCCGTTAAATGTATATGTGCAGCAATCACACCTCACCGGGATGTCTTCTGCGGTAAATGCCGGGTTCACCTTTTGCAATAAACCTGCATCATCGATGCACAGCCCACTGTAAAAACTCGATTCATCGCAGCGAACATAGCTGCGCCATTCTTTTCTGCGCAGCATGACCATGTAGAAAATCGGTTCTGGCTTGTCCAATCGGCTGACCGCCTCACTGTAGACGTCGTCCCAGACCTGGCCCACTTTGCTGAGCAGGAATTTATATAACGGCGTGTAGTCACGGCCCCGGCCACGCTGGCCATGCATGCCTTCACGCGATGGCAGATTTTCATCAACCTTATTTTTGCTGTGTCGTTGCCAACGGTACTCACCGCCGTTATCGTTGCGATCAACGCCCCTGGTGGTTGTATTGATCTTGCGGTAAAGCTTTCTGGCTTTAGTAGAATGATGAATACGCACTGTGATGACCCTTCTTTCTCGATTTTTCCGTTTAAAAACGATCGCGCTACGCGAATTCTGAAGCTTATCGTGTGGGATAACCAGCGACAATTCACGTAGCGACACCATTTTCTTCATCCCGCCATGATGCAAATACGCATTACATTTGACTCATTATATGAGTAGAATAAGACATCTATTCAGCTCAGGAGCCGCATATGTGGATTTGGCAGCAGGAAAACTGGCCGGCGTTCAGCTGGGATCGTCAGCGCATCGAGCCGCTGCTGCGCGCCACGCGTTTTTTACAGGGAAAACTCTACGGTAGCAGCATGTTGCTGGATGAGGCAAACAGCACGCTGGATAACGTTCTGGCCAACATTCTCTACTCCAGTGATATCGAAGGAGAACGCGTCAACGCCCATTCGGTGCGATCCTCGCTGGCGCATCATCTCGGTATTGAGGACGGCATGACCTATGCCGTGGATAAAAAAACCGAAGGCCTGGTGGCTTCGGCGCTGGATGCTATTGAAAACCTCGACCAGCCGCTGTCTCTGGAGCGATTACTGCACTGGCACGCCCTGCTTTTCCCCGCCGGTTCCGGTCTGCTCTATCCCATTGTCGGCGGCCAGTTACGCAGCGGTCCGGTGCAGGTGGTTTCAGGGCGCCTTGAAAAACCGGTTGTGCATTTTGAAGGACCGGACAGCGCGTCGATTGCCGACGACGTTGATGCATTTTTACAGTGGTTTAACGACAGCCGCAACGATCCGGAACTAGACCCGCTGCTGCGCGCCGGGATTGCCCATCTGAGATTTTTAACGCTTCATCCTTTTGAAGACGGTAACGGCAGGATTGGCCGCCTGATTATGGATCTGGCGCTGGCCCAGGCGGAAAGCAACACGGTCAGGCTCTACGCGATGTCGCGCACGATTAATATCCATCGGCAGGATTACTATCAGGTGCTGGAAAATACCCAGCGCGGCGAGCTGGATATCACCGCCTGGCTGAGCTGGTTTATCGACATGCTCAGAGCCTCGATTGAAGAAACGCTGGCGGTTATCGATAAAACCGTGTTTAAAACTCGCTACTGGCAGCAGTTCGACGCCGCGCAGATTGGCGCCGAGCAGATTAAGGTACTTAACCGCCTGCTTGACGGCGATTTTAGCGACGGCATCAATAACAGTCAGTATAAGGCGGTGGCGAAGGTTAGCCGCGCCACCGCCACGCGCCATCTGGCACAGCTGGTTGAGCTCGGATATCTGCTGGCCTGTCCCGGCGGCGGGCGCAGCGCTCGTTATGGTTTGAACCGTCTCTAAATGAAGGAAACGAACCGTAATTTATTCAGTTACCTGCGAGATCTGCCGCGGCCTGACGATATTTTCCGCAGAGTGAACCGCGTGTCAATTAATGCCCCATTCGCGCTCCTTTTCGAAAGCCATGCTGCCGTGCCCGCCAGGTGATAACAAAAGCGACGGCCAGCAACAGAATCAGTGCCGGCGGCATCGCCGGTGCTCCCCAGTTATCCAGCAGTATCCCGCCGGAAATACCCGCCGCAGCAATCGCACCATTCCAGGCCACCACGTTCATCGACAGCGCGATGTCTGCCCCCTCACCTGCCGTATCCGCCAGCGCCGTCTGCAGTAGCGTGGCCGCACCGCCAAAGCTTAATCCCCAGACCGCGACACCGAGGTAGATCGCAACAGGCTGCTGCGAACAGAACATAAATACCAGTGAAACAAGCGCGAATACCGCCAGGCTCACCAGTACGCTGCTGCGCAGATGCCGATCCACTAACTTCCCGGTGACGACAATCGCCAACAGCGCGGATAACCCAAAGATCAGCAGCACAATATCCACGGAGGACGCCAGACCGGCGGATGCAAGGAACGGCGCAATGTAGGTGTAGAGAATGTTATGCGCCAGCATCCAGGCAATGACCACGCTAAGCACCGGCCGTACCCCTCTGGTGGTTAGCACCTGCCGCAGGGGCATGCGTTCATGGCGCTGCTGCCCGGGATAGTCAGGCACCCTGGCCAGTACCCATATTGCCAGTACGATCGTCAGCGCGGAGATCGCCGTAAATATGCTGCGCCAGCCCGTTATGCCGCCAAGCCAGGTACCCAGCGGTAGCCCCAGGGATAAGGCGATCGGTGTACCCACCATCGCAATAGCCAGCGCCTTTCCCTGCTGATGAACGGCCACCATCCGCCGGGCGTAACCGGCCAGCAGGCTCCACGACAGTCCGGCTGCCATACCGGCAAAAAACCGTGCGGCAAGGGTCAGCCAGTAGTCGGATGACCATGCGGTAATTGAATAACGCGATTACACAGATCATGCAGCTGTGGGATGCCTCGGCGTGAATCAGCAGGTGCTCAAACCGCGCCGTCTTACCTGATAAACCGTTGCGGTAATCGACAGCACGGCGACCAGGGTAAGAAATACGCCCATGGCAATCATCGAGTTAAAGCCGAAAATCTTGAACAGCAGCAGCCCGCAGATACCGCCGCCGAGGAAGGAAACGATAGTGACCAGATGCGTAAAGAGCTGGTTGCTGTGCGCCCTCAGATCGCGCGACGGGTCCCGGCGCAGGCTGACGCACAGCAGCGATCCCAGCGCAATACCGGCATCGGTCAGTGTGCCGGTAATGTGCGTTGAACGCACCCGCCCGTTAGAGAGCTGGGTGGAGGTGGAGTTATGCAGCCCCATCAGAAAGCCCAGGAACACGATCACTTCACGGTTGTTGGCGTGGGAATAGTAGAATTTTTCAAACAGCGACATCATCGCCAGCGCGATACCTTCCAGCAGCAGAATGATGCTGAAAATGGTTCTGATATTATTTCTGACACCGCTAATCACCAGCATTCGTGAAGCCATCGACCCGACGACAAACGCCAAAATAATCGCGGCAAGAAACGATAAATCACTTAAGTCGGAATTAGAAACTTCAGAAGAAATTTGTGAGGTATTGCCGGACATATGGGAAGGAAATATACCGAAAGCACCCAATGCCATGGCGTTGAGAATTCCGGCAGTGGTGGCTAATAATAAGGCTAAGTTACGATCCTCATTATGCGTTCGGCCCTTCTTTCGTTTTATCAACATCTGCAACATCGTAATGCCTCCACAGGTAATGCATAACCCTCTGAGAAGCTGAGTATAGGGCAAGATTACGAAGTAAAGCGGCACAAATAGATAATTCCTATGACTGACGGCAGCAATGAAAATTAATCAAAACTTAATTAAGTTAATGTCAGCAAATTAGGCAAGGAACACAGCGCTTACCCCTTGTCAATTCCACTTTCTGGCGCCAGAGCGTTAGCGAGTGCAGGATCGAAAAGGGACAAACTTTCAATCTGGGAAACCATAATAACTTTGCGAAAAGACAGCACGTTCTTCGGCTGAGAGGTGAAATCAATCCCGTGCTGTTCATACCAATGACTGTAATTATGCTCAATAGCCAGTTTCAACGTTCTCGAATCGCGATAACCGCTCAACATGGGGATTAGCACAATATTGGCCGTACCTTCATATTCAAACGTGGCTGCATGGATCATACCGATATAGATTCTGCGTGATTTGAGTGTCACCCAGGCTAACTCGCCCTCTTCCATACATTGAAATAGCAGCTGTTCGATGCCATTAGAACGCGATAGTCGCTGATAGAGATCCTTTCTGCTACCGGCATTCAGTCTTGCGCTAAGCGCCCAGTTTGATCGATAGAGACAAAAGATTATCGCCAGCCCCAGCATGATCACCACGGGTGCCTGAATGCCAAGAAAGCTCCAGGTCATAAACTCACTGTGAAGGTTAAGATGCGCGCCGGGTGCGGGATAAAGTAGATTGTTTACTGTAGAAATACCCAATAATACCGACCATATAATCGCTGTCGCTAACAGGCCCTGTAATACAAATATGCAGCCATACAGCGCCACAAGGAAGTAAACATCCCAGCCAAACGACCGTTTGATTTTAAGCCGCGTAGAGAGGTCCCGACTGGTATACCAGTATCCACAGACCATCAGAACCATAAAAATAGCGGTACCCATTCAGACATCCTTTAGCGTCTGGACGTGCTGAAAAAAGACATCCTGCACTTCCGGGCTGGTCGGGTTAACAGAGACGTTGCCATCTTCATCAACGATAATGCGATCGCCTTCCTGGATCGACTCCATAATATCCTGACGGCTCATGACTTGAAGAAGGGATTCGGGGCTGGCAAAGAGTGAGGAAAATATATTTTTCATATTAAGAGGACAAATCCTTGTTGCTAATCGGATGAGTTCAGTATGGCACTTTGAGACAGATATCACCGGGCTATCGCATATTTAAAGATTTATCTCAGGTTCCCGGTCCTGGCTGAGGTCAAATACGCCGTCCATCCAGAGTCAGCTGGAAGGGGCGGCTTTCGCGATTGATGAGCAGATTGCCGGTGATGCTTTCTAACTGGGAAAGGCTCTTGCTTACCGCCGACGGCGTCAGCCCCAGTTCCCTGGCCGCTCGCGAGAGGTTGCCGGTTTCGGCAATTTTGATAAAGATTTGAAACTGATTCAGATAGCCTGAGAGGTTGGGAATGTTCATTTATCACCGTCGCGCGTTGATAAATGTGATATGCGGATGTCCCTGATGTGCATAGTTTTCTC
Source organism: Erwinia sp. S38 (assembly GCF_016624545.1). NCBI lineage: Bacteria > Pseudomonadati > Pseudomonadota > Gammaproteobacteria > Enterobacterales > Erwiniaceae > Erwinia > Erwinia sp. S38. Next base: position 120,866 of record NZ_JACVTS010000013.1, on the reverse strand, counting down.
TTTTCTTAATATAATCAAATATTAAAAATCGAGTCTAATCTATCCCACACATTTTATGCAGTGTGTTGTTTTCAACATGCAATGTAGATCATGCATTTGATAACGCATAAAAAAGGCTGCATTCGGTTAACGAACACAGCCTGGAAGTCGACTCACTGTCGGATTTACGCTTCCTGGCCCGCGTCGTGCATGCCTTTACGCAGGGTGAAGTTAACGCCCATGGTCAGCAGCGGTTCCGGCGGGTTCCACTCTGGTTTTGGCAGCGACAGCAGGAAGTTAATCGTGTCGTTACTTTTGCCCGCCAGCCAGTCGGCCAGCATGGTGCCCATCGCGGTGCCGCGCACGGTCCCCAGGCCATTACAGCCCAGCGAGCCGTAGACGTTCTTTCTCAGTTCGCCGAACAGGCTCGATCCGTTACGGGTCATGCCCAGACCACCGCCCCACGTATGTTCAAAGTTAACGTCCTGTAGCGTCGGGAAGCGGCGCTCAAACGACTGACGGTGGGTTTCACGATACTTCTGGGTATAGCCCGGTTTGTAGCGCCCGTCCGAGTTAAAGCTGAAGCTGTTACGGATCAGGATACGGTTATCGTGGGTACGACGCGAGGTGGTTCCGAACGGATCGGCAGGAATAACGCCCCAGAACTCCTGGCCGCCAATGCTGTCCTGCTCCGCTTTGGTCAGCGGACGGGTCAGGCTGCCGTAGGTGAAGATCGGGAAAATGGTGCGCTCGCCGAAGCCAAAATGTGTCCCGAAGGCATTGTTGGCGAGGATCAGCTTATCAGCAAAGATGCGGCCGGTTGCGTGATGCAGCACAATCTCCGGCTCGTATTCAATGGCGGTAATTGGCGTCTCTTCGTACAGCTTAACGTTGGCCGGTAGGCTGTCCGCCAGACCTTTCACCAGCCCTGACGGCTGAACCAGGATGGTGCCCGGCGTGTACAGCGCCTTACGGTAGAATTTAGTACCGAGGTGGTCAGGCAGGTCCTTACCTTCAATGATCTTGCATGGCTGTCCCAGCGATTCCAGACCGCCGCGATAGGCTTCCAGCACCGCAATACCGCTGTCTTCCACTGCCGCCTGGTACTTACCCGAATGGCGCATCTGGGCATCAACGATATTGTGCTCTTCCACCTGATCTTTCAGGATGCGCTGCCCGGTCTGATTCAGGTTCAGGATATTACGGGCAATTTTTTTATCGCCGATATAGTCCGGTGCGCTGATGTCGTGGGGGACGTCGATCAGGAATCCGGCGTTGCGACCGGACGTGCCGAATCCTACCTGCTGCGCTTCAACAAGGATGATCTGATCGTCCGGGAAGTTCAGTGCCAGCTGACGTGCGGCGGCCAGTCCGGTGAAACCGGCACCAATCACTACCCATGGTGCTTTCGCATCGCCCACCAGCGCGGGCTGCGGCTGGCGTTTACGGCTGGTGTGGAACCAGCCCGGCGTTGGATCGTCGGAAGGCAGCGCATCAATTTTCAGCAGTGAATCCGGCGCGGCGGGCAGATTGTCGGTCAGCAGGGAAGCTCCCCCACCCGCTGCGACGATCCCAGCGCCGATCCCGGTGCCAACCAGCAATTTTCTTCGTGAAATACCCATTAAGAATAAACTCCGTGATGAGAACAGATCTGCCCTGAAGAACCCGAAATCGAGGCTTCATGCATTTCTTTTGTGTATTATATGTATACTCCAAGTATTTTTATTATTTACATTTGTAAATACTCTGTCAACTAACTATGCAAACTTTCAACCAATTTGTAACACTAAGATCAGGGGTTTAGGCTGTGTTGAAGTACGACTCTGCGCCCTGCTTATAGCAGATCGATGCCGTGGCTATGGGCGTGAGATCTCAGACGGGAGCGAGGCGTTCAATGTGGCTATAGGGGGGGGTGGAGCAGATGCCAGAATGGGATAACGGGATCAGGGGATAACGATGGGGATGAAGGTAAAAACAGCGATCTGCACGAAATGAGAATCAGCGCAGATCGCGTCTGTCAGAGGTCAAGAAGAAGCTTTTTCGAGAAGGTTCGTAACATTTCCAGTTCTTCATCGTCCATGCGCATAAAGCAGCGCATCTGCTTCGGAATGGCGACAATTTTATCCTGAAGATCCCTCGCCTTTGGCGTCAGAACCACTTTTTTCACCCTTTCGTCTTCGGCAATCGATACCCGGTTAAGGAACCCCTTCGCCTCCAGTTTCTGTACCAGCGGCGTTAACGTCCCCGAGTCGAACAGCGTTTTTTCGCTCAGTTCACGCAGCGGAATATCATCCTGGTCATAGAGCGCCAGCAGCACGACAAACTGCGGGTAGGTCAGATCGAATTCTTTCAGCAACGGGCGGTACTGACGGATAAGCGCATTGGTTACCGAATAGAGTGAGAAACAAAGTTGCCCATCTAATATGCTGTTTTCTTTCATTTTTTCCACCAGCTGAACGAGGTCGCAGAATTTTATTATAAATAAAGTTTGACCATAGGTATCTTGCGTGCAAGTATTATTCGCACAAGGTAAGTGAGCAGACAGTCAGACATCACTAACCGGGATAAACCAAAACTAACTTTTTATTCAACAAGATACAGAGGGCTATACTAATGAAAATTGCATCGATTTTATTAACTTCCGCCGTCTTTGCTTCAGCTGCTTCCGCAGCGACCACTCAGCCACTGAACGCGCCTGCCCCTACCGCCGGTGTAAAAGCTTTCCTGGACGTGCTGAATTCAGGCAAAGGTAAACCGATGGAACAGATGACCCCGCAGGAAGCCCGTCAGGTGCTGATCGGTGCCCAGCAGGGTGTGAAGCTGCCTGCCGCGCAGGTAAGCGATAAAACAATTCAGGTGAACGGTCAGAACATCAGACTGAAAATCGTCAAACCGGAAAACGCGACGGGCACCCTTCCGGTGTTTATGTTCTTCCACGGTGGCGGCTGGGTACTGGGCGACTACCCGACTCATGAACGTTTAATCCGCGATCTGGTCCGTGATTCTGGCGCGGCGGCGGTTTACGTCGATTACACGCCTTCCCCGGAAGCGCATTTCCCGGTCGCGATTAATCAGGCTTATCAGGCCACCCGCTGGGTTGCCGAGCACGGCAGTGAAATTGGCGTTGACGGCAGCCGTCTGGCTCTGGTGGGTAACAGCGTGGGCGGTAATATGGTGGCGGCGGTTGCCCTGCAGGCCAAACAGCTCGGCGCACCGAAAATTCGCTATAACGTAATGCTGTGGCCGGTGACCGATGCGAACTTCGATGATGCATCCTATCACCAGTTTGCCAACGGCCATTTCCTGACCCGCAACATGATGAAGTGGTTCTGGGACAACTACACCACCAGTGCCGCGGATCGTAACAACATTCTGGCTTCCCCACTGCGTGCCAGCACTGAACAGCTGAAAGGCTTCCCGCAGACGCTGATCCAGACGGCGGAGCTGGATGTGCTGCGTGACGAAGGTGAAGCGTTTGGGCGTAAGCTGGATGCCGCAGGCGTGCCGGTGACTGTCACCCGTTACAATGGCATGATCCATGACTACGGTTTACTGAATCCGTTAAGTGAAGAACCAACAGTGAAAACCGCGCTGTCACAGGCCGCTGCCGAACTGCAACAGCATCTGAAATAATCTTATCACGGGCAGGTTCAGCTCTCGTCTGTTACTCACAGCGATAATGACTGAGCCTGCCCGGAACCCGAACCAAGAATTCTCCTGTCCTCGCCTCCGGCCCCGATGTTACTGCCTGCTTAATCTTTCCTGCCGCCATAGTGCGAAACACGAAATCATCCGCAAGATGCTACATTGACAACGTGGCAGATAATAAGAAAATACCTTTCACTCAACGTCGGTATGAAAAAGGAAGTCAATCATCGTCCGGTTCCGTCACCTCTCGCCTCGGGCTAAATGTCAGTCCGGCCTGCTTATCGCCGCCGCGCTGCTCCTTGCCAGCTGCGCCAGCAAACCGCCGGTTTCTCTGGTTACGCCGCTACCGCCCGTAGCGAATCCGAATCAGCCTCAGCCGCCGATATCGCCACACAGCCAGCAGCCGATGCGCGGCGTGTGGTTAACCACCGTTTCCCGCCTGGACTGGCCGCCGATCGCGTCGGTCAACATCAGCAACGATGCCGTACGCATCAGCCAGCAAAAAAAAGCGCTGACCGATAAACTGGACAAGCTGAAAAGCCTCGGCATCAATACGGTGTTCTTCCAGGTGAAACCGGACGGTACTGCGCTGTGGCCGTCAAAAATCCTGCCGTGGTCGGATATGATGACCGGCAAAATCGGCCGGGACCCGGGCTACGATCCGCTGCAGTTTATGCTGGATGAAGCGCACCGGCGCGGCATCAAGGTTCACGCCTGGTTTAACCCCTATCGAGTCACGGTCAATACCAAACCCGGAACCGTTGCCGAACTGAACCGCACTCTGTCCCAGAATCCGGCCAGCGTTTTTGTGCTGCACCGTGACTGGATTCGCACTTCCGGCGATCGCTATGTGCTCGACCCGGGCATTCCAGACGCCCGCGACTGGATCACCAGCATTGTCGCAGAGGTGGTCGCGCGCTATCCCGTCGACGGCGTGCAGTTTGATGATTATTTCTATACCGAGTCGCCAGGATCTGCCCTTAACGACAGCCAGACCTTCAGACAGTACGGCCAGGGCTTTGCCTCCAAAGCCGACTGGCGGCGGCATAACACCCAGCTACTGATTGAACAGGTTTCCCGCACCATTAAACAGCTGAAGCCAGATGTGGAGTTTGGCGTCAGCCCGGCCGGAGTATGGCGCAACCGTTCCCATGACGCCGCAGGCTCCGACACGCGCGGTGCTGCCGCCTATGACGAATCCTATGCAGATACCCGCCGCTGGGTGCAGCAGGGGCTGCTGGACTACATTGCCCCGCAAATCTACTGGCCTTTCGCCCGCGATGCCGCCCGCTATGACGTGCTGGCGAAGTGGTGGGCGGAGGTAGTGAAACCGACCAAAACCCGTCTTTATATCGGCATTGCGCTGTATAAAGTTGGCGAACCGTCGAAGAACGAGCCGGACTGGACCATCGGTGGCGGCGTGCCGGAGCTGAAGAAACAGCTCGATCTGAATGAGTCGCTGCCGCAAATCAGTGGCACCATCCTGTTCCGCGAGAACTACCTGAATCAGCCACAGACGCAGGAAGCGGTTAACTACCTGAGGAAACGCTGGGGAGAATAATTATTTTCTGCCCGGCGCAACTTTTTTGTCTGCTGCTGCGAACTGATTAAGGAGTCAACCAAACCGGTACTCACTTACTTCGCAGGAGCAGATAATGAAACTGAAAAAACTCGCCTCTACACTGACCTTCTCCGCCGCACTGGGCCTGTCCGCCCTTGCCTTTAATGCCGGAGCCGCACTGCCCGCCGGGGCGAAGGCCCCGGATTTTGAGCTGCAGGGCGCACTGGCCGGTAAGCCGATCACCTTCTCGCTGCAAAAGGCGCTGCAAAAAGGCCCGGTCGTACTGTACTTCTTCCCGGCGGCCTTCAGCGCGGGCTGCACGATTGAAGCCCACGACTTTGCCGAAGCGACCGATGACTTTACGAAAATGGGCGCAACGGTCATTGGCGTAACCGCCGGAAATACCGAGCAGGTCAGCGACTTCTCCAAACTGGAGTGCCGGGATAAATTTGCCGTGGCCGCCGATCCGGGAGCCAAAGTCGCCGGTGAATACCAGACCCAGATGCAGATGAAGGGCAAAACCCTCTCGGACCGTACCTCTTATGTGATCGCACCGGATGGCAACATTCTGCTGAGCTACACTGACAGAAACCCGGAAACCCATATCGAGAAGACGCTGGCCGCCGTGAAGCAGTACGACGCGGCTCATCCACGTACCCACTAAGCAACGAGGCCAGCAATGTTAACTGCCATGCTGGCCGCCTTTATTGGCGGCATTATTCTGAACTTCATGCCCTGCGTGTTTCCGGTGATCTCACTGAAGGCGTTCGGGCTGCTGCGCCATGCGGATAACTCCGCCGGCACCCGTCGCGAAGGTCTGGGCTTTCTGCTGGGCGTAACGGTGACCATGATGGCACTGGCGGGAATACTCCTTGCGGCACGCGCAGGAGGCGCGGCGGTGGGCTGGGGATTCCAGCTACAGTCGCCGCTGGTCATCGCCCTGCTGTCGCTGGTGATCCTTGCGGCGGCGCTGAATCTGCTGGGTGTTTTTGAAGTCGGCTTATCCGCGCAGCGCGTGGGTGCGCTTGATGTGGGCCGTGGCGCTTTTGTTCGCTCCGCGCTGACCGGCGCGCTGGCAATTATCGTCGCCACGCCGTGCGCCGCACCGTTTATGGCCAGCGCGATTGGCTATGCGCTGGTGCAGCCGCCAGCGGTGGCGCTGGTGATCTTCTTTGCGCTGGCGCTGGGGTTTGCCGCGCCCTTTACTCTGATCTCGCTGTTTCCGGCGCTGGCACGGCTGTTGCCGAAACCGGGAGCGTGGATGGATATCCTCAAGCGCGGGCTGGCCTTCCCGATGTTTGGTGCCTACGCGTGGCTGGTTTGGGTACTGGCGCAGCAGGCCGGTAGCGCTGCGCTGGCAACCCTGCTGGCCGCTTCCGTGGTGTTGAGTTTCGCAGCCTGGCTGTACGGGATGGCACAACATCGCCACCTGCAGGGGAAAGGCCACAGGCTGATGTACGCGCTCACCGCCGTGCTGATTGTGGCCGTGCTGGCCCCGCTTCCTGGCTTGATTAAACCGGGTGATGCACTGCCCGGAGAAGCCGCCGCAGCGGAAGTCACGCAGGAAAAATGGACGCCGCAGACCGTTGCCGCCGAGCGCGGACAGGGTAAAGCCATCTTTGTGAACTTTACCGCATCCTGGTGTATAACCTGTCAGGTTAACGAGAAAACCTCGCTTTCCACCCAGGCGGTGAAAGAGGCGCTGGCCAAAACCGGCACGCGGTATATGGTGGCGGATTCGACCAAATTTAACCCCGACGTGGACGATGCCCTGAACGAGTTTGGTCAGGGCGGCCTGCCGCTGTACGTGGTGTATCCCGCCGACGGCGGACCACCGAAAGTGCTGCCGCAGGTGCTGACGCCGGGTATTGTGGTCAATGCACTGAACCAGGCAGCCGGTAAAAAAGCGTAATAACAAGGCGGAAGATGGAAATGAACGACAGCGCGCGCGAAAGCTGGCCCGCGCTAATGGAACAGGCGCAGGCAGGCGATCGGCCTGCCTATACCCGGCTGCTGAAAGCGCTGGTGCCGGTGATCCGTTCACAGGTGCGCAGACAGGTCGCTGAGGATGTGTTAACCGAGGATGTAGTGCAGGATGTGCTGCTGACGGTACATCGTGTGCGCCATACCTACGATCCCGCCTTTCCCTTTCTGCCGTGGCTGATGGCCATTATCTCCGCGCGCGCGATCGATGCCCTGCGGCGGCGCGGGCGCTACCAGCAATGGGAAATTCCGGAAGAGACGCTGCCGGAGCCGGCAAGCCAGCCGAACATGCAGCGTGCGGAAAGCCAGCAGGAGCTGGAAGGCTATCTGAGCCAGCTGCCTTTGCGGCAGCGGGAAATTGTTGAACACGTTCACCTGCGCGAAATGAGCCTGACGGAAGCCGCCGCGCATAACCATCTGACGGTCGCCGCAGTGAAATCCCTGCTGCACCGGGCGCTAAAAAATCTGCGCCGTTTTGGAGCCAACCATGACCGATCATAATGCTTTAATTGAAAAACTCGGGCGGGAAATCAAGCCCGTCAGGCGTATCTGGCCCACGGGTCTGCGAGTGATGGCCTGGCTTGCCGTCGCCCTGCCTTGCGCCGTCGCCGCCAGCTTTCTGGTGCCGCGCGGGCTGACCGACTGGTCGCAGCCCGGCGCAAAGCTGACGATCCTTCAGATTGCCCTGGCCTTTTTACTCGGTACGCTGGCCATCCGCGGTGCTTTTACCCTGAGCATCGCCGGGCGCCGAACCCTGAGCTGGAAAGCGCTGTTGCCGATTGCGCTGATGTGGTTCGGGCTGAGCGTAATAAATATGCAGGGCAACGGCACGATCTTGCATGACGACGACAGCACGCGCTGTTTCACCTTCCTGATGGTGGTCAGTACGCCGATGATGCTGCTGATGATTGCCAGCCTGCGCCGCAGCCGTTCGCTGCATCCGGTACGCAGCCTGGCGATGGCGGGTGTGGGCATTTCCAGCCTGGCGGTCAGCCTGCTGGCCTTCTGTCACCCGATACATCTGCACGTGCTGGACTTTGTCATGCACCTTGCCGCAGTGGTGTCAATTGTGGCGCTGACTATTCTGGTCGGCAAACGCTGGGTGGCACTGGATAAGTAACACAGCGTTTTCCCCCGGCGTCAAACAACAAAATGCGGTCAGCCGGAAAGCGCACATAGCAGCGGGAAAGCTGTGACCTGTCAATGTAGTCCGCCGTCACGCAACAGGCGGGCTGCCCGCCGATTTCGCCGTACAGCATGCTTTGATTTCCCTGCCATTCCACGTTGCCGACCTCAAACGGCAGCTCACCTTCAATGCCCGTCGCCGTCGGGCTGAGAAGGATATGCTCCGGGCGGATCGCCAGAGTGACGTTGTCACTTAAAGGGGGCTCAGACAGCGTCAGCAGCGGGATATGTGGTAATGACGGCAGCGCAAGCTGTAAGCGCCCGTCGCGCTGATGCTCAATCGCCGTGGCAAAGGTGTTGATCTGCGGATGACCAATAAACTGCGCCACAAACAGGCTGCGCGGCTGGAAGTACAGCTCCTGCGGGGTGCCGCTCTGCTCGATGCGACCTTTGTTCAGTACCACAATACGATCGGCCATGGTCATCGCCTCAATCTGATCGTGGGTGACGTACAGCGTGGTGACGCCCAGCGTACGGTGCAGGCGTGAGATCTCCTGCCGCATGCTGCCCCTCAGCCCGGCATCAAGGTTAGACAGCGGCTCATCAAACAGAAAAATCGCCGGTTTACGTACGATCGCGCGGCCGATAGCCACCCGCTGGCGCTGTCCGCCGGAGAGCATACCGGGTTTGTGCCGCAGATATGCCGTCAGCTGTAACGACTCTGCCGCCGCGTGGACCGCCGCGACGATCTGCGCTTCCGGCAGCTTTGCCACCCGCAGCGGAAAGGCCAGATTTTCAAAGACGCTGAGATGGGGATAGAGCGCGTAGGACTGAAAGACCATCGCCACTTCCCGCTCAATGGGCGATGCCTCGCTGACGTCGCGTTCGTCCAGCAGGATGCGGCCGCCATGGATATCCTCCAGCCCCGCCAGGCTGCGCAGCAGCGTGGTTTTTCCGCAGCCGGATGGGCCGACAAACACCACAAATTCGCCCTGCTGAATGGTTAAATTAATGTTATGCAGGATTATTTGACCCTGATGACGTTTTTCCAGATGTTCAATACGTAACTGACGCATAGCTTCCTCAGGTCATGGCCCGCACTCAGGCGGGCCACCGGCATTTATTTGCCGTTCTGTTCCAGTGCCTGGGCGGCGGTTTTCACGGCCTGCTCAGGCGTGGCCTGATTCAGTAACACCTGTTGGATAGCGGTGTTGATCGTCTGCTGGAACTGCTCCGGATCGTAGAACAGCGGTTCCGGTTTCCCCAGGGCCACGCCGTCGATAAACGGCTTCCAGCTGGCATCTTCCGCCACCAGCTGTTTCGGTCCGTGATCCGGGCGCACCGGGGTAAAGCCGTAGCCTTTCTCATAGGCCAGCTGACGGTCCGGGGTGGTAATAAATTTCGCAAAGGCAATCGCTTTATCTTCCACGCCGGTGCCTTTAAAAATCGCCAGGCTGTCGGTGACCAGCAGATTGCTCGGCTTACCGTGCGGGCCATATGGCAGCGGCGCAACGCCCCACTCCAGACCCGCCGGGAACTGACCGCGCTCCCACGAGCCGGACATAAACATTGCCACTTTGCCCTGATGGAACAGCGGACGCAGCGCTTCGGCATCGTAGGCCACCGGACCCGGCTCGGCGTACGGCAGGATCTTCTTGTACCACTCCAGCGTTTCCACCGCCTGCGGTGAGTTAAACACCACTTTGTCGCCGTCCAGCACTGCGCCGCCGTTGCTGTACAGCCACAGCAGGAAGCTGTGCGTGGTGCTGCTGAAGGCTTTACCGGTCAGGCCGAAGCCCGCCGCGCCGGCTTTCTCTTTGATAATGCGCGAATCATCCAGCAGTTCCTGCCAGGTTTTCGGCGGCTGCTCCGGGTCCAGGCCCGCCTGCTTAAACAGCGCTTTGTTCCAGAACAGCGCGCGGGTGGACAGCGCCACCGGCAGGCCAAGATATTGGCCCTCGTAGCTTACGGTATCCAGCACCGCCGGGTAGTAGCTGCCCTTTTCTGCCGCGCTGAGCGGCACCGGTACGATCAGGTCGTTCTGATAGAAGCGGGTCAGCGTACGCGAGCCGACCTGAGCCAGTGCCGGGGCATTACCGGCAGAGGCCAGCGTGGTGACCTTCTGCTCGCACTGATCCCAGCCGACCACCTCCAGCACGACTTTGTAACCGGGATTGGCCTGGTTAAACGCGCTGATATTCTCTTCAATTCCCGGAGAGGCTTTGCTGCCGCACTGGATGAAATTGATAATTTTTTCATTGGCCGCCTGCGCACCGGATGCCGCCAGCGCCAGTAAAATCCCCATGGCTAACTTGTTCATATTTCCCCTGAATGAAAGATAAAATTAATGCTTAACGGCACCTTTGGTTAACCCATCGATTAAATACCGCTGTAGGACGACGAAAATCAGCAGTGCGGGAACGATGCCGACCAGACAGGCCGCCATTAATTCATTCCACTGCACGGTATTGCGGCCAAAGAAGTCGAAGATGCCGACCGCGATGGGCATGTATTCACGCTTTGAGTTAAAGGTCAGCGCGAAGATAAATTGATTGGCATAGCTGTTGATAAAGGTAATCACCGCCACGGCCACCAGCCCGGGTTTGATCAGCGGCAGGATGACACGGCGCAGAATATAGATCCGGCCTGCGCCGTCGCAGCGCGCCGCATCCTCCAGATCGCGCGGGATTTGCACCAGATAGGTCCTCAGCAGCCACACTGCCGTGGGGATTAAAAACGCCGTGCCCGGAACGATCATCCCGGCATAGCTGTTCAGCATCCCCCACGTTTTCATCATGCGGTAAAGCGGGATCAGCAGTACCGCGCCTGAAAAGACGTTCATCCCCAGAAACAGCGCCCAGAAGTAGCGCACGCCGGGTATGGGCAGCCGGGTCAGCGCGTAGGCGGCGGGCACGGACAGTAGCAACGTCAGTAGCGTTGAAACACCGGCGATCAGCACGCTGTTAAAGATGTAACGTGGCAGATACGGCACCCGCTGCCACATGTTTTGCCAGGCCTCCAGTGAAAAGTGCTGCGGCAAAGGATGCCAGGGCGCGCGAAACAGCGAAGACAGCGGGCTGAATGCGGCTTTGACCGCCTCAAAAAAGGGAAACAGCAGCACCAGCAGAAACAGGAAAATGGCCGCATACAGCGCGATTTTTTCATGCAGACGATAGCGGTTAATCACGGACGTACTTCTCCCGGCTGCCGGGTTCGCAGCAGCGCAAAATAGCCAAAGGCAAACAGCAGCGTCACCACGGCGATCATCACGCTTTTCGCGGCACCCAGCCCGAAACGGAAACTGCCAATCCCCGTACGGTAAGCGTCAATAATCAGCGTGTTGGTTGCATCCAGCGGCCCGCCGCGCGTCAGTATCCAGATGGCATCGAAAGCATTGAGAGTGAACAGCGAAGAGAGCACACCCATACTGGCGACTGCGGGCCACATCAGCGGCAGCGTGATGCGTCGCAGACGGTAGCCGCGCCCTGCTCCGTCCACCCATGCCGCTTCATACAAATCGCCCGGTATACCCTGCAGGGCAGCCAGCAGAAACAGCGCGACCATGGGAATACCGACCCAGATATCAGCAATCGCTGAGGCAAAAAAAGCGCTGTTGGGGAAGGCCAGAAACTCAAACGGCCCTTCCAGCAGGCCGCTGCGCTGGAGAAGGCCGGAAATCGCGCCGAACTGGCCGTTATACAGCCAGCTCCAGATGAACATGCTGATGGCCACCGGGATCACCCACGGCGGAATAATCAGCAGCCGGAACAGCTTTTTTCCCGCCAGCGAGGCATTCAGCAGCAGTGCGCCAATCAGGCCAAACAGCAGTTTCATTGCCACGGCAAACAGCGTCCATAGCAGCGTTCGCAGCAGCACGCTGAAAAAGTCGTCGTTAAGCAGAGTCCGGTAGTTCTGCCAGCCGATCCACTGATAGTTCTGCCGCAGCGAGGCATTGGTAAACGACAGGATCACAGTGTTAATCAGCGGCCACAGCACCAGAGCCAGCAGATAGAACACGGCCGGAGCCATCAGTAGCAGCGCCAGCCGCCTGTCGCGGCGATACGAGCGGGACATCAGGCTTCGCCGTTCAGCGCCGCGTCAAAACGCCGCCAGCTTTCGGTCAGATCCAGCAGGCTGCCGCTGCGGCGCGCTTCATCTATTTTGATCGCCGTCAGCCCTGCCTCCAGCGCGTCGATCACCGATACCGGCAGCGGCTGGTTATGCAGCAGATGATCGACAATGTCCTTCACCATACGCTCATCGCCGCCGTAGTGATGGCCCAGTTCGGTGCGGGAATAGTGATGGTTGTCGACAATTTTCTCCCCGTCCGGCGAGCGGTGCACCTGCAGGGTATTGCGGATGAAATCGCCCTCTGCGGTGGCCGTAGTACCCACGATGCAGAAGCGACGGAACAGATCCGGCACGTTGAGGTTGGCGTGAAATGCCATGGTTGCACCGTTCTGGTATTCAATAATCGCCGTCTGGTAGTCCACGATATCGCCGTCGTTATCAAATACGGCCGTGCTGCCCTGCCAGCCCGCCGGTTTGCTGTGATGAATATCTTCCCGCTCCAGTGCCGCATTTTCCGGCACGAACAGCTTTCTGCCGCCGAAGCTGGCCACGCGAACGGCGCGCGCGCCGACGATCCCCTGGTAGATATCCAGGTCGTGGCAGCATTTCTCCAGCAGGAAACCGCCGGAATATTTCTCATAGCGCCGCCAGTCGCGCATAAAGAACGCGCCGTGATAAGGCGGGATATGTTCAGAGGCTTCAATGCTGGAGATTTCGCCCAGCGTACCGTTGGTTTTCAGGGCTTTTAGGTCGGCATACAGCGGCGTGTAGCGCATCACCAGCCCGACCAGAATGCGGTCTGCGCCAAAGCGATGGATCAGACGGGCCAGCGCCAGGGTCTGTTCTTCACTGGCGACGATCGGTTTTTCGCACAGCACCCGGTGGCCGGCTTCCAGCGCGGCGGCGATATGTTCAAGATGCAGATGATTCGGCGACCCGATCAGCACTAAATCCAGATCGGGCACGGCAAGCAGTTCATCGATCGCGGAGAACGCTTTTCCGGTGTTTACCCCAAATTCCTTGGTGTAGGGCAATCCAACCGGCTCAGGATCGGCATAGCCGACGATCTCCAGATTGGGCACCAGTTCGGAAAAAATCCTTGCCACATAGCCCAGGCGCAGTCCCAGACCGATAATTGCAATTTTCACTTTTTACATCCGCCGTATGGATTGAATTAAACAACGGCAGAGGGTAAATAGCCTGTTATCTGAAAGATAATAATAATTATGGGTTACGTATGCAGAATTACAGATATAGCCAACTCATTACAATTCATAAAGTTAGAGATTTAAATAATCATGGGTGATGACAATTAAAATATTCTTAACCGATTCGTAATGTCGCGTGTTGCGGTACTTTTCCGTCCGTTGAAAAATGATATACGAATATCATATAACGCAAAGACTGTAACTTTTTCATGCGCTGTGCCACTTTGTCGCCAACCGGGGTTGGTTTCAACCATTCTAATAAGGCACCGCTATGTTAGCCAAAGAAGCTGACGTCAACATTGTTGATGTCTTTGTCGACGTTTACGCCACGTTGTTTAAAATTGTGAGCTATCGCACTGGCGCAACCCATATTGCCCAGGACATTACTCAGGAGATCTACTTTAAGATCATCAATGTAGCGAATGAGTTCCCGCAGTACAGCGATGCCAGGAATTACCTGATTCGCGTTGCGTTAAATGCGTCAAACGACTATCGTCGTAACGAAAAGCGACGGGAGCAGATCCTCAGCGGCGCACTCCATCTGTTCGAGAGCTATTCACCCTCACCGGAAGACAGCCACTACAGCGTGGAGAAAATTAATCTTCTTGATGCCGCGCTGTCTGAACTCCCTGAAAAGTGCCGCGAGATCCTCTATCTCAACCGCGTTGAGGGGCTGACCCATAAAGAGATCGCCAAACGGATGGATATCTCCATCAGTCTGGTTGAAAAATATGCGGTCAAAACGCTGATCCAGTGCCGCGACGTGATTAAAAAGTCCGGGGGATGACCGCTTCACGCTTTGGCAACACCATGAATTTATGGAATATTAAGCTCCGAAACGGAAAATAACTGTGGCGCTCAATAACGATCCCTGTAGGCCCGAGGACGAAGTTCTGGAAGATGAAGCCATCCACTGGCTGGTCAGAATGATGTCCGGCAGCTTCTCGTCCGCCGAATTAAAACAGTTTGAAGCCTGGCGTCGGACCAGCCCGGAGCATCGGGCTGCGCTTTCGCGTGCGACCGATCTGTGGGTACAGCTCGGTAAGCCGCTGGAAGCCAGCCACCGTGCGATCCTCTATCCTGTCGACCGTGTTGTTGCCTCCGGCTGGCCTTTTGCCCTGCCGCCAAAACGGGCGATGATGGCGCTGTTTTTACTGGTCATCAGCACGATCGGCTGCTACCAGTGGATGAGCTACTGGCGCTTTAACTATGCTACCCGGCTGGGCGAGTTTCGTGAGGTGTCGCTCAATGACGGCAGTACCATGTGGCTGAATACCGACAGCGCGGCCAACGTTGAGATCAGCGGCTCCCAGCGTCACGTGACCCTGGCGCGCGGCGAAGCCTTTTTTGACGTGAAGCACGATGAGCAACTCCCGTTCACCGTTGACGCCGGCAGCGGCCATATCCGCGTACTGGGAACCGCGTTTGGCGTGAAGATTGACGGCGAAAATACCGTGGTTACCGTGCAGCGCGGCAAAGTCAGCGTGTCCGGCGACCGGCAGAAAACCGTGACCGTTGACCCGGACCGGTCGGTTACCCTGAACCCCAGCGATAACAGCCTGACCGTCGCGCAGGTCGACGCCGCGCGGCAGCTCGCCTGGCAGAAAGGCCTGCTGATTTTTGAAAACAACACGCTTAACGAAATTGTTCACACCCTGGGCCACTACGACAGCCGGGCGGTGTATCTGGATTACCCGCAGAAAGATACGCTGCGCCTCAATGCCAGCATCAATATTGCCCGCGTTGACGACTGGTACAGCCAGCTGGAAAAAGCGCTGCCGCTGCGTGTGACCCGCCTTGGCCCGGTGATCTGGATACGTCAGGCACCTGGCGCAGGCTGACTTTCGCAGCACGCCAGTCGCCGCCGCAAAATTATTTCCCTCCTGCTGATTGCAGATTCGCTACACCCCACGCGTTCTAAATGAGACACGTTCATCCTCTCCGTAACCGGGGAGGATGCCAAACCGTCTAAACGTTAAGGTGAAGTAATGCGTACTGGCAACGATCCTGCCTGCGAGATATCTCCGGGAGCTGTGCGATGAAAGACAGCAAAACCCCCGAAATCAATAAAAAAGATTACCGTATCTCCCGCCTGCTGATGCGCCGGATAGGGATGCTGACGTTTCCGTTCTGGCGGCAGCGCGATCACCGCCGCTGGTGGCTGCTGATGTCGGTGCTGTTGCTGATGACGCCCTCGTTTGCCGCCATCGGTTACTGGACCGCTAACCTGACGGCCGAGATGACCAACGCCATTGTGGCGCGCAAGCAGAGTACCTACGCCAGCCTGTTCTGGCTGATCACCGCCGTTACCGTGGCGACCTGGTTCATTCAGTCGGTGATGTATTACATGAGCAGCGTGCTGATTGTGCGCTGGCGCAGCTGGCTGACCGACTGGCTGGTGAGCCGCTACCTGCGCCACCGCACCTACTACAACATCACGGTGCATGAGGATCTGGATAACCCCGACCAGCGTATTCAGGGCGATGTTGACCCGTTTGTCACCGTACTGACCGGCATCCCACTGCAAATCATCAGCCAGCTGATGGGGCTGCTCACCGGCGGAATTATCATCGCGTCAATCAGCGAAACCATGATGTGGTACGTGATTATCTACGCGGTGATTTCCACGGCGATAACCCTGGTGATGTACACCCCGATGATTCGGCTGAATTTTAACAGTACGGTGGCGGAAGCCGATTTACGCTACGGCCTGCTGCACGTCCGGGATAATGCGGAAACCGTGGCGTTTTATCGCGGTGAAAAGACGGAAAAGAAGCAGATTGACGGACGGCTGGCCAGCGCCACCGACAGCCGGATGGCCATTCTGATCTACCAGCTGAAAATGTCGATGATCAACTTCGGTATGGGCCAGCTGTGGAACCTGGCACCGTTCTTTCTGATCGCCCCGCTTTTTTTTGAAAATAAAATTGAGTTCGGTGCCATTGCCATGGCCACCACCGCCGCCACGCAGATGATGACCGCCCTGACCACCCTGTCTCAGTTTATCCCGACTATCGCCAGCATGGCGCCAAGCGCGGTACGCCTTGCGCAGATTGTCGAACGCTTTGATGAACTGGACCAGCAGCGTGAAGATGAAAAGCAGCACAGTATCCGCATCCGGCGCGGCCCGCTGATTGCCCTGCACAACGTCAGCCTGGAAACGCCGGGCGGCGAGCAGGCGCTGGTGCAGGATCTCTCGTTGACCGTGTCGCCCGGTGAACATCTGCTGATTCAGGGGCAGACCGGGGTCGGTAAAAGCTCGCTGCTGCGCGCGATGGCCGGGCTGTGGCAGCGTGGGCGCGGAGAAATCGTCATGCCCGCGATTGAAGCGTGCTTTTTCCTGCCGCAGCGGCCCTACATGATTCTGGCTAACCTGCGTGCCCAGCTGCTGTATCCCAACACCGAACGCGAGGTGTCGGATGATGAGCTTCAGGCCTGCCTGGAGAAGGTCAGCCTGCCCGACCTCTGTGAGAAATACGGCGATTTCAACAGCGTGCGCGACTGGGGGAAAGTGCTGTCGCTCGGCGAGCAGCAGCGGATTGGCTTTGCCCGCGTGCTGCTCGCCAGGCCCCGGTTCGCCTTCCTCGACGAAGCCACCAGCGCGGTGGATATCGATACTGAACGCCGCCTTTATCTGCTGCTGGCCGATATCGGTACCACCTTTATCAGCGTCGGGCATCGCCCTTCAATTACCGAATTCCATAAAGAAATGCTGCTATTACAGCCGAAAGGAAAATGGTGTATTGGCCTGAATACGTCCGTTATTGATGTTCAGCAGCAGCAGGAACATCAATTAAATCCGCCTGAAAAAAACCGTGAAGAAGTTATTTTTTAAAAGCAGTGAGGTTTTTAAATCGTCATTACGTTTTATTTAAAACAGTCATGACTCCGGGGATTCAATGGTGAAGCAAGGCAAGATGAATATAAAAACATTGTCGTTAATGATAGCAGCAGCGTTATTTTTACCCTCATCAGTGGTTTATTCCGCTTCGGCGGAAAATACGCAGCAGTCGGCGAATTCGCTAACGGAATATCACATACCGGCCGGTAATTTAGGCACCGCGCTGCTGCAGTTCAGTATGCAGAGCGGGCTACAGTTAATTGCGCCCAGCAGCTTAACCGACGGACACGCAACTCAGGGAGTGAGTGGGAAATTCAGCGCAACGCAGGCACTGAACCAGCTGCTGGCGGGCAGCGCGTTAAGCTTTACTCTCGACAGCCAGAATAACGCCGTCACGCTGATCGGCACGCCGTCCGGCGGCGGTGTAAACGTGCTGGATGCGGTAAGAGTCGACGGCGATGCCACCGTCGTGGAAGGCGGCGGCAACGGCAGCACCGATGTGACGGCCACCGAAGGCAGCGACAGCTACACCACCACGGCGGTCAGCATCGGCTCGAAAACGCCACAGTCTCTGAAGGAAACGCCGCAAAGCGTTAGCGTCATTACCAGCAAGCAGATTAAAGATCAGAACCTGACCGATCTGGATGGCGTAATGTCAAAAGTGGCCGGGATCACCGTCAAGCAAACCGGTGGTAACGAGGAATATTATTCGCGCGGCTGGCGGGTGACCAATATTCAGCTGGACGGCGGCACGCCGATTCAGCTGTTTGATAATATTTCCAACGGCGACAGTTCTTTCTCCTCCTTCGATATGTCGATGTTTGACCATGCGGAAATCCTGCGCGGCGGCGACAGCCTGAACAGCGTCGGCAGCAGTTCCCCGGGCGGCAGTATTAACCTGACCCGCAAACGACCGCTGGATCACGGCCAGGTTGCGGTAAGTGCACAGGCCGGTTCGTGGAATGACTATCGCTCGTCGGTTGATGTCACCGGCCCGCTGGCGTTTGACGGCAAACTGCGCGGCCGCGCCGTCGCCACCTGGCAGGATAAAGATCAGTATTATCATCCCTCCGGCGACAGCACCCGTCTGCTGTACGGCATCCTTGAAGCCGACCTGACGCCCACCACGCTGTTTTCCGTCGGCGGCAGCTACACGCAGAAAAAGAATCTGCCGTGGGAAGGCGGCCTGTCGCGCTACCAGTCCGGGGCCGACGCGCATTACCCACGGGATACCAGCCTTGCCCTGCCGTGGAGCCATCGTCAGCTGATCTCCCGCGAACTGTTTACCCAACTGAAACAGGATCTGGGGGAACACTGGGCGCTGAATTCTCAGCTGACGTACTTCAGTCAGGACTACACCAATCGCCAGGGATCGCTGGTGGGCGCACTGCCAGACCTGATCGACGATGCGCGCTATACCGATATGAGTGCGGAGGATGCCATCGGCAAGCAGTATCTGGCCGATGCCAATCTGGTGGGAAAGTTTGATGTTTTCTCCCTGCCGCAGCAGGTTTCCTTCTCCGGCAGCTATCAGAAAAACAAGTATACCGGCACCTCATATAACCGCGCCTACGGCGATGCCTCTCTCTCGGTGCCCGAACCCGACTGGGAGCCAGAAGGCTCAACCCTCGCCCGCTATAACAGCGCGAACCTGGTGGCGAAAATTGACGCCGTACTGCTGCCCTTTCTGCCGGATCTGCACTTCCAGTCCGCAGTCCGCTGGGATCGCTACGACGCCAACTATCAGGTGGTGGATGTCGTCGGGCTTAATGTGAAAACGTCGCGCACGTCGGTGCCTTACTACGCGCTGCGCTACGACTTTTCACCGGAATGGTCGGTGTACGGCAGCTATACCGATCTCTATCAGTTCCAGGCCTATATGCGCACCGCCAACGACACGCCGCTACCGCCGATGACCGGCAATACCAAAGAGATCGGGGTGAAATACAGTAACGGATCGACCAACGCCTCGCTTTCCGCCTACCGTGCCCTGCGCCGTGACGGTGCGCAGTTCGATAGCCTGAATTTCAACTGCTCTCTCGGCTGCTATCGCCTGAGCAGTGCTGAAGAAACCAGTGAAGGGGTCGATTTCGATATTACCGGTGAACCGCTGCCGCGCTGGTCGGTGAATTTTGTTTATTCCTATAACAACAATAAAACCCGTCCCGACCCGGAAAACACCAGCCAGGACAAAACGCTGTCGTCCTTTACCCCCAAGCATATGTTCAAGCTGTGGAATGATTTTCAGCTCAGCGGAAATGAATATCTGAATAAAACCCGCGTCGGTTTGGGCGTGATTGCGCAGACCCGCAGCTTCACCGCCGGTGAAGTGTGCGGCAAGGTCAATGCCGACGGCACCTGCGACGATAACTACGTGGCCTATCAGTTTGGCCAGGGTTTCTACAGCGTGTTTTCTGCCCGCACCGCCTGGAAGTTTAACGACCAGTGGTCGGTGGCGCTCAACGTCAACAACCTGTTTGACCGCCATTACTACGGCACCACTGGCGGCGTGGATTCCGGCAACTGGTACGGCGCGCCGCGCAATGTGGTGGTTAGCGTTGACGGGACATTCTGATAATCAGCAGCAGGTAAATCGAGAGTTTGCATGAATACACAAAATCTGAACGAACAGCATAGCGCAGGAGCGCTGTCGGATAGCGATACGCTGGCCATTCCCTGTGAAACATTCACCCTGGAAAACGGCTTAACCGTGATCGTTCACGAAAATCACCAGTCGCCGGTGGTGGCGGTGAACGTCTGGTATCGCGTGGGAGCCAAGGATGAGCCCGCAGGGAAAACCGGCTTTGCCCATCTGTTCGAGCATCTGATGTTTGGCGGCAGCGGCAACCTGCCCGGCTCGTATCTGGAACGGATGCTCGAGGCCGGAGCATTACAGGTAAACGGCACCACCAGCCGCGATCGCACCAATTATTATCAGACCGTACCGCTGGAGGCGCTGGATTTTGCCCTGTTTGCGGAATCCGATCGCATGGGGCATTTTCTTGAAGGACTCCAGCAGGACGTGCTGGATCGCCAGCTAAACGTGGTGCTGAACGAAAAACAGGAGCGTGAAAGCGCCCCCTATGGCATGGCGTCGGTACGCAGTATCAAAGCCTGCTTCCCGGTCGGCCATCCCTACGCGCATACCGTGCTGGGCGAAGAAGCCGATCTTAAAAATGCCACGCTGGAGGATGCCCGCGCCTGGTTCCAGCGCTGGTATCGCCCTTCAAACGCGGTGCTGACGCTGGCAGGGGCCATTGATTTGGCAACGGCAAAAGAAAAAGTCAGCCGATTTTTTGCACATATCCCAACGGGCGAGCCGTTACAGCGCCCCGCAGTTTGGGTCAGTGCGATCCAGGGCGGGCGCAGGGAGATCCTCGAAGATCGGGTGACCCATGCCCGCGTGATGCTGAGCTGGAATTTACCGCCGTACGGTGATGCGGATACCACCGCCCTGCTGCTGCTGCCGCAGCTTTTGACCCACAGCGTGCTGTCGGTGATGCACCGGCAGCTGGTGCAGGAGTCGGCGATAGCGACCTTTGTTAATGCGTGGATCGATCCGGGGCTGGTGTGCAGCCAGCTGACCATTTCGGCCCAGGCCCAGAACGGTGCTTCTCCCGCTGAACTGGAAGCGGCGATTCTGGCGATTCTGGCCGATTTTACCGCCAGCGGCACCCCGGCAGACAACCTGGAACGGGTACGTGAGGTTTATCTGACCAGCGCGCTGAAGAGCTATTCGACGGTGACGGATATCGCCGATCTGCTCTCTTTCAGCGTCGGCATGCTCGGCGATGCGCAGGGTTACAGCCGGTTGCTGAACAGCGTTGCGACCGTCAGCGGCGAGACGCTTCGCCAGACCGCCGCACGCTGGTTAAATGAAGACCGCTACAGTCTGCATATTATTCCGTTTACCGCCCGCAGCGCGGAAATTCCGTCGCCGCCACGAGAGGTGCCGCCGATCGTACTATCAGGCGAGTTCGCCCAGCCTGAACTGCGCCGTGCGCGGCTGGATAACGGCATGCCGATTATTTTCTCCTCCCGCCCACAGCAGCCGGAAACGCTGATCTCGCTGGTTATCCCGCGCGGTTCTTCGTGGGATGTATTTGCCACGGCGGGGGCCGGGCAGCTGCTGAGCCAGCTGCTTTCTGAATGCGGAGCCGGGGATTTCACCGCCGATGAGATAGCCGATCGCGCTGAGCGCCTGGGCGCGGATATGGATGTCAGCATCGGCCAGGACAATATGCTGGTTACGCTGCGGGCGCTGACTTCTCGTCTGGGCGAATCGCTGGCACTGTTCTCTGCCCGCGTGCGTTATAGCCACTTTACTGAACAGGAGTTTGAACGCAGCCGCAGTCGTAAAATCAATCGACTGGAATCCCACCTCAACACGGCGGACGGCATGGTTTCCCTGCTGCTGTCGCAGACGCTGTTCTCCGCCGGGCACCCTTACGCCCAGCCGCTGTTCGGCTCCGGCACGCCCGCCACGCTGGCGGAGATGAGCTTCACCGGTCTGTCAGAACATCAGCAGCGGCTGCTGGTGCCGGACGGCGCGCAGCTTGTGATTGCCGGTAGCGGTGATTTTGATGCCCTCATCAGCCAGCTGAATACGCTGTTTGGCGACTGGCGCAGTGAATCCGCCAGCGAAAGCCTGGTTCTGCCGGCGCTGACTGCCAGTACGGCTGCCGTGTATCTGATTGATAAACCAGGAGTAAGCCAGACGACCATCGCCGCCGCCTCGCTGATCCCACCGGGTGAAACGCAGGACGATGCGGCTTTCAACCTGCTGCATGAGGCGCTGCTCAACGGCTTCGCTTCCCGGCTTAACGCCTCGCTGCGTGAAGAACATAACTGGACCTACGGCGTTCACGGCATTCTGACCCAGGCGAAAGCCGCACGGATTCAGGGGTTCTACACCACCGTGCAGGCCGACTGCAGCGGCGATGCCCTGAATGAAGTCTGGCATCAGCTGACGGCGATCGACGGCGACCGGCCCGTAACGGCGGAAGAGTTGGAAAAATTCCGCCGGGGAGAGCTGCTGCGGCTGCGCGGCGGTTCGGAAGGCGTAGGTCAGCAGCTGCAGGATGTCCGCTTTATCGTTGTCCAGCAAAAAACCGATGACTACTGGCAACGATATGCGCAACAGCTATCCGTCCTGACCACCGACGATCTGCAACGGCTGGCGGCGTCCTTAATCAAGCCGCTGGATATGGCGTGGGTGGTGGTGGCGGACATGGCTGAGTCAGAAGCGGATATCTGTCGCGCACTGCCGCCAGGACTACCGGTCATCCGATTGAAAGACAACGACTTACCGGGACTGATCCCGCTCAACGTTCTACCGCAGGAGCCAACGCTGTGACAGAAAAAACCGACGATCAACATGCGGACCTGCTGGCCGGAGAGGCAACGGTGCTGCTGGATTTTTGGGCCGAATGGTGCCAGCCCTGCCAGATGATTGCCCCGCTGATCGATGAAACGGCGCGGCAGCGCAACGGAGAACTGGCGGTGGTGAAGGTCAACATCGACGAACGGCCCGAGATTGCCAGCCTGCTGGCGGTTCGCAGCATTCCGACGCTGATCCTGTTCCGTCACGGTCGTGAAGTGGCGCGCTACAGCGGCGTGATGAATAAACTGCGCCTGAACGCCTGGCTGGGACAATCAGACAAGGGACCCGCCGTATGAGTATCGCCTTTGGCGGCAGCCCGCAACGAAAACAGCAGGTGCTCAGCCAGCTT
The DNA here is from genome assembly GCF_016624545.1 of Erwinia sp. S38. NCBI lineage: Bacteria > Pseudomonadati > Pseudomonadota > Gammaproteobacteria > Enterobacterales > Erwiniaceae > Erwinia > Erwinia sp. S38. Next base: position 97,718 of record NZ_JACVTS010000013.1, on the reverse strand, counting down.
GAAAACAGCTGGCTGAGCGGAAAAATTCATCCTCACGGTGCCTTCTGGCAGGGCGAATCCGGCACCTTCAGCGGCTGCGCGGTGCGCGGCGGGCTGGACGATTACGTTAGCGTGACCGGCCTCCCCGCGTCTTTTGCCCTGCTCGCCGATCGGCTTGCGTTTGAGGATGAGGCGTTCGATATCCACTGGGCGCGAGAGTGGTTTACCACTCTCGCTGCGGGCCAGGATCTCAGCGGTATTGAACCCGCGATGTTAAGCGCACTGCTGGGCACGGTGCAGGAACAACTGGAAGTGTGCCGTGAAGAGATTGCACCGCCGATCCTGACTCTGCTGGAGAGGCTGACGGTGCTGCATCGCGCCAGCCCGCCGCTGCCGGGGAACGCTGCGCTCTGGCAGAGTGTGCAGCAGGCGGTAATGGATTTGCCGCAGTCGCCGGATGATTCGATATTGCATTATTACCTTATTGCACTTCTGGAAGCGCTGTGCTGGCCGCTCGCTGAGTCGGTCACCCTGTTTACCGAGCTGCTGTCGGCCGTACAAGGCCTTAACTACCATGTTGCCAAAATACGCTGCGGATGGAGCGATCGGTGGCAGCAGCGCGAGCAGGAAATTAATCAACGCTTTGAAGAAGCGCTGGCGAATCACACTGCCAATCAAGCCGGAGAATATTCAGAAGAGCAGCTGACAACGCTGCGCAGCGATATTGTCGGCAGGCTTATCGCCGACAATCCCGATTATTTCACACTGATCGGCACTATAGAGAAACAGATCCGAGAGGATCGCGAACGGCTGAAAGCGCAATTCATCACCCTGCTGGCAGGTCACTATTAAATCCCCTGCGTTAATAAGCAGGCAGTTAACATTACCGGAGTCATTATGTCAGTTAACCCGTTATTTATCGGCGATGCCGCGCCTTCATTCCCACGCCTGGAATTTATCAAGGGACAGGCGTTTACCGCGTTTGAACCCGGCCAGGTTTACGTACTGGAGTGCTGGGCCACCTGGTGCGGGCCCTGTGTTGCCACCTTCCCGCATCTCAGCCAGCTAAAGCAGCAATATCCGCAGGTGACGATACTCGGTGCCGCGATCTGGGAAGACGATATTAACGAAGTACGTCAATTCGCCAGCGAACGCGAGGCTGAAATGGGCTATACCCTGGCCTTTAACCCGGCGGCAACGGCAGAACAGCCGGGTGATATCCCCGGCAGCTGGCTGAAGCCAAGCTGGCAGGAGGGTATCCCTACGGCTTTCCTGATTGACCAGCAGGGCCGTATCGCCTGGTTTGGTCACCCGATGGAGCTGGATGCGCCGCTGCCCGAGGTTGTCGCCGGTACGTTTGATATTGAACGTGCGGCCAGCGAGTACCGGCAGTGGGTAAAAGACAGCATGGTGGCGGAAAGGAAAGTGCTGGAAAAGCAGCTGATGGCCTTCTCCGCCGATAAAGATCTGCCAGGCGCGATTGCCGCCTGCGAAGCCGCATTCGCAGAGAATCCGGGCCTGGAACAGGTGCTGGGGCTGGAGAAACTGGCCCTGATGCTGCGGCTGCCCGGCGGAGATGCGGCGCTAAGCTACGCCCGCCAACTGAAAGAAAAATTCGGCGACTCGACGGAAAGACTCTGCCAGGATCTCGGCTATATCATCGTTGACGGTATTGAGGTGAATCCGGAGATCGCTCGTCAGGATGCCCTCCTCGCCTTTGCCGCCGATACGCTGCTGGAAGCTGAAAGCCAGGCGACAGAAAGCGGTGAATGGATCACCCGGTGCCATATCGCCCGCAGCCTGACGCTGGTCAGATTCCGGCAGGAAGCCTGGCAGGATGCACATCAGTATGCGCTGAAGGCAATAGACGCGGCGCAGCACGCGGGTCTGCATGAGGATATTATTCAGGCGCTTAACGATCTGGCCGCGCAGTGCCAGAAGAATATCCCGGCGGACGATAAGCCAGCTAAAAAGGTAGTCTGCGACGGCGATCGCTGCTGGCTGGAGTAAGCTACGCCAACGGGCGACGACCGGGCAATAAGCCTGCTGTCGCCAGGTGCTGAAAAAGGTTGCCCCGCGCCTGACGAACAACGGGCGACCTTTTCCCGGCATAGCAAAAATTTCCTGCCTTAACCCCGCCGATTTTCGCGTAAAAATGTTAAACCCCCGCCGATAAATCAGACCATCTGCTTAATCAATTCGCTAATCTTAATGCCATCACATCATTAACCTGATTTTTTTCATCACCTTACGATATTGCTCCGGCATCCACTGCAAGGAATACCCTGAAATGAAAGTACAGAAAATTGCACAGCCCGCCGCCATTGAATCCCTTGAAGCGTGCGGTAGCGTGGAAGGTTTACCGGGCAGCCCGCCGATTAAGGTCTTTGGGCTGGAGAAAAAAATTCCCGGCAAGGAGGATATCGATACCGGTATCTTTGAATGCTCGGCGGGCAGCTATCGTCGCGGCGTGAAGCAGGCGGAAGTCATGCATATACTCAGCGGCAGCGGCACCTTCACCACCGACGGTGAAGAACCAGTCAGCTTTAAGGGCGGCGATACGCTGTTTTTCGAAGCCAATACTCAGGGAACCTGGGTGGTGGAAACGCAGATGCGTAAGGTTTATGTGATTTTTGACGCCAACTGATCGGCCCCACAAGTTATCCTCCATTTTTACCCCATCAACACGCGCAACGGTCAGCGACAGTGGCTGACCGCAAATTAACGTGTTGACCCCACACCGCACGCAATCCTCGCTCCGGGCTATCCTGCGGGATTTTTGTATCACACTGTATCTGCCTTATTAAGCGATACAGGTTGATGCACAACCCGCAAAGATAAAAACATTCCGCATACATCAGCGTGTTTTCATAGCCTCAACAAACAAAACAACTCCTGAGGTAAAAAATGAAAACACGCATATCGCCATTACTGCTGGGCACCATGGCTATGATTGCAGCCTGCCAGGCATCAGCAACGCAGACGGTTCAGGACTACAGCACCGGATTTGAACAGATTAAGCAGATTAATGCGGGCATGCTGAACGTCGGCTATGTGGATATCGGCCCACGCGATGGTCAGCCGGTTATTCTGCTGCACGGCTGGCCCTACGATATTCAAAGTTACTCCCGGGTGGCACCGCAACTGGCGGCTAAAGGTTATCGGGTGATTGTTCCATGGCTGCGCGGCTACGGCACCACGCGCTTCCTGTCGGATAAAACCCCGCGCAACGGCGAACCGGCGGCAATGGCGAAGGACGTGGTCGATCTGATGAATGCCCTGAATATCAGGCAGGCGGTTTTCGCCGGTTATGACTGGGGGGCACGCACCGCCGATATTGTCGCGGCCCTGTGGCCGGAACGCGTTAAGTCTCTGGTATCGGTAAGTGGCTATCTGATTGGTAGCCAGGAGCTTGGCCGTAAACCGCTGCCGCCGCAGGCCGAACTGCAGTGGTGGTATCAGTTTTACTTCGCCACCGAACGCGGTGCTAAAGGCTATGCTGAAAACACCAAAGATTTTGCCCGGCTGATCTGGCAGCAGGCGTCGCCAGGCTGGAAATTCACCGATGCCACCTTCGAGAAAAGCGCCCGCGCGCTGGACAATCCCGACCACGTGGCGATTACCCTCAGTAACTACCGCTGGCGGTTAGGTCTGGAAAAGAGTGAAGAAAAGTACGCGGACTATGAACAAAAGCTGGCGGCGCTTCCCACCATCGGCGTGCCGACCATCACCATTGAAGGCGATAACAACGGTGCACCGCATCCGGCCCCGGCGGCCTATCGGGCTAAGTTCAGCGGGAAATATGAACACCGCACGTTTAGCGGTAATATCGGACACAATCCTCCGCAGGAAGATCCTGAACGATTCGTTCAGGCCGTCGTTGACGCAGCGGGCATGTAACTAAGGAGCCTCCCCTGGAACATATCGACCACATACTGGTGGTGGATGACGATCGCGACATTCGTGAGCTGATCGTCGACTACTTGATTAAATCAGGCTACGCCGCAACCGGGGCGGCGAACGGTCGCGAGATGCGGTCGGTACTGGGGAACAGGCATATCGACCTGGTCGTACTGGATATTATGATGCCGGGCGATGACGGTCTGACGCTGTGTCGTCAGCTGCGCAGCGACCCGCAGAAAAATATGCCGATACTGATGCTCACCGCGCGCGGAGAAGACGCTGACCGTATTCTTGGGCTGGAGATGGGCGCTGATGATTACCTGGTGAAACCGTTTGTTGCCCGTGAACTGCTGGCGAGGATCAAAGCGATCCTCCGCCGCACGCGCGCCCTGCCGCCGAATTTGCAGGTGACGGAAGCCGGACGGATCATCGCTTTTGGCGACTGGCAGCTGGATACCACCTCCCGACATTTGCTGGATACGCAGGGAACGGTGGTGGCGCTGAGCGGTGCGGAATATCGACTGCTGCGGGTTTTTCTCGATCATCCGCAGCGGGTGCTGTCCCGCGACCGGCTGCTTAATCTGACCCAGGGTCGCGATGCGGAGCTGTTTGAACGCTCCATCGACCTGTTGGTCAGTCGGCTCCGCCAGCGGCTGCGGGAAGATGCGCGGGAACCGTTGCTGATCAAGACGGTCCGCAGTGAAGGCTATGTACTGGCTGCCGCCGCCATTATCAAAGAGGCTCTCGAATGAGGCTGTGGCCACGAACACTACTGGCCCGCCTGCTGCTGATCGTCACACTTGGCCTGCTGCTTGCTAACGGCATGACGCTGGCCAGCCTGCTGATTGAGCGCATGAACAGTGCCAAAACGGTGATGCTGGGGAATCTGGAGTACGATGTTGCCGCCAGCGTGGCGATCCTCGACAGGCTCCCTGCGGCCGAACGCCCGCAGTGGCTGAGCCGACTGGCGCGAGGAAACTACAGCTATGAGCTGTCGCCGGGTGAGACCGGCCATCCCGCCACCAGCCTGCGTTCGCGCGATGCGGTTAACTCTCTGAAGGCCGCGCTGGGTAGTACGTGGCCGATGACGATCGTCTCCCTTCCCGGCAGCCGCGAACATATTCAGGTCCACCTTCGCCTGCATGATGGCAGCCCGCTGACTATTAATCTCTGGCCGCACATGCCTGCCATTGCCACCTGGTTACCGATAGTCCTGTTCGCCCAGCTGATGCTGCTGATCGGCTGCGGCTGGTTTGCGGTTCGCCAGGTCACACGGCCATTCACGCAGTTTATTCGCGCAGTTGATACCCTGAAACCAGCCTCACCGGCTATCCAGCCGATGCCGGAAGGCGGCCCGCTGGAGGTTCGCCAGGCCGCCCGCGCGTTTAATGATATGCAGGATCGTATACAGGAACATTTGAAAGAGAAATCGCAAATTCTTGCGGCCATTTCACACGATCTGCAAACGCCGATTACTCGGATGAAGCTGCGCGTGGAGATGTCGGAACAGCCGGATCTGCGCGATAAGTTACTCAGCGATCTGGATCAAATGAGTCGGCTGGTTCGTGAAGGGATTGCTTACGCCCGCAGCGCGGGTGGGCTGGAAGAGAAACCGCAAACCGTCAGCCTGAATGCCTTTATCGACACCCTTGCCTGCGATTATCAGGATATCGGGCTGCCGGTGAGTTTTACACCGTGTGACGGCGACGATCGCTTTAGCGTTCGGCCGCAGGCGCTGCGGCGGGTCATCACTAATCTGACCGATAATGCACTTAAATTCGGCTATCGTGCCGATATTACGCTGTCAAAACCCGACTCCGGGTGCGTGGAATTTTGCGTGCGCGACGGCGGGCCGGGTATTCCCGAACGGGAGCTGCAGGTGGTGCTGGAACCCTTCTATCGACTGGAAAACTCCCGCAGTCGCCAGACCGGCGGCACGGGGCTGGGGCTGGCGATTGCGTCGCAGCTGGTCGGTCAGATGAACGGCACGCTGACGCTCAGTAACCTGCCTCAGGGAGGATTGCAGGCGGCCGTGATGCTGCGTGAGACGCGTTTGTAGCAAAGTGTATCGCTATCGCCCGCAGATAAACGAGCTGACAAAATCGGCCAGATCGAGAAACACCACCAATACATTCGAGCGTTTAAATAGGCCCACTGCCCGAGGAGGCAGACCCTGACCTCGTTTGCTATTGAAGGAGTTTCTCTATGACGCTGTTGATTGCTTTTATTGCCGGAATGCCGACCTTACTCAGCCCCTGTACTCTGCCCGTGATCCCCATTGTATTTGCCGGCGTGCGCGGGAGCAGAGGTAAAATTATCGCATTGCTCGGCGGAATGGTGTTGATGTTTACCGCCGTGGCACTGCTGGTGTCGGTGACCAGTCAGTGGGTTACCGGCGTTACCGCCGCCGGGCGCTGGATAGCACTCGGTTTTCTCACCCTCGTTGCATTAACGCTGCTCTCCTCCCGAGTGGCCCAGTGGCTCAGCCGTCCGCTGCTTGCCCTCGGCAACCGGATTAATGATGAAAGCTATCGTCAGCAGGGGCTGGCCGCAGCCCTGCTATCCGGGATGGCCATTGGCCTGCTGTGGTCACCCTGCGCCGGACCGATACTGGGCGCAATCCTCAGCCTGTCGGTCAGCGGCACATCATCGGTATCCGTTGCACTGCTGCTGACCGCTTACGGCAGCGGATGTGCCGCGATGCTTGCTCTGCTCTGGTTTGCCGGTCGTGAACTGCTGGCTCGGATGCGGCCGGGGATGATGATCACCACCCGTTTTCGCCAGCTGGCGGGCGGGCTGATGCTCGGGTCGGTGGCGCTGGTTGCCAGCGGTGCGCAGAGCCAGCTACAGAGCGGACCGGAATTTGCCCAGCGCCTTGAGCAGCGGTTGAGCGAGCACTTTGCCCGCCCGCAGCCGCAGATCAAACTGCAGCCGGTAGCCGTTCAGCAAACCAGCAGCGCACTGCCATCGCTGAGCGGCGATACCGGCTGGCTGAACGGTGAACCCCTCACGCCTGATTCGCTCAAGGGTAAAGTGGTACTGATTGATTTCTGGACGTTTGACTGCATTAACTGCCAGCACACTTTGCCGCACGTACGCGACTGGGCCAATAAATACCAGAGCCAGGGGCTGGTGGTGGTGGGCGTTCATACCCCTGAGTATCCCTGGGAGCGCGATGCGCAGGCGGTTTCCGCTGCAATCGCCCGCTGGAAACTGCCCTACGCCGTGGTCACCGATAACAACTATGCCATCTGGAACCGCTTCGGTAATCAGTACTGGCCCGCACACTACATTTTTGATGCCAGGGGCCAGTTGCGCTATACCGCTTTTGGCGAAGGTGATTACGAACAGCAGGAGCAGGTTATACAGCAGCTGTTAAGCGAAGCGCGTAGCTGAGTGAGGTCAGCGGCCAGAGGCATCGGCGAAATGATGTCTCTGGCACCGACATGGCCTTTCCACGAACGCTAGCCCTTTACAATGGACTTGGCTTCCAAAAAGGATTCGAGTCCAAAAATACCAAATTCGCGCCCGATACCGGACTGCTTAACGCCCCCAAACGGGGCCAGAAGTTCAGGGATAATGCGATTGTTCAGCACGCTGCCCGCCTGAAGGTGCCGGGAAATGTGTAACGCTCTTTCTGTGTTGGAGGTAAACACATACGCCTGAAGTCCGTAGATCGAGTCGTTGGCAATACGGATGGCATCGTCCCGATCGCTATAGCTGATGATGGACAGTACCGGGCCAAAAATCTCTTCACGGGCGATATCCATCTGGTTTTCCACCTTTGCAAAGACCGTGGGCCTGACGAAGAAACCCTTTTCCAATCCGTCCGGTCGACCCTCACCGCCCACGATAATCTCCGCGCCCTGTTCAATGCCCAGGCGGATGTAGCGCTGGATACGATCGTACTGGCTTCGGTTAGCCAGAGGACCGATCTCCGTCGCCGGATCGTCCGGCAACCCCGTTTTCAACATGGAAACATGTAATCGGACCCGCGTGATGACGTCTTCTAAGAGCGACTCTGGCACCAGAAGCCGCGACCCGGCAACGCAGGCCTGTCCGTTATTGAGAAATGCAGCGTTTATCGCCAGCGGAATCGCAACGTCAAGATCGGCATCATCCAGCAGAATCGAAGCGGATTTTCCCGTCAGTCCAAGCGTGACGCGTTTTAGTGTTTCAGTGGCCGTACGGGCAATGTTTTTACCGGTGGCCGTTGAACCGGTAAAGGATATTCTGGCAATCAGCGGATGTCGGCAGATTTCATCTCCAACATCGTCGCCATTGCCCAGCAGAATGTTAAACACCCCATCGGGCAGACCGGCTTCGTGCAGCGCCTCCGCCAGCACCTGCGTCTGCATCGCCCCCAGTTCACTGGGTTTAATCACCGATGCACAGCCCGCAGCCAGCGAAAAGGCCAGCTTGCTACATACCGAGCCCGTCACGCTGTTCCACGGTGCGATAAGTGCCGACACGCCAACAGGCTCCATGACCACCGTTGCCGCACCGATTTTCTTCGTAAAGGGGTAACTCTGTAATGTATCCGCAGCATCGGAAAAGCACTGCGAAGCATACTGACTGACCCAGCGTGAACGAGAAAGCGGCCCGCCATATTCCTCAATAGTGGCCTGCTGAAGGTCTGCCGTCCGGCGTAAAACGGCAGATTTGAGCGCCATCAGCATCTCAACACGCTCCTTTCGGGAGGTTTCCCGTAGCCGGTTTTGCGCCTGTGATGCGGCAATAATCGCCCGTCGGGCATCATTGCGATCAGCCAGACGCACGCGGCCAATGACCTTTTCATTTGCCGGATTAATACTCTCAATTTCCTTGCTGCCGCTGACCGCAACAAATTTACCGCCTATATAGGCCTTGTCGATATACCACATGGCATGGCTCCTATTCTGTATTGATGGGGAAGAAGAATGAAGTGTATCGACGACCTATTGTTTTGATAATATAGTTAATCAGGCATGAAGAATCCCGGAAATCGAAACAATGTCCAGAGATGTGACAGACTTGAATGTGGTACTGGCCGTGGCCAGGCGGCGGGGATTTCGCGCGGCGGCGCTGGAGCTGTCGATGTCAACCACGGCGGTAAGCAATACCGTCGCCGGACTGGAATCCCGGCTGGGCATCAGGTTGTTTCACCGCACCACCCGCAGCGTTTCACTGACGGATGCAGGCAAACAGTTTGTTGAACGGATTGGCCCCGCCGTGGCCGAGATCCAGCAGGCGATGGAAGAAGCCAGCGGCCGAAGCCTGTCGCCGTCGGGTACGTTAAGGATTAACTGTGCGCTGGGTGCCGCTCTGATGATTTTTACACCGATTCTGCATCGCTATTTGCAACGCTATCCGGAAATGACGTTGGATATCGTTACCGATGGACGGATGGTGGATGTTATCGGTGAAGGATTTGATGCCGGAATACGGGCAAGCCATAGCGTGCCGCAGGATATGATCCGGGTGCCTATTTCCCGAGAAATCCCGCTGGCAGTGGTGGCTTCTGCGGCTTATTTCGATCGCCATCCCCCGCCGCAAACGCCGGAAGATTTGATGCATCATCAATGCATTCGCGGACGCCTGCCCGGCGGTCTGCCTTCTGGCTGGCAGTTCCATCGCCAAGGGGAGCTCTTCACGCTGCATGTGCCTGGTCCGCTGATCCTTGATTCCCCGCAGCTGATGCTTTCCGCCGTACGGCATGATTCAGGCATCGCGCAGATCCCTCGCTGGTATATCGAAAATGAGCTGCGCAACGGCGAGCTGGTTAGCGTGTTGTCTCCATGGCTACAGCCGATGCCCGGTCTGTCACTTTACTATGCAGGAAGACGCCATATTCCAGTCGCGCTTCGAGCGTTGATTGACCTTATACAGGAAGTGAATGCGATGGATTGAGCGTTTGGCGAGCCAAAGTGAGCGAAACGATGAGATCGGTCTTGCTATGCTTAACGGCATGATTTGACTGAATGAAATCGGCTCAAGGAGAAAATAATGACTCAGCTTACCTGGCAGGCACCGGCCATTAACCGCAAAAATATCGGCGACATGCTGGTGACAATGCTCAGCGACGGATATCTGGACGTGTCGTTTGAACTCCTTTCCGGCATCGACGGTTCGCGGGCAGAAGCGCTGCTGGAACGGCGCGGTGCGCCAGCCGTGCCGCGTATCAATATCAACGTTTATGTTGTCCAGACGCCGGATCGCACCATTCTGATCGACAGCGGTGCCGGCGGCGTTAATGGCTGGGGCGGCCGACTGCCGGTGGCGCTGGCCGCCGCAGGTATCGATCCGCTGCAGATTGATACCGTTTTGCTGACGCACGCCCATCCCGATCATATCGGTGGCCTGGCCGGTCCGCTACAAACGCCTCTTTTCCGCAACGTACAGCAGCTGTTTGTGCATGAAAAAGAGCTGGCTTTCTGGCGGGATGAAAATCGCTATGCCAGCGTGCCGGACGCCCAGCGCCCGTTTATCGATCTGGCAAGAAACGCCTTTAACGCCTATGACGATCGGCTGGTGCCGTTCCGTCAGGAAACGATTCTGCCAGGTATTCAGGCCGTTCCTCTGTTTGGCCACACGCCGGGGCATAGCGGTTATTTACTGGGAGATGAACGCGAATCGCTGCTGATTTGGGGAGATATTGTACATTTCCCTCATATTCAGATTGCCCAGCCGGAGGTGACTATTGCCTTCGACAGCGATCCGGCTTCAGCATCGGCGGTGCGTCATCAGCTGCTTGACCGCGCGGTCAGTGATAATTTGTCGGTCAGCGGGATGCATTTTAATCTGCCCACAACCGGTAAAGTAAAACGTGATGGCGTAACGTTCGCACTGGACTACGACCTCTGGTCGCCGGTGATCTGAGGTTAAAACGCGATGAAAGCACAGGCCGCTTGAGAAAACAGACCCGGGCGGCATATAGTAAAAACTCCATTTCCCTTTTGACGGTCCTATGCAGGTTTCTGAAACCCATGATGTTGAGGTGCAGCATTTGCTTCACCAGCTGCTCCAGCTTGCGCGCTCTCAGTCGCCTTTGCCCTGCGTTTGCCTGCGGGCGGTGAAAACCCATCAGGTAAAACGCTTTGAGGCGGAAGTCGCGACCTTCTCTTTTCCACTTCAGGGCACTTTCAGCTACCGGGAAAACGGTGACTGGGTAACCGTACACCCCGGTCAGATGCTGGTCGTCCCGAATGCCAGAAGTCTGGACATCGAATATGCGCCCTGCAAAGACAGCGGAGAATTTGTTGCGCTGAGCCTGTCGCTGGCGGAGGAACAGCTGGAGGCCGCGCGGCTGCTGCTTGCCGACCCCGCGCAACAGGACATTGGTGAGGTGGTTGCCGTGTCCGTCGGCGATCTGCTTGCACCGCTTAAGCGCTGGGTTAAGGCGATGACTGGCGGTATACGCCCCCTTTCTCTCCATGCCATGGTCGAAGTGGTGCTGATGCTTTATGCCATGGGCTGCCACGGATTGCTGCGCGCACGAGATCCTGGCCTGGCAATGAAGATTCGCCGAATGGTAGCAAAAGATCCTGCCCATTTATGGCATGCCGCTGAAATAGAACAGCAGCTGGGTTTTAGTGGAGCCACGCTGCGCCGCCGTCTGGCCGCTGAATCCACCAGCCTGCGGGCGATTATTATCGAGGCCCGCGTGGCAGAAGCGCTGCGTTTGTTGATGTCCTCCGATCTTCCGGTAAAAACGGTGGCGGGCCGCGTCGGCTACAGTTCCGTGACCAGCTTTAGCAGGCAGTTCAGCGATCGATACGGTATTGAACCCTCGGGATTCCGCTAATTCAGATTCGCATTCTGTTCACTGGATCGCGATGATAAAACCGCAGCCGCCCTTCATTATCTAACCTGATGATAAATATCAATAATTATAATAAAGATCTCTCGGATTATTTTCTAACTTTATATAATAGGCATTATATAAAGTCAGGATCTTGGATCAAAATTACGCTATCATACGATCCGCTGCGGGATCGGACTTCGCCGTCCGCCTGGATGCCTGATTTTTCCCGGGCTGCAACCGGGCAATTCTACAGTGAAAAATGGCGTCGCTACGTGAAAAGTTGCGCATAATCCCTCTGCTAATTCGGCAGAATTCACGTAGCGCGATCGATGGTAATGACAGGCGATTTATTCAGCAAATATGACAGAATTCACCCAATACCTGCCCTCTTTTCTCCCCGCTACCCCGGAAGGTGCAGCATGAAAGAGCCCAATCGTACCGGCCGCCAGTGGATGGACACGCCCGAACGTTACGGCCTGGTCACCCGCATCCTGCACTGGGGAATGGCTTACCTGCTTCTCTGGCAGTTGATCATGGCGTTAAGCTGGAAGGAGTTCAACCCTTCAGAAACTGTCGAAAACATCGCCCGGTTCGGCCCCGATCATGGCACGGTCGGCCTGCTGACTATCGCGCTCGTCGTCGTGCGTGCCGCATGGGGGTTCACCAACAGGCACCGGCGCCCGCCCCGCTCAGCGGGATGGATGGGCACCGCCGCCCACGTCGCTCATCTGATGCTGTATGCCCTGATGTTTATCATCCCGGCGATTGCTCTTCTGCGCGTGTACGGCAGCGGCGAGGGATGGAGCCCCTGGGGACTGCCCCTCATTCCGGAAACCGGCACGGAAATCGGCTGGATGATCGCACCGGCCAATGCGCTGCACGCCCTGCTGGCATGGGTGCTCTGCGGCATCATGGCCGTGCATATTCTGGCGGCGCTTTACCACCGGTTCGTTCTGCGTGACGGTACATTTGACCGGATGGCCGGGCTTAAGTCGTCACGGGAAGGCAGAGAGTAAAAATGACCAAACACATTCAGAATCAGTCCTTTTTTCTTTCTTCAACAGCTGACGATGCAATGCGAACAACGCTTGAAGAATTCGTCGAGGACAAAGATGCCTTCTCGCCAAACACCTGGCGGCAGTTGCTCAGCGTGATGCGCATTTGCTATCGCTGGGCGGAAGAACATGGCCGAACGTTTTTCCCGATCTCCCCTGCCGATCTGCGTGACTACCTGTCCTGGCTACAGAGCCGCGGTCGGTCTTCTTCAACTATTGCCAGCCACGCCGCGCTGATCGCTATGTTGCATCGTAATGCTGGTCTGGTGTCTCCCGGCACGTCGCCGCTGGTGTTTCGCACCCTCAAAAAGATTAACCGCAGTGCGGTCGTCAGCGGCGAACGCACCGGCCAGGCCGTGCCTTTTCGGCTGAGCGATCTTTCCCGGCTGGATGCACGCTGGGCAGGATCGGACAGACTGCAGCAGGTCCGGGACCTGGCTTTTTTGCATCTGGCCTACAATACCCTGCTGCGCGTCAGTGAACTTTCCCGACTGCGGGTGGGCGATATCAGCCGGACGGAGGATGGACGAATTATTCTGGACGTGGCGTGGACCAAAACCATTGTTCAGACCGGCGGGCTGATTAAAGCGCTGAGCAGCCACTCCTCGCAGCGCCTGACGGAATGGCTGATGATTTCCGGGCTGGCAGCCGAACCGGATGCTTATCTGTTCTGCCCCGTTCATCGTTCTAATTCGGCCAGAATCAACAACGCCAGGCCGTTAACGCTCCCGGCGCTGGAAAATATTTTTTTGCAGGCGTGGCGCGAGGTGGGCCCGGCTACGCCCGCAAAGAAAAATAAAGGTCGCTATCAGGGATGGAGCGGACACAGTGCTCGCGTCGGGGCTGCCCAGGATATGGCCCGGCAGGGCTATTCCGTTCCGCAAATTATGCAGGAAGGCACGTGGAAAAAACCGGAAACCCTGATGCGTTATATCCGTAATGTCGATGCACACAATGGTGCGATGGTTGATTTTATGGAGAACGGGTTTAACTAAACCTGCGCCAATAATGGCAATGTTACATCTACAAAATAATCTCTGAAGGTGCCTCCAGAAATTTACTAGTCAATCGGAAATGACGCTGTTGCAGAAACATATCCACCAGCGCGATCTGACAGAATTACTCGATCGGCTTTGCACCGTCTTAATTGCAGGCTATCTCACAGGACAGCAGTTAGTTTCGCTGATAAACTACCTGGTGCAGACAGGGGAAGCCCCGGATGCGTCTGCTTTCGTACGGAAACTGGCACAAAGGATGCCTCAGCATAAGGACGGACTGATGACTATTGCGCAACAGCTTGAACAGATTGGCGTTAAGAAAGGTATCAAGAAAGGTCTTAAGAAAGGCATTCTCCTTGGTGAAGAGCAGGGAGTGATTAAAGGTAAGCGTGAAGCCGCACTGACCATTGCCCGCTCACTTCTTACCCGTGGAATGGATGCAGACTCAGTTCTTGCCGTTACCGGACTGATGGCAGAGGATCTTGACACGCTGCAACACTGATTTTGCGAAAGAAGTTAACCCTGACGACATCAGGCGCTAGAATACTGACCTGCAATCTGCGTCTGGCTGTAAAGGTCTGCGCAAGTCTGATTATCAAGGAGGTCAGGGTGTTACTGGAACAATTCGGCGTTATCAATCTCTGGACGTATATTGCGGGCCTGCTGTTAATTATTATCGCGCCGGGCCCGAACTCGATTTACGTGCTGAAGACCGCCGCATCCAGAGGTGTTGCCGTCGGATATCGCGCTGCGCTGGGCGTGTTCACCGGCGATGCCCTGTTGATTTTCCTGTCCTTTATCGGCGTAGCCTCGATTATCAAAGCCTCGCCGCTGTTATTTACCCTGGTGCGTTTACTGGGGGCTTTTTATCTGCTCTACCTTGGTATCAGAATTATTCACGCCAATTTTTTTGCTAAAGATCATCATGCTGAAGAAGTCAGCTTGAGTCAGGAAAATGTTTTCAGAAAGTCGCTTACGCTCAGCCTGACCAATCCTAAAGCTATTCTGTTTTATATCTCGTTTTTTGTGCAGTTTATTGATTACAACTATGCCCATACCGGCCTGTCCTATTTCCTGCTGGCGGCTATCCTGGAAGCCTTCAGCTTTATTTATCTCTCCCTGCTGATATTTGGCGGCGCAGCGATGGCAACATTTTTCCGCCAGCGTCAGAATGTCTCACGCGCCGGAAACGGTATTATTGCGCTGCTGTTTATGGGCTTCGCTGCCCGTCTGGCGACGCTTTCTGCCTGAGAATATACGGGCCCTTAGAGGCCCGTTTCCCCTCCCCGATTATCAGTAAACCGGGTTCTCACCTGGTATAAATTGAATTCGTTTTGCTAATTCTAACGGTGTAAATTCGAGCGGCATCGTGCGTCATCCGGGTAATAATCTTGCGTTCATCATCCCATTTTTGATAACGCAATGATTAATTTTTAGCGGCTAATAATCATTATTGATAGAGATTAAGCTGGGTTCTTCTTTCAATTCAGGTTATCTGCCATGTCGAATCTTCATCCCCGTCAACTGCGCCATATGGCACTGGTTATCGCACTTGTTCAGTTTGCTAATGCGCTGGAATATATGGTTTTTAATCCACTGTTCGCATTTATGTCCATTGATTTCGCCGTCCCCGTTTCTTACTCAGGTTATGTCTCGGGTTTGTACACCGCAGGTGCGGTTATTTCCGGTTTCTCCGCTTTTTACTGGCTGGGTCGGGTGAATAAAAAACGTTTTTTAATGCTGAATATGGCGTTGCTGGGCACGTTGACGGTCATGGCTACGCTAACGCAGAGTTTCGGCGTGTTGCTGATACTCCGGTTCTTAGCCGGTATGATTGGCGGTACAACGATGGGTGTCGCCATCGGTCTGTTGATCAATCAAACCCCATCCGATATGCGTGGGAAGATGCTGGCGACGGTCATTGCCGCGTTTTCAATGGTAAGCATTGCTGGAATGCCGCTGATATTACTGATTTGTACCCATTTCGGCTGGCATCTTTCACTGAACATCATAGGCCTGCTGTGCCTGCTTGCTATTCCACTGGTTACCCTCTTCGTTCCTGCAGAGACGTCGATTGGGCATGCTCCTGCTCCGCTGACGTTAAGTAAAAATACCCTGCTCTTTGCCTCAGCAAATGCCCTGGTGCAGTTCAGTCCGATGCTGATTATTCCGATTCTGGTTCCGTTGCTGACGCGGCAGATGGGGCTGGCACTGCCGCTGTTACCCTGGGGGTTTCTTGCCGGAGGCATTGCAGGCCTGCTGGCCACCAAAATAACCGGGAAACTGTTGGCGTACTGTAATGCACGACAACTGGCTGTTAGTTCGACGCTTATTTTTCTGCTCAGTCTCGGCATGGCTGCGTCCGGTTCTCCGCTGTCTGGACTGTTTATTGTCCTGTTTCTCGCCGCATCCTATAGTCGTCTGGTGGTGTCATCGGCGGTCACCATTTCGTATCCCTCCGAGGGGCAGCGGGCCCAATTTGTGGCACTACAAACGTCGTTAATGCACCTCGCTACTACCGTTGCATTCTTTTTGGCTCCGCTGCTGCTTGGGGAAGACGGGGCAGCCTGGCATCTTGACAGGCTGTTAATCATCGCTGCCGTGGCGGCGCTACTGTTTCCGATTTTCATCGTAATGTTGCAGAGAAATCAGCAAATTAATCATCCTTGATGTCTTGCCGACTCCACAGATGCGGGTCCTTTCGCTGGCCTCCATTCGGCAGCACATGCTTTCGTTTAACTGCCCGTTAATTCATTGAAATCTAATGTTTTATATTTTTTTACACAAGACAATGAAATCTTTACAATAAGCCTGCGAAGAAAAATGATTATCATAATCATTTAAATCACTATTCCGCATGAGGAATGCTTTTATGTCTTTTGTTGGCAGGGAGAACGGTGCCGCTAAGCGCGCATCGGTTGTTAAACATACTTTTACCGTTTCACTGCTGGCGCTGGCGATTCATACGCTGACCCACCCGGCGCACGCAGCAGATTCAACGGCCCCGTCGCAAAAGGATAACGCGCAGCAGGACCTGGTGGTAACGGCGACGGCAGACGATGGCGATGCAAACGAAGCGCAGGACTATCAGGTGAAAACCACCCATGCCGGCACGAAAATGCTGCTGGCGCCGCGTGACGTACCGCAGTCGCTGAGCGTGGTGACAAAACAGCGCTTTCAGGATCAGGATCTGCAATCGGTGGGCGACGTGCTGGATAACGCCACCGGCATTTCCACCGAGCTAATCGACAGCGAGCGCTCGGCCTATTTCGCCCGTGGTTTCCAGATCAGCAGCTACACCTATGACGATATTCCTACCTCGGTCAGCGATACCTGGAACTACGGCGATGCGGCTGAAGACACCGCTATCTATGACCGCATTGAAATCGTTCGCGGCGCGACCGGGCTGATGACCGGCGCGGGCAGCCCGGGCGCCTCGGTGAATATGGTCCGTAAGCATGCGGACAGCAAAGAGGTTACCGGCAATCTCACCGCCAGCTACGGCAGCTGGGACAAGCAGCGCTATGTGGCCGATGTTTCCTCCCCGCTTAACGAAGCCGGCACGGTGCGTGGCAGAATCGTAGCCGGTTATCAGGATCAGGACAGCTGGCTGGATCGCTACCACAAAACCAAAAAGTTCCTGTATGGCGTGATTGATGCCGACGTCACCGACAACACCACCCTGTCGCTCGGCTACGATTATCAGCAGAGTAATACCGGCAATCCAACCTGGGGCGGTCTGCCGACCTGGTACAGCGACGGTTCACGTACCCACTTTAACCGCAGTACCAACCCGGCGGCAGACTGGACGCGCTACAGCACCGATTCGCGTAAAATTTTTGCCAACGTCAGCCATAACTTTGATAACGGCTGGTCGTTCCGCGTTAATGCCACCCACGCGGAAGAAACCTTTAACGATAAACTGCTGTACGTGATGGAATTCCCGGATGTGACCACCGGTCAGGGCGTGTCCGGCTTCGGTAGCCAGGATCGCGGCAAGCGCAAGCTGGAGTCGGTGGATACCTACGCCAGCGGTCCGTTTGAACTGGCCGGTCGCCAGCATGAACTGGTGGCAGGCGTCAGCTACAGCCGCCAGCATAATGCCACCTACAGCGCCGATGGCTCGCTGGATTATGACCAGATGGGCGATTTTAACAGCTGGGACGGCAGCGCGCAGGAGCCAGAATGGGGCGACTGGTATCAGAACGCCGATGACATTGTTCGGCAGAAATCTGCCTATACTGCCGCGCGCTTCTCGCTGGCCGACCCGTTAGCGCTGATTCTGGGTGCGCGCTATACCGAATGGAGCACCATGGGCAGCAGCGGCGACGTGCGTAAAAACAACATTACGCCGTACGGTGGCCTGGTCTACGACATTAACGATACCTGGTCGGCTTACGCCAGCTACACCTCGATCTTCCAGCCGCAAACCTACCGCGATCGCGACGGTAAGTATCTGTCGCCGGTCACCGGTAAAAACTATGAAACCGGCCTGAAATCGGACTGGTACAACGGTCGTCTGACCGCCACCTTCGCCGTGTTCCGCATCGAGCAGGAAAACGCCGCGCAGGCCGACGGCGACAACTTCGTTAACGGATCAAGCGAACAGGCGTACTATTCGACCAAAGGTGCAGTCAGCAAGGGTGCGGAGTTTGAGATCAACGGTGCAGTAACCGACAATCTGCAAATGACCTTCGGCGCCACGCGCTATGTTGCCAAAGATACGGAAGGCCGCTTCAACAGCAATATGCCGCAGACCTCGTTCAAACTGTTCACCCGCTACCAGCTGCCGATGCTGCGTGAGCTGACCGTCGGCGGTGGCGTCAACTGGCAGAGCCGCACCTTCCAGGATGCGACAGGACCGGATGGCGAAACGACCCGCGTTTATCAGAGCAGCTACCCGCTGGCGAACCTGTTTGCCCGCTACCAGGTTAACAAGCAGGTAGCCGTGCAGGCCAACGTCAATAACCTGTTCGACCGCAGCTACTATTCCTGGCTGAGCGATTACGCCGTGTACGGTGCGCCGCGTAACTACTCGGTCAGCGTTTCTTATGCCTTCTGATGGTTATTCTTCCCGGCAGTTGGCCGGGAAGTCTCCGCATTGGGTTGATTTGCCGCGCCGTCGTTTGCTGACGGCGCTGGCCCTTTTACCACTCTTGCCGCTGGCATCAGCAAGCGCCACCGTACCGCAGCGTATTATTGCGCTGGAGTGGCTGCCGCTGGAGATGCTGTTTGCCCTCGGCGTTACACCGTTAGGTGCCGCCGATACCCACGATTACAGTGTCTGGGTGGCTGAACCGGTTATTCCGCCGACGGTGCTGGATATTGGTCGGCGCTCTGAACCGAACCTGGAATATATCGCCGAGCTGCGGCCGGACCTGCTGCTGTTTTCCGAAGGCTACGGACCGCGATCGTCACAGCTGAATACCATCGCCCCTTCGATGGAGTTCAGCTTTACCAGTGAACAGGGGGAACCGCTGCGCACCGTCAGTGACGGTCTGCTGAAACTGGCCGATCGGCTGGGAAAAACGCAGGCCGGGCAGGAACATTTAGCCTGGTTCGATCGCCAGTTAGAGGAAGCGCGCGGGCAGCTTGCAGGATTTCGCCGCCAGCCGCTGCTGGTGTTTACCCTTGTTGACGATCGCCACGTAATGATCCTCGGTAAAAACAGCCTGTTTGGTAATGTCATGACCCGTCTGGGCATTGAAAACGCCTGGCAGGGCGATGATAACGGCTGGGGCACGGCGATGGTTGGCCTTGAGCGCCTGGCGAGCCTTGCGCCGCTGCGCGCCATCTGTCTGGACCATCGCGATGAACAGGCAAGGGCTCGCGTAGCCGCCACACCGCTGTGGCAGGCTATTCCCTTCGTCAGGGAAAATATGCTGAGAACCGTGCCCGCCCTGTGGATTTTCGGTGCCACCCTTTCCGCACTGCGTTTCTGCCGGATGCTGCAGCAACAGGAAAAACAATGGTAAGAATTCAGTACAAATCCCTCGCGCTGCTGGCACTGGTGGGCTTTGTTGCGCTGCTGCTCAGTCTGTATAACGCGCAGCAGGTTCTGCCCCGGCAATTATGGTCTGATGCCCTCTTTCATCCTGACCGCGATGATATCCGTCAGATCATTTTTTATTACACAACGCTACCGCGGGTGGCGGTTTCGCTTTTGGTTGGTGCAGGGCTGGCGCTGGCGGGTGTGCTGTTCCAGCAGGTGCTGCGCAATCCGCTGGCGGAACCGGCTACGCTCGGGGTGGCCAGCGGTGCGCAGCTGGGAATCACGCTTTTCAGTCTGGGCATGCTACCCGGCGGCGCGGCGATGCAGCCGGTTGCCGCCCTGCTCGGCGCGCTGGTTATCGGCGCGGCGGTTTTCGGCACCGCCTGGGGAAAACGGCTTTCGCCGGTGACATTAATTCTTGCCGGACTGGTTCTCAGTCTGTACTGCAGCGCGATAAACAGCCTGCTGGCGCTGTTCCACTATCAGGACCTGCAAAGCCTGTTTTTATGGAGTAGCGGTGCGCTGAATCAGACTGACTGGCAGCAGGTCATTTCACTGGCTCCCCGCCTGTCTATCGCGCTGGTAATCGCGCTGCTGCTGGTGCGGCCACTGACGCTGCTGGGGGTGGATGACGACGTTTCGCGCAACCTTGGCCTGGGGCTTAACCTGGCACGGCTGATGGCGCTTGGGTTGGCTATTACGCTCAGCGCCCTGCTGGTTAACGCCGTTGGCGTTATTGGGTTTATCGGGCTGTTTGCCCCGCTGCTGGCGAGGCTTTTGGGTGCGCGTCGCCTGATCCCCCGCCTGCTGCTGGCACCGCTGGTCGGAGCGCTGCTGCTGTGGCTGTCCGATCAGTCGATGGTGCTGCTGGCGCAGGTCTGGCAGGAGGTCCCGACCGGGGCCGCAACCGCGCTGATCGGTGCCCCAATCCTGCTGTGGCTGCTGCCGCGTCTGCGGCATTCCGCGCCGCCTGCCGCTTCGGTTTCAGCACCAGCCGCCGAGCGCACGCGCCCCTGGCTGTGGATAGCCTGTGCCGCCGGGCTGCTGCTGCTGGCGTTAGTCATTGTTCTGATGGTCGGCCGCAACAGCCGCGGGCTGAGCTGGGCGGGTGATAATCTCTGGCGCGTTCTGCCGTGGCGCTGGCCGCGCACGATCGCGGCCTTAAGCGCCGGAATCATGCTGGCCGTCGCCGGCACGTTGATTCAAAAACTAACCGCCAACGTGATGGGCAGCCCGGAAGTGCTGGGCATCAGTGCTGGTGCGGCCTCTTCGGTCATTGCGGTGATGTTTTTCCTGCCCGCCGCCGGTTTTGCCACTTTGCTGTACGCCGGGAGCGGCGGCGCGGCCCTGACACTGGCGGCGATCCTGCTGGTCGCCGGGCGGCAGCACTTCTCCTCGCAGCGCCTGCTGCTAGCGGGTGTGGGATTGGGCACGCTGTTTTCGGCGATCGTCACCCTGCTGCTGGCCAGCGGCGATCCGCGGTTGGGCAATCTGCTTAACTGGATTTCCGGTTCAACCTACGGCGTGGAACCTGTGCAGGCGGCCTCCAGTATGCTGCTCGCACTGGTGCTGCTGGTGGTGATGCCGCTCTGCCGCCGCTGGCTGACCATGCTGCCGCTGGGTAACGATACGGTCCGATCGCTCGGCGTACCGCTGGCGGGTTCGCGCATGACGATCCTGCTGCTGGCGTCGGTGCTGACCGCCGGTGCCACGCTGACAGTCGGGCCGCTCAGTTTTATCGGCCTGATGTCCCCGCATATGGCGCGCATTATGGGCTTCCGCCGGGCGATGCCGCAGCTGGCGATGGCGGCGATTATCGGCGCGCTGCTGATGCTGATCGCCGACTGGTGCGGCCGCATCGTGATGTTCCCTAACCAGATCCCGGCAGGGCTGCTGACCACCTTTATCGGTGCCCCCTGGTTTATTTATCTGCTGCGCCAGCAGGGTAAAGGTCGCGCCTGACGATCGGCTTCAGATGGTGTTAGTATCGGTTTCTTAACCACTATCGTATCAACGCAGTTTAAGGATGAAATGCAGATGAAAACCATTGAGTGCAGCATTCGTGATGTCAAAACCGGGGAAAACGTCAAAATCATCACTCCGTCAAATATTTACCAGTGTCGGCTGGACGACGATGTTTTTGTCGGACCGTTTGTTGAGATCCAGAAAGGCTGCGTGATTGGTCGTGGCAGCCGCATCCAGTCACACAGCTTTCTCTGCGAAAACGTCACCGTGGGTGAAAACTGCTTTATCGGCCATAACGTTACCTTCGCCAACGATCTGTTCCGCAGCGGCGCGCCGGACCCGGATACCAGCAGCTGGATTACAATTACTCTCGGTGACAACGTCACTATTGGTAGCGGTGCTACCGTGCTGACCACCTCGATTTGCAGCGGTGCGGTGATTGGCGCCGGCAGCGTGGTGATCCGTCCGGTGACGGTAAAAGGGATTTATGCCGGGAACCCGGCGCGCTTGATCAGAAAGTTGCCCTGAGAACTTGTGCCGGGGGAGTAAAATCCCCAGGCTCAATGTGCCGGAACCTTGTGATAAGTTGTCCGGCACGAACAGTGAGCGCATTATTCTCATTAATAGTCAGATTGAGCCTTTGATTGCTTCATTCGGCGTTCTTACCGCTATCACCCTCGACCCCTTTTTTCTTCCTCGGGATTGGCTTCAGCGCTTCCTTATAGCTGTTAATCATTTCGGTCAGCTCCAGCATCTTAGGATTGAGAATACGTGACTCGGCCAGCCGCGCTTTGAACTGTTTAAACAGATCCCTCGCTATTGTTTTACTGCGTATCTCATCACAGATTAAAAACATTTCGCCGCACTTCGCCAGGCAGGGAATACTGCCTTTATGCATCGCCGTCATGTAATACGCTCCCGCACCCCGATAGTCGTTTTGTTCTTTACGGATATCCCCCATCATTTCCAGCGCTTCTACGGACCGGTGTATATTCCAGGCTCGGTTCAGCAGCGTAATTGCAGCCTCTCGATCGCGGGTTTGTTCAATAATTATCGCCTGCAATGCCGTGATGCGCTCCGGGTCGCATTCTTCATGGATGTAAAACGCGGACTTATTCGTTTCAGTCACGCTGAGCCGCGGACTGTAGCCACGGGTCAATAACGTTGCCGCCGAAAACATAGCGGGAAGATGATCCTTCTGCGCCGCCTGCGAGTAATACTTCATCGCTAGCGCATCGTCTCTCACCTCCATTTCGCTATGATAAATATCCCCCATGCGGGTCAGCGCCAGAACGTGTCCGACATCCGCAGCAACGGCGTAGTATCTCAACGATCTGACTCGCGCATCGCCAAACGCCTCGGAGCGATCCATGGCATTGCCATCGAAATCCGCATGGCTGATGTTCCGTTCTTCATGCTGACCAAGATAATAGCTGGCTTCTTTTATGCCCAGTGACAGCGCGCTGGTAAAGCGATGTAGGGTCGATGCTGTGCGCGGTATCAGGCGGTAGTGCTCCAACAGGCCCAGGTTGAAGTACGCCTGCGGCAGTTTAAGCTCGATAGCCGAGATAAGCAGCGTACGTGCTTTTTCCAGATCCTGCTGATAGTGAATGCCGAGGGCGAAAAATATCGCCAGATTGTTCTGACACAGCGGATCATCCTCAACGCCAGTAACGAAGAAGGCGATCGCTTCGCTGTAGTCGGCATCGGCTCTTAGCGAGGTTGCCTCATATAAAGGAAAATCAGGATGAGTGTAATGCTCGGCAAATTTGAGGCTGTCTTGCAGTTCGGGGCGGGACATAAAAAACCCTGTCGTTTTTTTCGGACATATTAACGCTGCTGGTTGCCTTCCACCAGAGGCGGCAGAGAGATTCCCTGCCGCCTGTGGACGGCGACAACAATCCTGTAAGCCCGCGCCGACACATTAGCCTGGCCAATCAGCCAATCAGCCAATCAGCCAATCAGCCAATCAGCCAATCAGGCCGGGATATACTGAATGCCCCATTTATTCAGGATTTTTTCCAGCGTTCCGTCCTGTTTCATGCTGGTAAGGGCCGCGTTGATTTTTTCCAGCAGCGGACCATTACCCTTGCGCACGGCAAACGCCACCGGCGAGACTTTTGTGGCCTGATAGGTTTCCACCACGTGCATGCCCTTCAGATTGCCAATGCTGGCCTGGCCTTTCAGGATGGGATAATCGTTCATACCGATGCTGACCCGGCCAAGCGACACATCGCGTGCCAGATCCGCCGCATTTTCATAGAATTTCACCTCTTTGGCGATATTCATTTCGGCAATTCGGCGGCCGTAGTCAGTGCCGGCCATGATGCCAATGGTTTCCCCTTTGAAATCGGCAGGCGTGCGGTAGACCTTTTTATTATCATCGCGGGCGTAAATCCCCTCGCCGATGCCAGTGATCCCTTCGGAAAAGTCGACTTTGGTTTTACGCTGGTCGGTCGGCGACATGCCCGCCACGATCATATCGATTTTATCGGACAGCAGGGACTGCAAAAGCGCAGAGAACGGAATAGCGTTAAAACTCACTTCAAATCCGGCCCGCTTCGCCACTTCTTCCGCCACTTCCGGCATAAAGCCCTGGAACTTACCGGTTTCCAGATCCATAAAGCAGGTCGGACGGCTTGCAGGCGTCGAACCGGCGAGCAGCTTCAGCGTTTCTGCCTGCGCAACGCTGGCAAATGTTCCGCAGCACAGTGCACCGGCCAGCAGCAGAGAAGACAGGCGTGAACACTTTAGGTTGGAGATCATTTTCATTTTTATCGTCCCATTGAGAGTGAAGGTCAGGCAATTTTTCGGCAGTGCTCACAGTGATGAATGGCCGGTTCGCGCAGTACGCGGCGCAGGAAATCCCGGGTGCGCGGCTCCTGCGGATTTCCCAGCACCCGATCGGTGGTTCCCTGCTCAACGATGTTGCCGCTGTGCAGGAAGCACACGCGGTCGGCCACTTCGCTGGCAAACTGCATTTCGTGAGTGACGACGATCATCGTCATCCCCTCCTGCGCCAGATTGCGCATCACCTGCAGCACTTCGCCCACCAGTTCCGGGTCCAGCGCGGAGGTGGGCTCATCAAACAAAATGGCCTTCGGCTGAAGCGCCAGCGTACGGGCGATGGCTACGCGCTGCTGCTGACCGCCGGAGAGTTGCTGTGGCCATGCATTGATTTTTTCGCCCAGACCGACCAGATCCAGCAACGATTTCGCCCGCTTCACGGCAACGGCGCGTGCTTCACCGTTGACGTGAATTGGCCCTTCCATCACGTTTTCCAGCACAGAACGATGGGGAAAAAGGTTGAATCGCTGAAACACCATCCCCACCTGGCGACGCAGATCGTTAATCGAACGCTGTTGATTATCCACACGTTGACCGAGCACGCGGATCTCGCCGCCCTGATAGCTTTCCAGACCGTTGATGCAGCGCAGAATGGTCGACTTACCGGAGCCGGACGGCCCGATAAGGCAGACGACTTCCCCCTGTTTGACGTTGAAACTGACGCCTTTCAGCACCTCAACCGGGCCAAAGCGTTTATGCACATCGTTAATTTCGATCATCTCAGGCTCCTTTCAGGCGGCGGGTTTCCAGGCGTTTGGTCAGCGCCATTAGCGGCAGACACATCGCCAGATACAGAATGGCGACCAGCGTATAAATGGTGGTGTTATCAAAGGTGGATGAGGCCATCAGCTGCCCCTGGCGGGTCATCTCGGTGACGGCGATAGTGGAAGCCAGCGCGGAATCTTTCAGCATCATTACCAACGTATTGCTGTACGGCGGCAGCGCGACGTGAAACGCCTGCGGCAGCACTACGCGCACCATGGCTTTGCCGAAACCCATGCCCATGGAACGCGCGGCCTCCAGCTGGCCGCGATCGACGGATTCGATCCCGGCGCGGAAGATTTCGGCAATATAGGAGGAAAAACAAAAGGCAATACCGATCACGCTGGCCTGAAACGCGGTCAGCGTGATGCCAATATCGGGAAACACGAAGTAGATATAAAACAGCACCACGATCATAGGCAGACCGCGGGTGATGTTAATAATGATCGATACCGGCCAGACAATAATACGCAACCCGCTCATCTTCCCGGCAGCCCACAGCAGGCCCAGCGGTGTACTGATGATCAGCGCCAGCACGGTAATCGTAATGGTCATTTCGGCACCCTTCAGCAAGAAAGGCAGATAATTATGCACGCTGCTCCAGTCCATTCTTTCTCCCCGGCGTTAGTGTTAGCGCTCAAATAGCTAGCAAATATTCAACATATTGAATATCTGCTTCACTAAAAAAGATGTCAACGCGCAACACAGGCTGGAGCATAGGGAATACTTATTGCCCTCAAAGCCGCGCTGAGAATCATGCAAAAGTTATTTAACCATATGATTTTGATAAATTATTAAATCTGTGGATTATAAGAAAGGTAAAGCGATTCAGGATTGACAAAGGCTGGGGTTAATTCATTATACTGAATATCAATCGCAGTTCTGATGCGCTACGGGATTCGGTAAAATGAATAAACAGAGTCAGTCACCCACGTTATCCCTTGAGGCTAACATCGGCCTGCGAGTGCGGCAGATGCGCAAACTGCGCGGCCTGACAATTAATGAGCTTGCCGCAAAGGCCGGTGTTTCAGCCGGAGCCATCAGCCAGATAGAACGCAACCAGACCAATCCCACGGTGCGGATGCTGGAACAGCTGCGTATTGCCCTCGGCGTGCCGTTGACCGCCCTGCTGGATGCCGACGAACCGCCCGCTTGCGGGCCGGAGCATTTTGTGCGGCGGCGACAGGACCGTCCTCATTTTCACGTTGGTGAGAGCGGCGTTGCCAAAGAGCTGCTGTCGCCAAGCGGTGAACATGACTTACAGTTTATGCTGATCGCCATTCCACCCGGCTCCGGCCCCAGGGAAATGTTGATGGGGAACGGGGAAAAAGCGGGCCTGCTGATGGAAGGTGAACTGTCGCTTACCGTATCAGGTGACAGCGTCACGTTACTGGCGGGCGATAGTTTCCAGTTTAAAAGTCATTTAACCCATAGCGTATTTAATCACGGTTCTGAGACAGCAAAAGTGCTGTGGATTATGCAAATCCAGCAACATCATCATCTGTAAATCTACGTAATTCCCGCGCTTTATTTGCTGATTAACTGAGCAATTCGCCTTGATATTGTTCACTTTTTGCTCTTATTGTGGTTTTTGCAAACAATAGCCCCTCCTCCGTTATTGCCTTAAATATTCATAAATCGAAAATTTATGCATAAAGCGACTGGAACAAATCCCTTGAAAGGCGATTGCTCAGCAAATCAACAACGTATTGATTCCTATGATAAAATCATAAGCGCAACTAATTAAAATTAATCATTGAGTAGCGACTTAAAATGGCCTATATTGGCCGCGTTTTTTCACAGCAGTTAACTTTTCATTCATTTATTCAACTGTGACGTTCTGAAACTCACGGTTGTAGGAGAGATATGATGACGGATAAAGTCCGTATTGATACTTTCGGTGCAGATTCATTAAAAGGAAACAATGAAACCTATTTGGCGCGCCAGGCTGAATTTGAGTCAAATGTCAGGAGTTATCCACGCAAGCTGCCGTTTGCAATCGCAAAAGCAGAAGGCGTGTGGATTACCGATGTTGAGAATAATCAATATCTTGACTGCCTGGCCGGTGCGGGAACGCTGGCTCTGGGCCACAACCATCCTGATATCCTGCAAAGCATCCAAAATGTCATTACCAGCGGCTTGCCGTTACATACACTCGATCTGACGACGCCGTTGAAAGACAGCTTCTCAGAATATCTGCTTTCTTTACTGCCAGGCCAGGGTAAAGAGTACTGCCTGCAGTTCACCGGTCCTTCCGGCGCCGATGCCGTTGAAGCCGCGCTGAAGCTGGCGAAAAAAGTCACCGGTCGTTCCGGCGTGATCAGCTTCTCCGGCGGTTACCACGGTATGACCCACGGTGCGCTGGCGGTAACCGGTAACCTGTCACCGAAAGAAGCGGTCAACGGCATGATGCCGGAAGTGCAGTTTATGCCTTACCCTCACGAATACCGCTGCCCGCTGGGTATCGGTGGTGAAGCAGGCGTTAAAGCACTGACCTACTACTTCGACAACCTGATCAACGACGTTGAAAGCGGCGTGCGTAAACCTGCGGCGGTAATTCTGGAAGCCGTTCAGGGTGAAGGCGGCGTGAACCCGGCTCCTGCCGAGTGGCTGCAGCGTATCCGTAAGGTGACCCGCGAGCACGGCATCCTGCTGATCCTTGATGAAGTTCAGGCTGGCTTTGCCCGTACCGGTAAGCTGTTTGCCTTTGAACACGCTGGCATTGAGCCAGACATCATTGTGATGTCGAAAGCCGTTGGCGGCGGTCTGCCGCTGGCCGTGCTGGGCATTAAGAAAGAGTTCGATGCCTGGTCTCCTGGCCACCACACCGGGACTTTCCGTGGCAACCAGCTGGCAATGGCCACCGGCCTGACCACGCTGAAGCACCTGAAAGAGCACAACATTGCCGGTAAAGTGGCAGCGCAGGGCGAATGGCTGAAAGGTAAGCTGGCTGAAATGCAGCAGCGTTACCCGGTCATTGGCCACATTCGCGGTCTGGGCATGATGATCGGTATTGAGATCGTTAAGCCAAATGAAGCGCAGGATCATATGGGTTGCTACCCGGCTGACGGCGCACTGTCCGCGCTGCTGCAGAAAAAATGCTTCGAAAACGGTCTGATCCTGGAACGCGGTGGACGCGATGGTTGCGTACTGCGCCTGCTGCCTTCCCTGCTGATCAGCGACAGCGAGCTGGAAGTGTTCCTGGATAAATTTGAAAACGCCCTGCTTGCCAGCGGCGTAAAACCGGTCTGAGTGGAGTGAATTCGATGTCCAGGTTAAACCCGATTCTGGCAGGTTCAGCGCAAAGCACTGAAGCCTATCGCCAGGCGATTGCCCAGAGTAGCGAAGCGGTAGCCCAGTGGCTGCAGCAGCCCGAGATGTATCAGGGTAAAACCGTTGCCGAACTGCGCGAGCGTATTACGCTTGATTTCAATCCGCAGGGGCTGGGTAATCAGGCCGCGATTGAGCGTGCAATTGAGTACTTCCTGAAAGACAGCCTTGCGGTCCATCACCCGCAGTGCGTGGCGCACCTGCACTGCCCTAGCCTGGTGGTAAGCCAGGCGGCGGAAGTGCTGATCAACGCCACTAACCAGAGCATGGACTCATGGGATCAAAGCCCGTCAGCGACCATCATCGAGATGAAGCTGATTGAATGGCTGCGCACCCAGGTTGGCTATCAGCCCGGCGATGCCGGGGTATTCACCAGCGGCGGTACTCAGAGCAATCTGATGGGCCTGATGCTGGCACGCGATGCCTTCTTTGCCCGCCAGGGACACTCAATTCAGCAGGATGGCCTGGTCGGCAACCTGAAGAAAATCCGTGTTCTCTGCTCCGAGCATGCGCACTTCTCCGTGCAGAAGAACATGGCGCTGCTGGGTCTGGGTTATCAGTCGGTCACGCTGGTGAAAACCGATCGCTTCTCCCGTATGGATCTTAACGATCTGCAGGAAAAACTGGCGCAGGCGGAGGCTAACGGCGAGCAGATTCTGGCTATCGTCGCCACTGCCGGTACTACCGACGCGGGTGCAATCGATCCGCTACGGGCGATTGCCGAGCTGGCTGCAGAGCGCCAGATTTGGGTTCATGTTGATGCAGCATGGGGCGGCGCGCTGCTGCTGTCCGAGAAGTATCGCGACTACCTGGACGGCCTGGAGCTGGTGGATTCCATTACCCTGGACTTCCACAAGCAGTTCTTCCAGACCATCAGCTGCGGTGCTTTCCTGCTGAAGGAAGCGCGCCACTACGAGCTGATGCGCTACCAGGCGGCTTACCTGAACTCCGAGTTCGATGAAGCTCAGGGCGTACCAAACCTGGTGTCTAAATCGCTGCAAACCACCCGCCGCTTCGATGCGCTGAAGCTGTGGATGGGTCTGGAAGCGTTAGGCCAGAAACAGTACGCGGAGATCATCGATCACGGTGTGACGCTGGCGCAGGAAGTAGCACAGTACGTCAGCGAGCAGCCGTCGCTGGAGCTGGTGATGCAGCCGCAGCTGGCCAGCGTGCTGTTCCGCTACCGCACGCAGCAGCTCTCAGACGCGGGTGATACTGCCCTGGCGCTGTTCAACCAGAAAATCGGTGATGTGCTGCTGGAATCTGGCCGCGCCAACGTGGGTGTGACGGAAGCTGATGGTGTAACCTGCCTGAAGCTGACGCTGCTGAACCCGACGGTCACGCTGGAAGACATCAAAGTGCTGCTGGCGCTGGTAGAAAAAACCGCCGAGCAGATCGCGGCGTAAATTTTCGCCCGCTCAGGGACTTAACTGAAAGCCGGTGACAGCAATGTCACCGGCTTTTTTGTTGCCCATCTCGGCGGGAGATTGATAGCATGTCTATTCACGGAGTCTGAACCGTTATGTTTCGCAACGATGGAGTGGATTATGCGTATTTTGATTGTTGGCGCGGGAGCAACCGGCGGTTACTTTGGTGCAAGGCTGGCGCAGGCCGGGCGCGATGTCACCTTCCTGCTGCGCGAGCGTCGCAGCCAGCAGCTACAAAAAAACGGGTTGATCCTGCAAACCCCGCAGGGGCGTGAAACCCTGAACCCCGTAACCCTCCTCGCCGCTGAAATCAGCAGCCCTTACGATCTCATCGTGCTGACAGTGAAGGGCTTCGGCTTGCAGCAGGCCATGGAGGATATTGCACCGGCAGTCGGTCCGAATACGCTGATCCTCCCTATCCTCAACGGCATGCGGCATATCGATTTACTTCGCCAGCGCTTTGGCGATCGTCATGTTATCGGCGGACTGTGCAAAATCCACGCTACGCTGGGGCCAGAGGGCGAGATTGTCCAGCTCTCGCCGCTGCATCAGCTCTATTACGGCGCGCTCAACGGCGATAACGGCGAAAAACTACAGCAGCTGGATTCTACCCTGCGCGACTGCGGCTTTGACGCCTTCCTCAGCGAGGCTATCGCCTGTGAGCTGTGGGAAAAATGGCTGCTGCTGAGTACCCTGGGAGCGGTAACCTGCCTGGCGCGCGGTGATACCCGCCAGGTCGTCGCCTCCGGCGGCGGTCAGGCTATGTTAACCGGGCTGTTTAATGAGGTACTTTCTACCCTGATTGCTGAAGGTTATCAGCATCGTCAGGCGCAGACCGACGGCATTTTAACCTGGCTCAGCAACCCGGACACCCCGCTGACATCGTCGATGTATCGCGATTTGATGCAAGGATATGATATTGAAGCCGATCAGATTATTGGCGATCTGGTTCAGCGCGCCCAACGCCATCAGCTGGCGACGCCGCTGCTGAATGCGGCATGGGTCAATTTGCAGGTGTACCTGCTTCAGCGACAGGCATCTTCACAGACGGCAGCGTCATAACGGCAATACCCAACGGCAGGCTGATATTTCAGCCTGGTCCAGCACGTTGATACCCTACTATTTTACCTTTGGGAGCAGCAGGTGACAGATTTCAATACACTGATCGAACTTGGCGTCGACTATCCGCAGTTTATCCGCCAGGGCAATGATGAGCAGATCCAGCATCTGCTGCGCGAGCAGGCGAAAACCGAACGAGTCGGCTTTCTCTCTGACGAGCTGAAAGGCGAAATCGAACGGCTGGACGGCAGCTACACGCTGCTGGTTGCGGCAGAAATGTGGTGCCCGGACTGCCTGCGCAACGTGCCGGCTTTTCAGGCGCTGTGCCGTCTGGCACCAGATATAAAGATGAGCATTATTACCCGCGACCAGGCGACGGTGCTGTTCCAACAGCAGTTTGGCGTGGAAAGAGTGAAGATTCCGTTTGCGGCGATCCTTGATGCAGAATTGAATCCGCTCGGCACCTTTATTGAGCGCCCGCAGTCGGTTCTCAACGGTGATGAAGACACCCTGTCCTCCTATAAGCAGGGCGAACGCCTGGCGGACACCGTTGAAGATATCGTGGCGGTTATCCAACAGCATCGGCAGTCTTAATCATGGACGGTGGACAAATTCATGCGGCGGCTATTGCGGCCGCAGAACTGCTCTCCGGTTCAGAATGCAGCTACCCTTTTGGCCCGGAGCATCAGGTGTTCAAGGTGGCGGATAAAATGTTTCTGCTGCTTACCGAGCTGCACGGGGAAAAAATTATCACCCTGAAGTGCCAGCAGGAACAGGGCGAGCTGCACCGGGCGATCTATGACTCGATCCACCCGGGCTATCACATGAATAAACGCCACTGGATTTCGGTTCATCCGGGCGAGAAAATCACCGCCGGGCTGGTCGAACAGCTGGTGAACGATTCCTGGCGACTGGTGCTCAAGGGCGTGCCGAAATATAAGCATCCGCGCTTTTAAGCGCAGCAGTTAAATGGCGTGATGCCAGCAGAAATGCCTGCTGGCCACCCTCTTCATCAATATCCAGGAAGGCCTGATGCAGATATGCCTGGGCGAAAGCACGATCTTCGCGCAGAATTTCAATCATTGCCTCATCATGTAAGCCGTCTTTAGCCATGGAGTTCCTCGCTTTACCCTTCCCTCAGCACCCGCACGGTAGAAGCCGGGAACTTCTCCAGCTTGATCGCCGGGCGGATGGGTCTGCGCACCAGTTCACCGCCGCAGTTCGGGCATTTGCCCTGTAGATGTTTCTCTGCGCAGTCGCGGCAAAAGGTACATTCAAACGAACAGATTACCGCGTCCAGCGACTCCGGCGGCAGGTTAACATCGCAGTATTCACATCCCGGTCGTAGTTCCAGCATTTATCCCATCCTCGTCGTCGTTTTTCAGTCAGCATACCGTCCGTTTGCCGTCGGCGAAATACCGTTTTCGGACAGCAAACGGACAGAACGGGACAGGATCGCCGTTCCTGCGTGAATACCCGCGTCACGCAGAACGGCAGCTGTACCAGAATGTCTGAACGGTCAGTCCCGCTCAATGACCACCACGCACTGCCCGGCCCTGACGGCGGAACCCGGCGCGGCACGCACCTCGCGGACGATCCCGTTGCAGGAGGCCAGCAGCGGGATCTCCATTTTCATCGATTCCAGAATCACCAGAGGCTGACCTTTAGTGACAGTGTCACCCACATTTACGCTGACCTGCCACAGATTACCGGCAATACTGCTTTCCACCGCCTGATGCCCCACCGCCAGCGGTTGGTATTCATCCTCAACGATCGCTTCTTCCTGGCTGTCGAAGTGTGCCTGGCCGGAAGCGATCCAGCGCTGGCGTTCGGCATCAAACGCAGACTGCTGATGGTCGCGGAATGCCGAAATAGTCTGGCTTTCCTGCGTCAGAAACGCCTGATAGTCGGCCAGCGCCAGTTCACTTTGCTTGATTCTTAACGGATAGCGCCCCAGCGGGAAGTCGCGGCGGATAGTTTCCAGCTCGGCGGCGCTGACCGGGAAGAAGCGAATGCGGTCGAAGAAGCGCAGCAGCCAGGGTTTTCCGTTAAAGTCCGCCACATTGCGATAGCGGTTCCACATTTGCAGGGTACGGCCAACAAACTGATAGCCTCCGGGCCCTTCCATACCGTAAACGCACAGATAGGCACCGCCGATACCGACTGAGTTTTCGGCGGTCCAGGTGCGTGCCGGATTGTACTTGGTGGTCACCAGACGGTGGCGCGGATCGAGCGGCGTGGCCACCGGTGCGCCGAGATATACGTCGCCCAGACCCATTACCAGATAGCTGGCTTCAAACACCGTACGATAAACCGCATCGATATCCGGCAGATCGTTAATCCGGCGGATAAACTCCAGGTTGCTCGGGCACCAGGGAGCATCGCGGCGCACGGTGGTCATGTATTTATCAATCGCCTGCTGGCACGCCGGATCGTCCCAGGAGAGCGGCAGCCAGACTTCGCGCGACGGCACGCGCAGATCCTGCTGCTGGCAGACGTCCTGCCACAGTGGCGCAATCATCGCCAGCAGCGATTCCAGTGACAGCTCGTCCGGGCGGTAGTGGATTTGAAGCGAACGGATACCGGGCGTGAGGTCAATGATCGCCGGATTCTGTAGTGTCTCCAGCGCCTGCATCAGGGCGTGTGCACGAAAGCGCAGCACCAGATCCAGCTCCGCCGCGCCGATTTCCAGCAGCAGATGCGTGTCGCCGGACAGGCGGGCGACCAGCCGACGATCGTCCTGGCCGCAGTCCAGCACCACCGGGGACGCAATCGGTGCAGTCAGCCAGCGGTTCTCCTGCGGCTGAAGCGTTGCCAGTTCGGTTTGACGCTCGGCCACCAACCGCCGCGCGGTAGTGATATCGACCGGTACAAAGCGCAGGCGATCGCCCGCCTTGAGCTGTCCTAGCTGCCAGAGGTCCGCCTCAATTACGGTGACCGGGCAGACAAATCCGCCCAGGCTTGGGCCGTCGGGACCGAGGATCACCGGCATATCGCCGGTAAAATCCACCGCGCCCACCGCATAGGGATTATCGTGAATATTTGACGGATGCAGCCCCGCTTCACCGCCGCTTTCACGCACCCACTCCGGTTTGGGACCAATCAACCGCACACCGGTACGGCTGGAGTTAAAGTGAACCTGCCACTCGGTAGCAAAGAAGACGTCGATCCAGTCGGCGGTGAAATATTCCGGTGCGCCGTGTGGACCATAAATCACCCGCAGCGTCCGAATATCGGGCAGCGGCGCGCAGAGTTCAGCAGGAAGCGTGGCTCCAGCGACACCGCCATCGCAGGCAGCAAGATGCAGCACATCACCGGTACGTAAGGCACGACCGGCGTGGCCGCCAAACTGACCGAGAGTAAAGGTGCTTTTGCTGCCCAGATACTCCGGCACGGCAACACCGCCGCGCAGGCACAGATAACTACGTGCGCCAGCGCTGGCGATCTCGCCCAGCTTAAGTACGGAACCGGCGGAAACCGCCAGCGTGGTATTCATCGGCTGAGGCACGTCGTCCAGTTCGATGCCGATTTCTGTGCCGGTAATGGCGATAACGGCGGCGGTATTAAAGCGCAGCGTCGGGCCGCTGAGGGTGATCTCCAGCGCTGCCTCGGATGGCGAATTGTCCAGCAGCCGGTTGCCCAGCCTTAGCGCGCGGTCGTCCATCGGTCCCGACGGCGGCACGCCGACCGCCCAGTACCCCAGCCTGCCGGGATAATCCTGTACCGTGGTTTGCGTGCCGGGCTGGAGCACTTCGATAGTTTCGGCCAGATAAACCAGCTGTTCCAGGCAGCGCGTCCACGGCTGGCCGCTGGCGAAAGGACGATCTGCAAGGATCTGCTGCAGGTACTGACGGTTGGTTTCTACGCCGTACAAACGGGTATTGCCAAGCGCGTCGCTCAGCGCGGCGGTCGCTTCTTCACGGCTGTCGGCCCAGGTGATGACTTTTGCCAGCAGCGGATCGAAGAACGGCGGGATTTCGCAGCCCGCTTCAATCCAACTGTCGATGCGCAGCCGCTGACCATCTGCCGACGGGAAACTGACCTCGGTCAGCAGCCCGGGCGACGGCTGGAACTGGCGGGCGGGATCTTCGGCATACAGCCGCGCCTGAATCGAATGCCCCTGCGGCTGCAATCCTGCTGCCAGTTCCGCCAGCGGCGGCAGCGCTCCGGCGGCCAGTTCGATCATCCAGCGAACCAGATCCACACCCCACACCTGCTCGGTTACGCCGTGCTCCACCTGCAGACGGGTATTGACTTCAAGGAAGTAAAACTGCTGCGCTTCACTGTCGTAAACGAACTCCACGGTGCCCGCGCTGCGATAGTTAACCGCTTTCGCTAACTGTAGGGCAGCGCTACACAGCGCATCTGCCATCCCTTCCGGCAGATTCGGTGCCGGGGTTTCTTCAATGACTTTCTGATTGCGGCGCTGAACCGAGCAGTCGCGTACGCCAAGAGCGATCGCGTCTCCGGCACCGTCACCGAAGACCTGAACCTCCAGATGGCGCGCGCGGGTAATGTATTTTTCAATAAACACACCGCCGTCGCTGAAGTTGTTTTCGCCCAGTCGTTTTACCGTGGCAAACGCGTCGGCCAGTTCGCGGGCATCACCGCAGACGCGCATACCAATGCCGCCGCCGCCCGCCGTGCTTTTCAACATTACCGGATAGCCAACCTTTTCTGCGGTGTTTAGCGCATCATCAACGCTGTCCAGCAGATCGCTGCCCTCCAGCAGCGGCACCCCCTGACGGCGGGCCAGATCGCGGGCGGTATGTTTCAGGCCAAACAGCCGCAGCTGCTCCGGGGTCGGGCCGATAAAGGTGATACCTGCCGCTTCGCAGGCATCGGCAAACGCCGCATTTTCCGACAGGAAGCCGTAACCAGGGTGAATGGCCTGTGCTCCGCTTTCACGTGCGGCCGCAATGATTTTTTCCACCACTAAATAGGTTTGCGCCGCAGGCCCGTCGCCAAGGCTGATGGCCTCATCGGCCTGGCTGATATGCAGACTTCCGGCATCCGCTTCGGAAAATACCGCAACGCCGCTGACGTTCATGGTTTTCAGCGTGCGCAGAATGCGGGAGGCCAGCGTGGCGCGGTTGGCAATAAGGACTTTTGTAAACATGGTTGAGACTCACACTCTGGCGGGCCGTCCCGCCATCAATCCGATCTCCTGTGGTCGTCCACCGGAGAAAAATCGCCTTAACGCGAGCGGGATGATGCACGCCCGCTGAGGTGGCCCGACGGATCGGACAGCACCGCATAATTTGCGGTGCGGGCTTCCAGCAGCCGCAGGCATAGCAGCCCCGCTTTCTGCCAGAAACGCAGCGGCATCACTAATCGCAAGCGCTGAAAAATTAATTCCATATCAGTACCTCAGCCGCGGTCGGGTTCCAGCCGTTGCAGGGATTGTTCAACTGCGGGCAGTTTGAGATCAGCACCATCACATCGCATTCCGCGTGCAGTTCAACGTACTTTCCGGCGGCCGAAATACCATCGGCAAACGTCAGTCCCCCGTCCGGCGTCACCGGCACGTTCATAAAGAAATTGATATTGGCGGTAATGTCGCGCTTTTGCAGGCGACCATCGTGCAGACTGGCGCAGAGGAAGTTGTCGCGGCAGCTGTGCATGTGGCGTTTATCCAGCGCATAGCGCACGGTGTTGCTCTCCTGTGAACAGGCTCCGCCCAGCGTATCGTGGCGGCCGCAGGTATCGGCGACGATGGTCAGCAGCGGATTGCCGAGGTTGGAGTAAAGTACGCTGCCGGTGGTGAGGTAGACGTTATTCTGGCGGCGCAGCGTACGCTGGGCATCGTAGCGCTCGCGGGGGTTGCGGGCGCTGTAAAACAGCGTATCCACCGCCTGATTGCCCTCAAGATCGTGCAGGCGCACCGTCTGACCCTGGCGGACTTCGAACAGGAACGGTTCACCCGCAGGAATAGTGTGGCGGTAAACCGCATCGTGGATATCTCGGGTGCTGGCAACGGGATTCATAATGGGGCTCCATGGCGGCAAAACTGCGTGGTGTTGATCAGCGCGCGGGCGTTCTCAGCGCGGATTTCGATACAGGACAGCAGCGCAGCGGGATCGTCCGCCTTCCGCCAGCTGAGGCTGACCGGGCGCGGAGCATACTCGGTCGCCGGGTCCATCGGATGCTGGAGCGCGGTCATAATCACCAGCACGTCGAGCGGCGCGTAAAGTTCGATGTAACTACCCGGTCGGGAATAGTCGCGCTCAAAATGGAACTGGCCCTGCCCATCCACCGTAACTTTACTGAACAGGTTCAGGGTCATCAGCAGATCCTGCAGATTCAAATCCCATTTACCCATCTCGACCAGCAGGTTGTCGGTGCCGTTGCGATAAAAGCCGTTTCTCAGCTCCTGGTAACGACCCTGGCCGTATTTTTCCAACGTTTCAGCCGCATTGAGCACGCCGCCAAAACTGTCGTGCCAGCCGCAGGTATCCGCCACGATGGCCGCCAGAACCCGGCCCATATCGGAATACAGGCAGTGGCCGGTGGTCAGCTTCGCCGTGTGCTGCGCTTTCAGGGTGTCCGGCAGATTCAGGCGGTCGCTTTTCTCTGCGGCGTTCAGCATCATCAGGCTGACGTTGGCACCGCCGGTGGTATCGGTGATGCGCAGGATCTGTCCGCGACGCAGGATAAATGAGGTGTGTCCGCCGCCCGGCAGAACTTCGCTCTCAGTATCGGCATGATTGTGTTCAGTGGTGTTCACAGGGAAAACTCCTATACGGCTGAAGCCGACGTAGCGGTCGTCACGCTATCGCGTGGCGGCTGGCGCTGCTCGTTCAGCGGGATGTCATAGGTGATCCGGGCGCCGTACGCTTCCGGTTCGTGGGGATCGATACGCACTTTGTCAAACACCAGCAGCCGGGTGCCCAGATGGAACCCTTCGCTCAGATCGTGAGTGACCATAAACACCGTCAGGCGGGTTTCCTGCCACAGTTCCAGTAGCAGCTGGTGCATATCTTTACGGATGCCGGGATCGAGCGCGCCAAAAGGCTCGTCGAGCAGCAGTACGCGCGGCTGCATAATGAACGCCTGGGCAATCGCCAGCCGCTGCTGCATGCCGCCCGACAGCTGGGCTGGATATTTGTTCAGCGCGTGGCCAAGCCCCACCCGTACCAGCAGTGCAGCGGCCTTTTCCCTCGCCTCCCGCTTTTGCTGGCCGAACAGGCGGCCGCTCCAGCGTGAGCGCGGCAGCTCCAGCCCGATGGTGACGTTGTCCAGCACGCTGAGATGGGGAAAAACGGAATAGCGCTGGAACACCACGCCCCGGGTGATGTCCGGCTCCGGTTTGAGCGGTTCTCCGGCCAGCAGAATCTGCCCTCGACTGGGCTTTTCCTGTCCCAGTAGCAGACGCAGAAAGGTCGATTTTCCGCAGCCTGATGCCCCGACCATGGTGCAAAACTCCCCTTCGGCAATGTGCAGATTCAGGCGTTCCAGCACCACGTGGCGGCCATACTCCTGCCAGATGTTGTCGATGACGATAAAACTCATGACTGTGCTCCTGTCGACCACGGGAACCCTTTGCGATTCAGATAGCGCAGGCCGAGATCCATCAGCCAGGCCAGCAGAGTGATCCACACTACATAAGGCAGGATCACATCCATCGCCATATAGCGGCGCACCAGAAAGATGCGGTAGCCCAGCCCGGCAGTGGCGGAAATCGCCTCTGCGGAGATCAGGAACAGCCACGCCGCGCCCAGCATTAACCGCAGTGAGACCAGCAGTCGAGACAGCAGCTGCGGCAGCACCACGCGCAGGACCAGCGTCCAGCTGCTGGCCCCCAGCGTTTGCGCTTTAATCAGGATTTCTACCGGGATCTCCCGCGCCCGCTGCTCCAGATCCCTCGCCAGCATCGGCGTGACGCCAATAACAATCAGCATCACCTTCGACAGCTCGTCGAGGCCGAACACGATAAACAGCACCGGCAGTATCGCCAGCGGCGGCACCATCGAAATCACCGTCATAAAGGTCGAAAGCGGTGCGCGCAGCATGGGGAAAACCCCGGAGGCAATGCCGAAGCACAGCCCCAACAGCGCGGCGATGCCCAGCCCGACCAGCAGACGCGCCAGGCTGACCAGCGTATCCGTCCAGAACAGGTAATCGCCGCTGCGTTTGTCCGCTACGAAGGCCATACGGTGCACGGCATCGATCATCTGTCCTAGACCCGGCAGCAGTTTGTCCTGCGGGTTGGCCTCCAGACGGATGGCCGAGCCGATCAGCCACGCGGCGATCACCAGCACAAACGGCAGCAGTATCAGCATCAGGCGCGCGCCTGGCGTCGGGTGGCGATTAATTTGCCGCATTGCGTTTACTCCTTGCGCCATCGGTTACAGCTTGCCGTCTGCGGCCATCTGCAGATAGCTGTCGTCAAAGCGCAGCTTCAGGTTGCCGCTGTCGCCCTGCGTTACGCCGCCGGGGAACTGCATGCCGATAAAGTCCGCACTCTGCGCACCGTCGCCCAGTAGCCCCTTATCAAAGGAGAACTGCGCCACGCGCTGCATGGTTTTTGCCAGCTCGCTGCCGGTTATAAACTGCAGGTTGTCGGCCGGGGTATAAAACAGATGGGTGGTTTTCAGCTGAGCCTGATAGCCAGCGAGATCGGTGCCGGAGGCGGTCGCCATCTCAGTCAGGGCTTTGTTATCCCCGGCCTTCATCAGCGCCATCATTTCAAACCAGGCACCGGTTAGCGCCTTGCCCAGAGCCGGGTTGTCTTTCAATACTTCAGTGTTCACCACCATCATGTCGATCAGCTCGCCGGGAACCTGCTGCGAACCGAACACTTCGGTGGTGTCCGGGGTGGCTTTGATTACCGAAAGCTGCGGGTTCCAGGCCACGGCGGCCTGCACGCCAGGGGTGGCGAAGGCGGAAACGATATCGGCATCGGAGGTGTTCACTACCGTGACGTCTTTCTCCTGCAGCCCGGCTTTCTCCAGGCCACGCACCAGCAGATAATGCGATACGGACAGCTCAGGCAGATACACCTTCATGCCTTTCAGGTCGTTCAGGGTTTTGCCTTTGCCCTTCAGTACCACGCCGTCGTTGCCTTCGGAATAGCTGCCGAGGATCAGCGCGGTGCTGTCCACGCCGCCGGCAGCAGGAATAGTCAGCGCATCCATATTGGTCATGGTGCAGCCGTCAAACTGTCCGGCGGTGTACTGGTTGATTGACTCGATGTAGTCGTTGAGCTGGGTGACGTGGATTTTAATGCCGTACTTAGCGGCCCACTTATCGATGATGCCGGAGCTGGAAATCTGCCCCCAGGGCATCCAGCCTGCATAGATGGTCCAGCAGACGTTGAATTCTTTCTTGGCGGCGGCCTGCGTCGGCAGGCTGAGAAGCGCGGTGGCGGTAAGGAGACAGGCGCCCAGCAAACGGGATAGTTTCATATCGGACCTCGGTGTCGGCGGAAAAAATACGGGAGCAGCGCTACACCTGCGGTGTTGCTGTCTCCCGGGCTTTTGTCCCGCCGTGTAACCTCAACCGAGGTCGCCAGCTCTCGGACCAGACATCCACGTTGGTGGACCGGAACCCTAGCCTGCTATTTTTTGTCAGTTATCTGGGTAACGCTGCTGCTTAGTGAGTTAAAAGCAAAAGCTATGCCAGAAGTTCAATTCCATTTTAAACAATGAGTTGCGATAATCAGAACGCGCGAGTCATCTTTTTCTGACTCACGATCAGGCAGGTTGCATCACTTCGGTGCAGCCCGGCATACGGACGAAGGTGACACGTCGGTCGCCGCCAGAGTATGATCCCTGCGCCGCACTCCCCCCGCCGCGATCCGCCCGGCGGCCTTAATATGGAAATGGAGTTACTAATGTCCTCACTGCGTTTATTGTTATCTGAATCCTGGGACCCGTGGTTTAACCTTGCAGTGGAAGAGTGCATCTTCCGCCAGATGCCCACCACTCAGCGGGTGCTGTTCCTGTGGCGTAACGCGGAAACGGTGGTCATTGGCCGGGCGCAGAATGCGTGGAAAGAGTGCAATACCCGCCGCATGGACGAAGATGGCATTCGCCTGGCGCGGCGCAGCAGCGGCGGTGGCGCGGTGTTTCACGACCTCGGCAACTGCTGTTTTACCTTTATGGCCGGTAAACCGGAGTACGACAAAAGCGTGTCTACCGGGATTATCCTGCACGCGCTGGAAGCATTGGGCATGACGGCGGAAGCTTCAGGACGCAACGACCTGGTGGTCAGCACCGCCGATGGGATGCGCAAAGTCTCCGGTTCGGCCTATCGTGAAACCCGCGATCGCGGGTTTCATCACGGTACTCTGCTGATGAACGCCGATCTGTCACGGCTGGCCGACTATCTGAACCCCGACGAGAAAAAACTACAGGCCAAGGGCATCACCTCGGTACGTTCCCGCGTGGCTAATCTGCAAGAGCTTCAGCCGGATATCAGCTATGAGCGAATTTGTGACGCTGTCACACAATCCTTCTTCGACTACTACGGAGACCGCTGTGAGCCGGAGCTGATTTCACCGGAAGCGTTCCCCGACCTCCCCGGCTTTGCCGAAACCTTTGCCCGTCAGAGCAGCTGGGAGTGGAACTTTGGTCAGGCCCCGGATTTCGCCCATCAGCTGGATACCCGCTTCAGCTGGGGCGGCGTGGAGATCCACGTTGACGTTGAGCGCGGCATCATTCAGCGCTGCCGGATTTACACCGACAGCCTGAACCCGGCTCCGCTGGAAGCGCTGCAGGAAAAGCTACAGGGCGTGAAATATCAGCCGCAGAGCGTTTCGCGGCTGGCGGAAGCACTGATTGTTGAGTTTCCGACGCAGCGGGAGGAGCTGATGCAGCTGGCGGCGTGGCTGGAAGAGAGTCTGCGCTGAGTGGCACTGCCTGCCGCATTCGCGGCAGGCAATGATCAGAAGACCCTGTCCGCTTTCGCCGCATCGTACCACTGGCGGAACTCCTCCAGCAGCAGATCGTACAGACGCTCGGATGACATTTTGGCGAAGTCGTCGATAGCGAAGAAGTTGCTGTTGTCGATCCGGCGATCGCTGAAATCGTCCAGATTCTCCAGAATGCCGTAATTGCTGCCGCCGAGGCCGACAAACTTCCAGAAGATTGGATAGTTTGCCGAACGGCGGATCGCCTCTTTAATCTGCCGCGTTTTGCTGATGCCACCGTCGGTGATAAACACCACGTACACTGGCAGATCGCTGTGGCGGAAGCTGTCGACAATCTCTTCCATCACCGGCGGTTCGTTATTGGTGCCGCCGAGTCCCGGCAGCAGCTCCAGCCAGCCGCGTTTACCGCCGGTGCGAATGGCA
This sequence comes from Erwinia sp. S38, assembly GCF_016624545.1. Classification (NCBI taxonomy): domain Bacteria; kingdom Pseudomonadati; phylum Pseudomonadota; class Gammaproteobacteria; order Enterobacterales; family Erwiniaceae; genus Erwinia; species Erwinia sp. S38. Next base: position 55,322 of record NZ_JACVTS010000013.1, on the reverse strand, counting down.
TCGATGTAGCCGTCGAGATTATCCAGCGTCACGTCCGGGTACTTGGCATGACGTTCGGCAAAGCCCCAGACATCCATCGAGCCGTCGTCATCGAACTGCACGGCCAGCACCGCAATGCGGTCCAGTACCGCCTGCACGTTACCCTGCTTAAACTGTTTGGTCATCGAACCGGAGGCATCCAGCACGAAGGCCACCCGCGCTTTAATATCGTTCAGGCGGTGCTTGCTGAGGCTGACGGTGGCATTTTTTGCCAGGCTGACCAGCCGGGGAGCTTTCGCCTCCAGCTTTTTCTCCAGGCTGACGGTGGGTGCTGCGGAGGGGCCAGCGCTGCGTGACGGTGTCACAGAACCCAGGGCGGCAGCAGGCGATCTCTCGGCACCGAAAGAGGCCGCAGGGGCCGCTGCGGGCGCATCCGCCGGCGGGCTGGCGATATCCACCCCGTAGTTCAGTGCCAGCGGCTCCAGCCCGCCGTTAAAGCCCTGGCCCAGCGCGCGCAGTTTCCAGTTGCCGCCGTGGCGATAAATTTCAGCGACGATCAGCGCTTTTTCGCGGCGACCATGGGTTTCCGGTTCGAAGCGGGCAATGCCCGGTACATCCAGCGACAGGCCGCTCAGCCCGGCAACAGAGTCCGCGCCGTCAATCACCAGGGTCACGGCAATCTTACTGACCGCTGGCGTGATAAGCGCCAGATCAATCGTGACCGTACTGCCCTGCGCGGCCACGTTAAGCACCACGCTGCGATTGGGCGTTGCGGGCTGATTGTAGAAGATAAAGTCGCTGTCACCGCCAACCTTACCGGCGGCGTTCAGCAGAAAAACGGAGGTATCCGGATCACCGCGAAAACCCGGCACCGTGGGATAGTGCAGGTTCAGGGTAAGCCGTGTCGTATTGACGACCAGGTTCTGGCCAGACTGAAGCAGCATAAACAGATCCTTTGTTGATTGAAGCGCATATCGGCGCAGGAAGGCGAAAAAAAACCCGGACTCGCCGGGTTTGATTATTAACTGATTATCAGACGTTAACGCCGTGCTGGGAAGCCAGCGCGGACAGGCCACCGGCAAAGCCCTGGCCTACCGCTTTGAACTTCCACTCTGCGCCGTGGCGATACAGCTCACCGAAGACCATCGCGGTTTCGGTAGAGGCATCTTCAGACAGGTCGAAACGGGCGATTTCAGTGCCGTTGTCGTTGTTGTAAATGCGCATAAAGCTGTTGCTGACCATGCCGAAGTTCTGCTTACGCGCTTCCGCATCATAGATGGTGACCGCGAAGACCAGTTTTTTCACCTCGGCCGGGATTTTGCTCAGTTCAACTTTCACCTGCTCATCGTCGCCATCACCCGCACCGGTGCGGTTGTCGCCCTGGTGCTCAACGGAGCCACAGCTGCTCAGCTTGTTGTTGAAGAAGATAAAGCCGCTGTCGTTCAGCACTTTGCCATCTTCGCCAACCATAAAGACTGAAGCATCCAGGTCAAAGTCCTGACCGTCGGTTACGCGAGCATCCCAGCCCAGACCGGCCATGGCGATGTTCATGGTTGGTGCTTCTTTGGTGAGGGATACGTTGCCGCCTTTTACGAGAGAAACTGCCATTTTAATGCTCCTGCTGATAATGGGTGATTCGGGCAGCGTCTTACTGCCCGGTTGGAACAATGAATAAAACTATCAGGATGCGTTGATGCCGTACTGGGCACACACGGATGCCAGACCACCGGCATAACCCTGACCGACCGCGCGGAATTTCCACTCGGCGCCGTGGCGATACAGTTCGCCGAACAGCATTGCGGTTTCGGTAGAGGCATCTTCGGTCAGATCGTAACGGGCCACTTCGCTCTGGTTGTCGTCGTTAACCAGGCGGATAAACGCACCGGAAACCTGGCCAAAGCTCTGACGACGCGCCTGCGCATCGTGGATAGTGACCACGAAGACGATCTTGTCGACGTCGCTCGGGATCAGGTCCAGTTTGATTTTCAGTGATTCGTCATCGCCGTCGCCTTCGCCGGTACGGTTGTCGCCGGTGTGGCTGACGGAACCGTCGGCAGACGTCAGATTATTGTAGAAAATGAAGTCAGCATCGCCGCGAACTTTGCCGCTGGCGGACAGCAGAAACGCTGACGCATCCAGGTCGAAGTCCTGACCATCGGTAGAACGTGCATCCCAACCCAGACCAACCAGAACATTTTTCATGGTTGGTGCTGCTTTGCTCAGAGATACGTTGCCGCCTTTGGATAAAGAAACGCTCATTATATTTTCCTCATAATTAGATTTTCGAATTCGTTTTCAGTAGACGCGGACTACCGCCCTTACTTTTCTTCCTCGGCGTCGGGTTTGCCCGGGAACATCACGCTGAGGATAATCCCCACCGCCAGTACACCCAGAACCACAAACAGGCTGGTTGTCGCCGAAATGCTGTAACCATGATGCCAGATGTGGTCGGTGGCATTGAGGCCCAGTTTCGCCGCGATAAAGAACAGCAGGACAATAACCGCCTTCTCCAGATGTACCAGATACTGTTTTAACGCTTCCAGAACAAAGTACAAAGTACGTAAACCAAGGATAGCGAACATCATGGCGCTGTACACAATCAGCGGCTCGCGGCTGACGGCGATGATTGCCGGTACAGAGTCGAAGGCGAACATCACGTCGGAAAGTTCAACCACCGCCACGCACAGGAACAGCGGCGTTGCGTAGCGCCAGGCTTTCGCACCGCGACCAATGGTCACGTCTTTGTTTTCCGGTTTTGCCAGCTCGGCATCCACTTCTTTCTGGCTCAGAACAAAGGCGTTACCTTTGATTTTCGGCCAGATCGGGAAGAAGCGTTTGACCATGCGGTAGGCCAGATGCTGCGAATAGTCTTCGATTTCTTCACTGTCATCGCCGCTTTTCAGCATCATGACCGCGGTCCAGGCCACGATAATGGCAAAGACAACCTCAACGTAGGGACCCAGGCTGAGCAGCCCGGTACCAATCGCCACAAAGATACCCCTGAAGACGATGGCACCAATGATCCCCCAGTACAGCACGCGGTGACGGTAGCGGTCCGGTACGGCAAACCACGAGAAAATCGCCATCATCACGAACAGGTTATCAACCGACAGCACTTTCTCCAGCGCATAACCGGTCACAAACAGGCTGGCTACTTCTGCACCGTGGTGAACGTACAGGAAGCCGGCGAAACCCAGTGCAACTGCAACCCAAAACACAGACCACAGCGCTGCACTTTTCAGCGATATTGGCTTGTCATCGCGATGCATGAACAGGTCAATAAGAATGGCTCCGACAGCCAGTACTACGAAAACAATGACTGTCTCTGTCGGAAAGCCGATATGCGTGGATACCATAGTTAACCCTTAAAGGTGTGACATCAAAGGCCGAATTCAGCCGGTTCAAAACCGAGCGCGATAGCAATCTCGCGAACGGCGCGCTGCTCATCCTGGTCAAAGTTGCCGTCGCTCTTCGCCACCGCGATACCTACGCGTAACGCAAGCTGAGCTGCTTCCGGCAGGTCTTTGAGGGCCAGGATATACTTCATGGTTTCGCCTTTACCGATTTCAATATCGAAATCGAAGCTGGTCACCAGTTTGTTAAAGAATTCGATAACTTCGGTGGTATCGAACACCTTCAGCTCATCGGACGCGCGCAGGAAGCCAATCATCTTCTGCTTCTCTTCCGCGCTGACGCCGTCGCTGGCAACCGCAATGCGCGCACAAACGGCCACGGTACCCTGCATAAATTTTTTATTTTTAAAGCGGCTCACCTGCCTGGTCAGCTCGTCACGGCTGGTGTTGAATGCGCCTTTTACCTTGTCAAAGAAACCCATCGCTACTTTCCTCTGTGAATAATTATTTAGAACCCGCTTTCCAGCGAAATCCCCAGCCGAAGGCTTCATCCATGTCGGAGTGGCCTTTGAAGAACTGGTTAATACGTTCGACTTTAATACTGCCGTTTTCGTTCATCAGACGGGCAATCGCACACATATTGCGGCGGTCCTGCCCTTCGGTCAGACGCGTTTCAATCGGCGGCTGGTCCGGGATATGCAGCGTCACTACGCCGTCGGTTTTATCCCAGCTCGGCACGCCTTCGTAAATGAAGGCATAGATCAGCACCTCGCGAATATGCTTCCACTCGCGGCCGTTGATATGCATCCATTCACCGTCGCTGATCGAACCGGTGCGGTCGTCGCCCTTCAGGTGCACGTAAGGTTTGTCGTTAAACGAACCGAAGGTGTTGCCCAGCGCCTGAATCACCCCCTTGCTGCCGTCGTTTAGCTCAACAAACGCGCCGATATCCAGGTCGATGCCTTTATTGCCGCCGAAGAACCCTTTCAGTCCACCCGATGAAGCCGGGGCGCGATGCCAGTTCAGGTTGATGCGGATCTCACCGAAGTTATCGCGCTTGGTCAGACTGATCGCCGGTTTTTCTTTCGTCAGCGTGACTTTGCTCAGGTTGATTTTACTGGCCGGTGCAGGCGCGGGCGTTGGGGCCGGAGCAGCAGCAGGCGCTGGAGCTGGTGCCGGGGTATCCGCCACATCCACGCCAAAATGTTCGGCCAGCGGCTTCAGGCCGCCGTTAAAGCCCTGGGCGATAAAGCGGAATTTCCACTCTGCATTGCGGCGATAAAACTCACCGAGAATGAGAGCCGCTTCCTGACGGCCGCTGATATCCACGTTGCCGTTCAGCAGCACTTCGCCTGAAGATTCGACCTGAATCGCCAGACGTTGCAGGCCCGCGACGGTTTGCGCACCGTCGCAGGTGACGGTAAACGCCACTTTCTGCACGGCAGCCTGTAATCGGCTGAGATCGACAGTAAAAGCGGTGTTATTACCCTGCGCATTCAGGCTGATGGTGCCATCGTTGTTTTCAGGCTGGCCGTAGAACACCATATCGGCGTCACCCTGTACCTTGCCGTTTTCAAACAGGCGGAAAGCGGAGGCGTCTACCGACGCGCCCGACAGCACGCGCACTGTCAGGGTCTGAGCGGGAACGGGGGCATTGCCCCCCGGAGTCATATTCATTAGCGCACCACTGTAGCAACAATGTCAGTATGCATCGCATCGATAGTGCGGCCGCTGCACGCTTTACCGTGAGCGGTGAAGTCCCACAGGCCGTGATTGCGGTGCAGAGAGGCGATAACGATACCGGTATGAGCGCCCTGCTCGGTCAGCTGATAACGTGCCAGTTCTTTACCCGCCTGATCCACTACGCGACAGAAGGCGTTTTCAACATCGTTAAACGACTGGCCGCGGAAGCTGTTAACGGTAAAAGCCAGATACTCAACGTCGGAAGGCAGACGAGACAGATCAACGTTAATGATTTCATCATCGCCGTCGCCTTCGCCCGTCAGGTTGTCACCGCTGTGAACCACTGAGCCGCAGTCGGATTTGAGTTTACGGAACCAGATGGTGTCGATTTCGCTACCTGATTTATCCAGCAAAACACAGCCTGCATCGAGGTCGATGTCGCCATCGCCGCCAAAGATCTTACCAAACAGGCCTTTCTTCTTTACTGGGTCCCAGCCGAGGCCGAAATGCAGTTTATTAATCGCGGAAGACTGCTTGCTGAGTGATACAGTCTGGTTCTTGCTTAATGAAACCATGGTCATAATTCCTTAAGATGAGTAATGAAAAAGGCGACTGACTTTTACGTCACAATCCTTGAGGTAGAAAATCATATCATGATGATGTTCTTGCACAAGATCCTTTTTTTTGTTCATTTATGACATTGATTTAACTTGTTGATTTTAATTAACTTTAATGATTAAAAAATAAATATAACATCGTATTATTTACACTTCTTTAGATGAAACTGGTACGTCTTTACGTTAATCATAATATGATTGACAACATTCTTCTGGCTCCCTACACTCGATGCTTATTTGCTGTGCAACTTCGCCCCTACCGGATAACTATAGAATGACAATGAACATTTGGCTGATGGAAGGTTTGTCCTCACAGCGCGATATTATTCAGGGTATCTCTGCTGCTGCTGAAGCATCGCAGCAGCCGATTTCCATTTTCGCGTCACATCGCCATCAACGTAATGAAATTCTTTCGCAGGGCGACTTTGCTCTGATTGAACCTGTGGAAGACGAACGGCGGCTGGCGTTTATTCTTTCCACGGTCGAACAGCACGGTATTCGGGCGATTCATACCGGGCGCAATGCCCGCTGGTTCGAATCCCGCCGCGCGGAGATTGAAACCAGTGGAGCCAGTCTGACCACCGGCGCTACCCGGGTTGAAATGCTGGATCTCGCCGATGACAAAGTCAGCTTTGCTGAGTCGATGGCGCAGCGCGGGCTGCCGGTCGTCCCCTCCATGCGCATTGACTCCACATCGCAGCTGCGCCAGCTGCTGCTGGACTCACCGTTTGGCGATGCGCCCCTGTGCGTGAAGCCGGTTACGGGTATTTATGGCATGGGTTTCTGGCGTTTTGATGAATCTGCCTCTCCGATGGCTGCATTTACCCACCCCGACAGCCGCCGGGTCCATCCGCATTTCTATTTACAGGCGCTGGACGCTGCCGATCGCGTTGAGCCGCTGGTGCTGATGCCCTGGCTGCCCGGTCCGGAGTATTCCGTTGATATGCTGGTTGAAAAAGGTTCTGTGCTGGCGGCGGTAGCACGACGCAAGGACGGCGCGCTGCAACATCTGGAAAACAGTGGTGAAGCTTACGAACTCGGACGCGCCTGCGCCGAAGCGATGGAGGCCGACGGGCTGGTGAATGTACAAACCCGCCATGATGCCAGTGGGAAGCCACTGCTGTTGGAGATCAACATGCGCCCTTCCGGTGGTATCGGCTACACCCGCTTTAGCGGCGTCAATCTGCCCGGCCTGTTCGCCATGCGACGCCTGGGTCTGATGACCGCACAGCAGGTACGTGACAGCGCTATCCGTGATTTTTCGCCTGCCACTGTGCGATCGATAACTGACGTCGTGCGTTATCAACCGCTGACCAACCTGATCCCGTAAGGAAACGAGAATGACTGCAATCTCTTCGCCACTGTGGCGCAAAACCTTAACCTGCGGCACGCTGAGCGTAACGCCAAACGGTAACACCATCCCGCTGGATGATTTGTTCGACGTAGCCGAACGCCGTAATCCGAAACGCGCCTTTTTGTTTGTCAGTAAAGTGCTGGGTCGCCATATTCCGGTCAGCCCGGCCACCATGCGCGGTGTTTATCGCCAGCTCGCCGCGCAGTTCCCCGCGCTGCCTGAAGGCCCGGTGCTGTTTATCGGCATGGCGGAAACCGCCGTGGGTCTGGGGGCGGGCGTGTTTGATGAGATGCGCCAGCGCGCGCCGGAGTCGGTCTATCTCAGTTCAACGCGCCATCCGGTTAGCGGCGAGCTGCTATGTGAGTTTAAAGAAGACCACAGCCACGCAACCGACCACCTGCTCTACTTACCCGCTGACGTTGAGTTACGCCGCCGGGTACAGAATGCCCGCACGCTGGTTCTGATCGATGATGAAGCCACCACCGGCAACACCTTTATTAATCTGCTGGCCGCGCTGAGAAACGACGCCGGACTGACCGGTATCGAGCGGGTGATCACCGTGACACTCACTGACTGGAGCGGCGACGCGATTGCCAGAGCCTGCCCGCTACCGGTGACCACCGTGGCGCTGGTGCGCGGCGACTGGCACTGGGAGAAAAACCCGGATGCGCCGATCCCGATTATGCCGGCGGTGAATGTAACCGCCAGCGGCAGCGTACCGGTCACCGGGCGGCAAAACTGGGGCCGTCTGGGCATGGATGCTCCGGCAGGCGATCTCGGCAAAGATATCGTCGCGTCCGTGGGTGAAAAGATCCTCGTGCTCGGCACCAGCGAATTCATCTGGGAACCCTTCCTGCTGGCGGAACGCCTGGAGCGTCAGGGTGCCGAGGTAAAGTACAGCTCCACCACCCGCTCGCCGATAGCGACCGGATTTGCCATTCAGTCGGCAATTGCTTTCAGCGATAACTATGGCCTGGGCATTCCGAACTATGTTTACAACGTGGCCCATCAGCAGTTTGACCGAATTCTGCTGTGCAGCGAAACGCCTGCCGACAGCCTCGATCCTGCGCTGATTGACGCACTCTCCCGGGTTGCGCCTCAGGTTGAGGTACTCAGCTATGAATAAGCCGGTAATTTTCTCCGATCTTGACGACACGCTGTTTCAGACCCGCCGCAAAATGGTCGATGAGCTGGCTCTGGAGCCGTTTCGCACCGGCGCGCTGGACCGCAGCCTGCAACCGCGCAGCTTTATGACCGAAGAACAGGCAATGCTGGTTGACTGGATGCTGGAACACTGCGATTTAATTCCCGTCACCGCACGCGGCACTGAAGAGATCGCCCGCGTTGAAATCCCCTTCCGCTCCTGGGCTGTTGCTACCCACGGTGCGGTGATCCTTAATCCACAGGGTGAAGCGGATGCCGAATGGCAGGCACTGATGCTGGCAAAACTGGCACCGTATGCGGCGCAGCTGCTAGCCATGCAGCAGCAGATCACCGAACTGATGGCGGAGCGCAATATTAACGGTTGGGCGCGTATCAACTATGAATACGAGCAGACGCCGATCTATCTGGTCATGAAGCATCGCGACAGCACCAAACTGGATGAGCTGTACGCCATCGCCGATGAGATCGAGCAGCGGTTCCCCACCGCAGGCTGGTATATCCATCGCAACAGCAACAATGTAGCCTGGCTGCCGGTGGTGGTGGAAAAAGGGCTGGCGGTCAGTTTCCTGCTGGAACGACTGCGCGCCGAGCGCGGCGTGTTTCCGGTGATTGGTCTCGGCGACAGCCTGAGCGATCATCGCTTTATGAAGCTGTGCAGCTGGTACGGCCTGCCGCGTCAGAGTCAGTTTGCAGATCATATTAACGAAGCGCTGTTCAGGGAGGCCGACCATGACTGATTTTTTGCCGTTTTCAGGCTCCTACCAGCCGCAGGACGTTCATTTTCTGCTGACGCCGGTGGAAATGGAAATGACGCCGGTCGATCGCAAAGAAGCGCTGATCCAGTCCGGGGCGAAGCACTATTCAGAAATGCTGAGCCAGGAGCCGGAGCCAACCGAATGGCATCTGGATTTGTTTGCCCGCGCGCTGGATCGCGGAGCGGAGCGGCTGGCAAAAGAGGTGGCGATGCTGGCGCAGGCGCTGATTGAGCGCTTTCCCGATACGCCGGTAGTACTGGCAAGTCTGGTCCGTGCCGGGGTGCCGCTGGGCGTGATGCTGCAGCAGGCGCTGCGTGAGTGCGGAAAAGAATCTTATCATTACGGTATCAGCATTATCCGCGATCGCGGCATTGATAGCGCCGCGCTGGACTGGATTGAACAGCGCCACGGTACGGAAGGCCTTGTTTTCGTTGACGGCTGGACCGGCAAAGGGGCTATCACCGGTGAGTTAATCCGTTCACTCAAGGATCGCCCTGGCTATCCGGCTTATCCGCGTCTTGTGGTGCTGGCCGATCCCTGTGGTCGCTCCTGGCTGTCGGCCAGCGACGACGACTGGCTGATTCCGTTTGGCATTATGGGTGCGCCGGTTTCCGGCATGATTTCACGCTCGATCTGGCGTAGCGAAGGGTTCCACGGCTGCGTGATTTGCCATCATCTCGAACGCTTCGAATGCAGCCGTCACCTGGTGGAGACGGTCGCCGCTCGCCGTCGCATGCTGGGTGAGGTTAAAGCCTGCGCGTGGGCTCCCGAGCAGAATGCCGGACTGCGGCAGCAGAGTGAAGCGGTCATTAAGCAACTGGCGGAGCAGTACGACATCACCAGTATTAATCGCATCAAACCCGGCATTGCTGAAGCCACACGAGCCGTGCTGCGCCGCGTGCCGGATCACGTGCTGGTGCGTTCGACCGACGATGCCGATGTCGCACTGCTGCTGCATCTGGCGCATGAGAAAGGCATCGCGGTAACCGCCGTGGGCGAGGCCATTGGTCAGTATCGGGCGGTCACCATTATCAAGAAGGTACTCTGATGAACGAACGGCTTTCTCCCTGGCGCCTGGGCGCAACGCTGTACATGCCCGCTACCCGCACCGATATCGTTGACGCCGTGCTGCACAATAAGATTGATGGGTTGCGTTCGTTGGTTATCTGTCTTGAAGATGCCGTCAGTGACGCCGATATTCCCCTGGCCCGCCGCAACCTGCGCCAGGTTTTGACGCACCTTGCAGCAGCTAAAAAGTTACAGGGTAACGCAAACTGGCCGCTGGTATTTGTCCGCCCGCGCGATATCACTATGGGGGCGGAACTGGCTGCCGACTGGGACCTGAGCGGTGTCGATGGTCTTGTACTGCCCAAATTCACGCGCCACTGCCTGCCTGTCTGGTGGGCAATGCTTAAAGATTCTCACCTGTGCATGATGCCAACGCTGGAAACTGAAGAAGTGTTCGACGTGGTGCAGATGCGAGAGCTGGCTGCTGCACTGGCGAATCATCCGTGTCGTCAGCGTATTATTGCCCTGCGCATCGGCGGTAATGATTTAATGAATGTCGTCTCACTGCGCCGTTCGCGGGAGTTCACCCTGTACGACGGCCCGATGGGCTACGTGATTAAAATGCTGGTTTCAGTCTTTGCCACGCGGGATTTTGCCCTGACCGCGCCGGTTTGTGAGCACATTGACGATCGGCAAATCATGGATCGTGAACTGGCGTTGGATATGCTGCACGGACTGGTGGGTAAAACCGCCATTCATCCCAGCCAGATTGGCATCATTGAAGCTGCGCTAATGGTGTCGGCCAGCGATCACGCTGATGCATTGCGCATCCTTAATTCCAGTCAGGCGGTATTTAAGTCGCAGGGCGCGATGTGCGAACCGGCCACCCATCGCCGCTGGGCCTCAGCCATCCTTGCTCGTGCTCAGGTATACGGCATTGTTAGCGAGAAAAATCAGGATGCGATCAGGCTGATGACCGCACTGACCAAAAGCTGAGCTAACCCTCAGACGATCCTGCCAGCAACTGCGCGTACCGTGCTATGCTGCGGGCCATAAAACTATAATGATGAATCCAGGCAGCGACTTATTATGCATCTCAGCACGCGACAGGCCCGAATTTATAAGCTGGCAATCCTTCTCGGTTCTGGAAAACCGGTGGCTGCCGAGACGATTATTACTGCCCTGAACTGTTCCGAACCCACGTTGACTCGTGCGCTGAAAGAACTGCGCGAATCCTACGCGGCTGAAATTAAATACAGTAAAGCAGGCCACTCTTATCAGTTAACCGGTATTGGCCAGTTGGATAAAAAGGCACTGCGCCGGATGAATGAAGCGCTGACTGAAAATGCCGAAGCAAAACCCGCTGAAACGGTTAGTCGTGTCTTTCTCGATAAGGATAAGAAAAAAGCGATATCGCTTTCGTTACGCATGTCGCTGCTGCGCAAAATCAACCGCCTCTCCAGACTCAATGAAATTACCCGCAGTGAAGCGGTGGATATGGCCGCTGCTCGCGGTATCGATCAACTTATTGAGGAAGCACTGGCGAAAAAGAAGGGAAATTGAACTGCTGCTGGTTTTAGCAACCTAACCCGCCAGCATTTACCAGCAGGTTAGTTTTTTCTGCGAACTGACTGACACAGCGAATTAATCAGCGGCTAATCTGATGGCCAATAATGCCCCCCACCGCCGCGCCGCCTACGGTGCCGAGAGAACTTCCTCCGGTCAGTACCGCACCGCCAATCGCACCAATACCTGCACCAATCGCCGTGTTTCTGCCCCGGTTAGACATATGTCCACAGGCAGTGATTGACAGCGTCAGCAGTACCACGACTGCTACAGAAAAGCTGCGTTTTAAAAGCATGATTAACCTCATTACCATTAGCAACAATGGCAGGTAGAAATAGTGTTTATGATTGTTTTTTTCCCGACAGCATCCCCGGTGTTGACCCGCGCTGTCGATAGCTGAAATCTACTGCCAGTGCGAATAGTGTAAAAGGTAAAAATTCCTATTTCTCAGGCCTGAACGCCATGGCTAACAGTTTGGGAGAATGCCTGGCCGGGTCAAAAAGTGTGGTTCGGTTATCCGGTGAAAAGCATCGTTCATTCAGCATTACAGTGCCCCCTGTGAGCCGGGGTAATATTGAGACGACCGCTCTTCCGCTAAATAGCGCCCCGGGGATTTTCCGGTAATTTTACGAAACATGGTGATAAATCCGCTGGCGTTTTCGTACCCCAACGTCAGCGCGACATTCTGTACTGCATCACCGAGCCGTAACTGGCGTAAAGCCAGCACGATGTGCAGCTGTCGTCGCCAGCGGCCCAGACTCATACCGGTTTCCCGCAGCAGCTGCCGGGACATATTGCGCTCGCTCATGCCGATGCGGTTGGCCCACTCTGCCGCCGGTGTCTTGTCGGACGGTGAAGCCATCAGTTGCGCGATCAGCCGGTTAAGCCGGGTATCGGACGGCAGCGGCAGCGGGAAGACATCAACCGGGGCGGCCGCCAGCTCATCCCGCAGCGTGGCCAGCAGGCGCACCTGCCGTGCACTTAACGACGCAGGATGCGAAAATTGTGCGGCGTGATGTAGCAGCTCGGCGAGCAGCGTTGTCAGTTGCAGGGTCGCGCAGTGTGGCGGCATCAACTCGTCCGCGTACAGGTGAAAGCTGGCCATTTCCCCCCTGCCACTGGCCGCGTGTTGCTCACCGCGCGGTATCCACACCGCACCGCGTGCCGGCACCCACCAGATCCCCTGCGGCGTTTCACAGCGCAGTTCACCGCTCAGGGCATAGATCAGCTGGCTGAACCGGTGGCGATGTCCGGGGATTCGCCAGTCCTTATCGCAGCGGGTAATGCCACAGGCGGTTATCGCACTTCCGTCCGCGCCGGAAATTAATGGCGAGGAGCGGATTAGGGTATCAGCCATCCCTTCTTCCCCTTGCCACACAAGTGTCATGGCCGAAACGGGCAACGGAATGACCGAACCCGCCAATGCCGGCCAGCAGCCGTTGATTTACGCTAAAGCGCTTAACTGATGCCATTAGGATTATCCATATGTTAATTAACGCTTCTCATTTTCCCCGCGTCTGGCTGTATCTGATCGACAAAACACAGTCGACGGAAGAAGGATTCGCTTTGTACCTGGAGCTGCTTGAACGCGGTGAATCTTTTGTTCTACTCAATGCCGAAGGACTGGATTTTTCCGCTTACCCACAAAGCAAGGACGAAATGCAGTACGTTGCCCAGTGGCGTAAAACCCACCGTGCGCTGCTGCGTCAGCGGGTACTGGCGGCTATTTTTATCGAGCCGGACGCCGCCCTGCGCGACGCGGCCCAGGAGTTTGCCGTGGGATACCGCAAGTTTTGGGGATATCCCATGCTGATTGTCGCCAGCGAAACGGAGGCGCTGTTGACGGCCGATCGCCTGCTATCGGTACAGCAATAATCTCTGCCAGACCCTGGCCGGGCAGAGAAAATCGCCATAGACGATCTGCCTAATGAAGGATCTGTCCCGGTTTGGGGGAGGAGGACTGCCTCCTCCCTTTTATGACTCAGAAACGGAAGGTGGCAGTACCGGTAATCTGGCGCTCCGCACCGTAGTAGCAGGCCGTCGTGGCATAACATCCGGCGACATACTGCTTATCAAACAGGTTATTGACGTTAAGTCCCAGCGATGAGCCCGGCAGATTGAACCGTGCCAGATCGTAGCGCAGCGCGGTGTTCCAAATCGTTACCGCCCCCGCCTTAAAGGAGTTGGCATTATCACCCCACGTAGAGCCAATGTAGCGTGCGCCCATGCCGAGCGTCAGTCCGCTCAGTACAGTGTTATGGACGGTATAATCTCCCCACAGCGAGGCCATATTTTTCGGGATTTCATACGGCTGGTTGCCCTGATACTGGCTGTCGCGGGTGAATTTTGCCTGCGTGTAGCTGTAGCTGGCGATGACATCGACGCTGGAGGTCAGCGCCGCTTTCGCTTCCAGTTCAATCCCCCTCGAGCGGACTTCGCCGTTCTGAATTGAGTTGTAAATATGGTCCAGATCGGTGCTGAGATTTTTATCTTTGGTCAGCTGATACACCGCCGCGCTGGCGGAAATCAATCCTTCGGCAGGGATATACTTGATGCCTGCCTCATACTGTTTCGCGCGGGAGGCCTGGAAAGTATGACCGTAATAATCAGTCCCGCTGGTTGGTAAAAACGACTCGCTGTAGCTGATATACGGTGCAATACCGTTATCAAACAGATAGTTCAGCCCTCCGCGCCAGGAAAATTCGCTGTCGTTCTGTTCAGTCAGCGCGTTACTTGCGGAGCGGTTCACTGAATCACTTTTTGCCCAGTCATAGCGCCCGCCCAGCGTGAGCATCCAGCGCTGCCACTGTGCCTGATCCTGGACATAAACACCGGTTTGCTGCTGATGGTCCACCTGGCTGCTCAGACTGAAATACGACACGTCGGTGTTGCCGTAAACCGGCTGAGTCAGGCTGAGATTTGATGCACTGCCGAAAGCGTGCCAGATATCATTACGAAGGTGGCGATAGTCTACGCCGAGCAGGCTGGTGTGTTCGATCTCGCCGGTGCGGTAGCGATTTTGCAACTGCGTATCGACCGAAAACGTGCTGAGCTGCTCTTTCATCTCCAGCGCACCGCGCGTGAGCTGTGTGGCATCGGTGGTGGAAATTTTGCTGCCATAGATCGTGTGATAATCCATTTCTGCGGTGGCGTAGCGCAGATTTTGCCGCAGGCTCCAGCCGTTGCCGAACTGATGTTCCGCGTCATAACCGAGCAGCATCTGCTTACGGGAGATTTTGTTATATCCCGGTTCACCATCGTTAAAGCTCGTTGGTAGTTTACCCGCTGCCCCGCCGGTGACGGTGCCTTCGGCTGGCAGATAGCCGAACCAGCCAATGTCCGGTTCATCGCTGAACTGGCTAAGGAACGTGATACGCGTATTGTCGTTCGGCTGCCAGGTCAGCGATGGAGCCAGCGAATAGCGCTTCGCCTTTTCACCCACCTGCTGTTCATCGCGATCGCTGGCCACCCCGGTCAGCCGCCAGAGAAATTCGCCGCTGTCATCCGCCGCGCCGCCAAAATCGAACCCGGTCTGATAAAGATTGTGATTGCCCATCTTGAACTGCACCTCACGCAGCGTCTCCGCCGTCGGACGCTTACTGACCAGCGCAATCACACCGCCCGGATCGCTGGCACCGTAGAGCACCGAGGCCGGGCCGCGCAGCAGCTCTACACGTTCCAGAAGGTAGGGGTCAACCTGAAAATTTGTGTAGCCGTCGCCCGCCAGCTTGAGTCCGTCCAGCCAGACATTGTCTGAAATCTGCGAGAAACCGCGAATATTCACCGAGTTAAACCCGGACACCGACCCACGGCTCTCTACCATTACCCCGGGTGCAAACCGCAGTGCATCCTTAACGGTAGGCGGATCGAGCAGATCCAGCTCTTCACGGGTAACTACCGATACCGACTGTGGCGTTTTAACCAGCGGCGTATCGGTTTTAGTGGCGCTGGCGCTGCGTTTAGCTACCAGACTCCCACTCGGCCCCCAGGCACTCTCCTCCGTGCTGGCGCTGACCGTCAGCGTTTCATCGCCGTTGTTATTGGCGTTGGCAAAAGGAGAAAGCAATGTGTTGCCCAGCGCTGCGGCAATCAATACCGCAATTGGTCGGCGTACGGGGTCAATCCTGAAATCATTCATGGTTTTCAGCTCGTTAGAACAGAGGTTGAACAACGGATAAGGGGGTGTTTTATGACGACATCATAAAATCGATCGTCATCGATCCTTTAAACATAGGATGTTTAAAATCCTATCATCCTATGTTTAAACTGACAATGAGAATGATTTTTAATAACGATTACGCCAGCATGGTGCTGAAATTGATCGGATGATAGGATAATGTTTTTATCAACAATCAGGCTTTGAACGATGAAATCACCCCAGGCAATCATGCGCCAGCCGCTGGTCAATACGGTTATCGACGCGCTACGTGCCGCTATAGGCGACGGCAGCTGGCCGGTTGGTGAGCGAATTCCCACCGAAGGCGAACTGGCGCAGTTGTATAACGTCGGCCGCAATACGATTCGTGAAGCGGTACGCGTTCTCTCCCACTCCGGTATGCTGGAGGTGCGTCAGGGGGATGGAACCTGGGTGCGCAGCGTGCTGGACCCGGCGGAAATTATGCGCCAGGTCGACAAAAGCAGCCTGCGCGATCACTTCGAATTACAGTGCATGATTGAATCCGAAGCAGCTAAATACGCAGCCGAGCGGCGTACGCGGGAAGATTTAACCGCGATGAAGCGCGCGTTAAAATTGCGCGGCGACTACTCATCGGGCAGAGATATGGCGGAGTTTGTCACGCTGGACAGCCGTTTTCACCAGGCGCTGGTTGAAGCTTCTCACAACGAAGCCATGCGTGCTCTGTACCACTATTTCAGCGTTTCGGTGCGGCATCATATTGAGCAGTTTTTGGCGCTGAACCTTTTCCCCGAGCCCAATTTACAGGCGCATACTGCGGTTTATGAGGCGATTGCCGCCCGCGATCCGCAGCAGGCACAAATGGCGGTCAGACAGATGCTGACCCCGACGATTAATTATCTGGCGCAGCTGAAGCCTTAAGCCTTAAGCGTGAAGCCTTTAGTCATCCGTTCCACCAGCACCAGGATCCGAGCACGATGGCGCAGAAAAAAAATGCGCCGACCAACGCTATTTACGCCAGGCGGCTTCTTTCATTTCGTGGGTCATTTTCACGTCGATGCTCAGCTCGGCGGTTGGCCTCAATAGCAAACGCGGCAGGCCGATAGGATCGCCGGACTCCTGACAGTAGCCGTACTCACCCTTTCTGATACGAATCAGTGCGGCATCGATTTTCGGTAGCAGGCGGCTTTCGCGATCGATCTGGCGCAGCAGCAGCCTCAGTTCTTCTTCGCGCATTGCCTTATCGGCTTCATCACCCTGGTTATCTCCCCACTGCAAACTGGCTTTCAGCTGGTCGATATGCGCCAAAAGATCCTGTTTGTCCTGCAATAAACGCTGCTGAAAAAACGCCAGCTGTTGGGCATTCATATAATCTGCGGGCGACATCGCCAGTAGCTTCTGCTCTTCTTTACTGCTCTGTGGCACACGGGCCTCCATAATGAGTATTCGGGTCGGTTTACGACTTCAGTCTGGCAACGCTTTTCGGCCAGGGGTCAGCAAAAGTGCCGCCCTGCTGCCACCAGTCAATTTCCTCCTCGCTGAGGAAACAGCGCTGCAGCGCCGAGACAAAGGGATCGAGCTGCCCGGACAAACCAATCACCGTCAGGCGACATCGCCGATCGCCAAAACGCCCGGGCATGTCATCCAGCTGCTGCTGCAGAATGCGTCGTTCTTCGCTATTCAGCAGGCTGTTTTCATGTCGCAGTACGCCTGCTTTCCAGTAGCTGATAAATTCCAGGCTGATGCTGCCCGCCGCCTGATTCCACAGCAGAGCGAGATCGTCCCGCCCCGGCAGCCAGAAAAAGCCCTTGCTGCGGTGGATTCCGGCCCCGAGAAACTGCTGATAAGTGTCCCACAGCCGCTGCGGGTGGAATGGACGATCGTCCGCAATCACCCGCGATTCAATGTCGTACGGTGCGCCGGCATCGGTGAACTGCTCGACCTCTTCCTCCAGTTCCTCGACGAGCTTTGCCACGCGATAAAAATCATATTCGGGGTACGCCAACAGCTCGCTTATCGGCAAATTTCCCCACGGCAGCGCCATCACCGCTACCGCAGGGTTAATGGGATGCACTGCATGAGCTATATCGAGCACGGCATCGGCATTCAGTCGATCGACTTTGGTTAGCATCAGATGACTGCAAAACAGGATCTGCCCTGCCAGCAGGTTTTCAACGCCACCACGGCACTGCTCAAGGTTGCGCTGCCAGCGCGGGATCAGCTGTTCACCGCCGTCATAGTCGCTTTGCAGCATCACGGCATCAATCAGTGAAAGAAAGCCCTTTAGCTGCACCAGCGGATGATCGCGCAACAGCTTAATCAGCGGTAGCGGATGGCTGCTGCCGGAGGTTTCCAGCAGGATCATATCAGGCTGATTTGCAGCGAGCTGTTCCAGCGCCTGTGCCAGCTTGTTAACTCCGGTCGGGCTGCTGATGCTGTCGGCGGAGATGGGGATAAAATTCTGCCGCTGCTGCCCCACCAGCTCGGTGTTGGCAATCAGCACGCCGTCAACATCCAGTTCGCTCATATCGTTCACGATTACGCTAACGTTCAGCCGCTGATTCTGCGCCTGCATCAGTAAACTTTTCAGTAAGGTGGTTTTCCCTGCGCCAAGGAAACCATTGAGAATGGTCAGGGGAATACGCTGCATAAGTCGGTCCGTGATGATAATTTTTGATATGTTATAATATAACAATTAATCGAGCTACTCTTATCATTGCAACCCCTTTCAGAGGCTGGTAGGAATAATCTTAGTTTCAGCAGGTTATCGTCAGTTGAGGCAATAAATTTTCTGAGTAAGATGAAGGAAATGTTTCAGGAAATTGACAGTTAGCTCAGAGCAAACGTTTTCCTGTAGCTAAATCAGATGCTGTCCACTCGAAGAGAACGGCATTGCATACGTCACTAAGGAAGAATTATGAGTCGTCATTCAACCCAGGCTATTGAAACCAACGCACTGAACGTGGATGAAGCAAGGAATTTCATTAAGTCCGGCGGCGAGCGCGTCCGTCTGGCCTGGGATATCAGCAGTGATGAGTTTTTCCGCATCGCCAGCGCTTCTGGCCGCGAAGGCATGCGTATGGTTAAAAAAGGGCGCGACTTCTTTCTTGAGCGTATGCCTGGCTAAACAACTCTCGATTAGACGAATTTAAAACAACAAAGGCCCGCAGATGGGCCTTTGTACCAACAAAAACAGGGTTACATTTCCTGTCGTTCACGCACAAGACAACCTTTCAGCTTTTGTCTTAATAAGCTCGCGGAAGATTGCTTCGCAGCCTTAGCCAGGCTGGCTTTATACTGAACTTTACGCTCCTGGGCATTGCCAGAGCACATCTCCAGCTCCGCACAAACTAATGCCTGAAACACTGTTTTCTCGTCGTCGAGCGGTGCTAGTCGCTCACCCCTGTTTGGCTTAATGTAATATGACATAACAGGCTCTCCTCCGTGTCACCGTTTTGTATGCATGTAACCCTTTCGGTATTAATGGCCGCGGCGTTTTCTTCAGCAGCCCTGTGCGCAAATTATAGCGCGGTACCGACCCCAGACTCGCGATTTAAATCAGCCCTTTCTGGCTAAAGGTCACGCGCGTGGCCTCATTCAGATCCAGCTCCCCTATCTTATCCGCAGGCACCCAGCGGACTTCCTGAAACTCTTCATTAAACGAAATTGTGCGGTTAGCACTGATGCAGTCAAAGATGAGATAAATCATATAAATCTCTTCGGTTGAGCCGTCTGCATAGGTTTTTGTACGAATGTCATCGCGAAAAGCCCACGGCCTGACCTCCGTGATTTCCAGCTCGTCCCCCAGCTCTTCACGAATTTCCCTTCTGAGCGCGGCCTCCATCGTTTCTCCCGGTTCCATTCCACCACCGGAAAGCGCCCACTGGTCGGGAAATACTCCGCGGTCCGCCACCATTTTGCATAACAGATACTCACCTTCGTTCTGAATAATCGGGCAAACGATCGTCCTCTGGCGCATGACTTCTCCTTATTAACACCACAAAACACAAGGTTAAATCTTCATCGGGCTGAGTGCCAGTTTAAAACTGGAAGGCACCTCGACTAATGGGAAGAAACAGGTATGAAACAGCCGCTGCTCAATGGGGCCTGTAGCATGGCCTCAAACAGATAGCACGAGGTCAATCAACACTAATTCACCAGTATGATTCTGAGTTCAAACCGATGGTGCTGGAGAACTTGTTTATGGGCTCAGCCTCTGCTGCTGCTCCAGGGCGGTCCTCGCGGCGCGTTGCGGTGCCTTCGGTTACGCCATCGCGCCGACGGATCGGCCAGGATTGAACGTCCCTGTTCAAACCCGGCCTGACGCCAGCATCCCTGCTGTCGTCTCCTGGTGCAATGGCTCCACCTCAGCGCTGCGGATACCCTTACGCAGCAGCAGAGGCTGTCCCTTTTGAAATTTTCATCGCTTTTAGAATCTTGCTTTGACCACTGGGACGCAGAGGAAAAACCAAAAATCCCAGACCTTCCCGCAGACCACGCTGAGCCATCAGGCTGAGTGGCTGTGCCCTCGAACGGGCAATCCGCAGCGCTGAACGCAGAAAGGAAGCCAGGATTTGGCCGCATGGACGCGGACAAAAAGTACAGCCGGGGCAGGACGCCCCGTCTGTACTGGTCCTGAAGGCTGACGTACGAAGTGAGGGAACCGCGAAGCGGCGCGAGGACCCGCCCGAGCGAGGGCACAGCCGCTCAAGCCGATCGCCAAACGTCCAGCGTTCAGCGTTCAGCGTTCAGCGTCGCCGATCGTCCAGCCGTCCCTTCAGCCATCGCCATACCTTCATCCCAAAATCAAACCGCCACCCACCGCTGCTCACGCGAAGACCGAATCGCCGCATCAATCACCTGCTGGATCTCCATCGCATCACGGAACCCCGGCCCGCTGAACTCCCCACCGGATACCGCTCTCAGAAACTCCGCAATCTCAATCGTCTTCAAATCATTAAAGCCCAACTGATGACCAGGTGCCGGGCAGAACGCACCGTAAGGTTGCTGCTGCGGACCCGCTTCGATCTTCTGGAAACCGCGCACCCCACCGTCGGCATCGTGACGATAATAGTGCAGCTCGTTAAAACGCTCCTGAGTAAAATGCAACGCCCCACGCGTACCGTAAACCTCAAAGCCCAGCTGCATATTACGGCCCATCGCCACCCAGCTGGCCTCGATGCTACCCTTGCAGCCGCGCGCAAATTCTACGGTCAGGCGGGCGATATCATCCACCTCAACCGCTCGCTGCTCATGCGCACCTGCCGCCACCGGGCGCTGCTTGATGACCGTCTCCAGATCCGCCTGCACCGCTACCACCGGCCCCAGCAGAAAACGCGCCATCGCCACAATATGGCTACCAAGATCGGCAACCGCCCCCGCACCGCCGGCAGGGTCCAGCCGCCATGACCACGGTGTCAGCGGCGAGGACATAAAATCTTCGGCGTGAATACCACGGAAACTAACAATATCGCCCAGATCGCCGTTGTCGATCATCTCCCTGGCCAGCTTGATCAGCGGGTTTTTCAGATAGTTAAAGCCCACCTGGGTGATCACCCCCTGCGCCTCGGCGGCATCGGTCATGATCCGCGCCTCTTCGCTGGTCGGCGCTATCGGCTTTTCGCAGTGCACGTGCTTACCGGCTTTAATTGCTGCCAGCGCCTGCTCCAGATGGAAACGGTTCGGCGTGGTAATCGACACCACGTCGATCTCCGGATCGTTAATCAGCGACTGCCAGTCATCGGTGTGGCGACGAAAGCCGAAGCGTTTTGCCGCCCGCTCTGCCGCTGCACCGTCTACATCAGCTACCGTAATCAGTTCCGGCACCCCGTCACCCGGAAAAATGCCCGCCGCCGCGCGATAGGCCAGCGCGTGTGATAACCCCATAAAGCCGGTGCCGATAATACCAATGCCAATCTTTTTCATTTTTTCGTTCTCCGTCAGGAATCAGTCAACACTTACCGGCCTGCCGCTGGCGGCAGAACGCGCGGCGCACTCCGCCAGCTTCAGCGCCATCAGACCATCAAAGGGGGTAACGGGGATGGCGCGCTTGCCCAGCGCGGCCTGGATAAACGCATCCATCTCCAGCCGATAGGCCTGCTCATAGCGCTCAAGGAAGAACGCTTCCAGCGGGGCCTGCACTTCCGTGGCTGCGGCGGTATAGCGACGCACGCTGTTGGCCCGCTGGTTGTTATTGAGCAGCATGCCGGCGGAGCCAAAGGCCTCCAGCCGCTGATCGTAGCCATATACCGCGCGGCGGCTGCAGTTGATATGGCACTGTCTGCCGGATGCGGTGGTCATCTGCACCATCACCGTGTCGTAATCGTCAAACTCCGCCAGTTCCGGCTTCAGCAGGCGGCTGGCGCTGGCGTAGACTTCGACCGGTTCCTCGCCCAGCAGCCAGCGGGCCATATCAAAATCGTGGATCACCATATCGCTGAAAATACCGCCGGAATGGCGCAGGTAGTCCATGGGCGCGAAATCCGGATCGCGGCTGGTAATCACCACCTGGTGCAAATCGCCGATGTCACCACCGGCAATGGCCTGCTGCAGCTCGCTGGCGCTGGGGTCGAAGCGACGGTTAAATGCCACCATGACCGGCGCGTTAATTTCCTCAAGCTGACGGCAGGCGTCGGCGGCGCGTTTTAAATCCAGATCGACAGGTTTTTCGCATAATATTTTCTTTCCCTGGCGCGCGGCGGCCAGCATTAAATCAACGTGAGTATCGGTAGGTGTGGCAATAATAACCGCATCGATATCCGCGTCATTAATTAATTCCAGCGGATCGGATACGGCTTTAGCACCATATAAATCTGCCAGTGCGTTTGCGCTATTAATAAAAGGATCGGCCACCGCCACCAGCGTTGCCTGCGGGTGTGTGGCAATATTCGCGGCGTGGATTTTCCCGATGCGGCCAGCACCGAGCACGGCTATTTTCAACATAGTCAGTTCCTGTAGAGGACGGGTAAGTTATTATTCGCCAGCCGTTAAATAGCGTGCGTGTTATTTATCTGTCGGTAATTAACAATTAAGTTTTCGTCCAGCTCGCCGCTGAAATAATGAATAATATTATTCACGGCGGAAACCGACATCCGCATCGCCGCCTCTTCGGTCAGGCCGGCAGAGTGCGGGCTGAGGATCAGACGATACGAGGCGTGCAGCAGCGCCGAATCGCGCGGCGGCGGTTCTTGACTGAAAACATCCAGCCCCGCGCCGCCCAGACGGTCGTTTTTCAGTGCGTCGATCAGCGCCTGTTCATCAATAATCCCACCGCGCGCGGTGTTGATCACAATCGCTTGCGGTTTAAGCAGCGCCAGCTCGCGGCGGCCAATCAGCGGCTTGCTGTCGCTGAGCGGCAAATGCACGGTCAGCGCATCGGCGATTTTTAATCCGGCCTCCAGTTCGGTAATGCGCTCCACGCCGAGGGCGTGGAAGATTTCATCGGCCACGTAAGGATCGTAGGCCACCACGAACATATTGAAGCAGCGCGCCATTCTCGCCACTTCCCGCCCAATGCGGCCAAAGCCCAGCACAAACAGCGTGCGCCCCGACAGCTCCATCGCCGAGAAGCTGTTGCGGCAGTTCCAGTTGCCGCTGCGCAGATTTTCATCGTAAACCCGCAGCTGCTTCGCTACGCCCATCAGCAGAGCAAACGTGTGTTCCGCCACCGACAGCGAATTCACGTCACCGACGATGGTTAGCGGAATACCGCGTTCGTTCAGCGCCGCCACGTCAACCGCGTCGTAACCTACGCCGTGGCGGGAAACGACCTTCAGTAGTGGAGCCTGCTCAATTTCTGCGGCGGTCAGCGGCTGGGTACGCAGCAGCAGCGCATCCGCGTGTTCGATAAACGGCGCATAGCTGGCGGTGCTCACTTCTTTCACCAGCTCGTAAGTAAAACCGGGGGTGTTTTGCAGAATGCTCAACCCGGCCTGATGAATACTTCCGGCAATCAGTACATGCGGCATCTCAGTATCCCCCCTGCTGGACTTTAGCCTGTGGCGCAGTACCGGTCAGCTGGCGAAAGCGCGTGGCGCTGGCCGCCGCCGCACCGCGCAACAGCTGAACATCATTAGAGACGGTAACCAGATCAAAACCCCACGCCACCGCCCGTGCGGCGTACTCCGGACTGCCGTTATGCAGACCTGCGCGAATCCCGGCAGCGTGCGCCCGATCCAGAATATGACGGATGGCGTCGATGATTTCCGGCTCCTCGCGGTCAAAACCGGTACGGTAGCGGCGCCCGGTCAGCGCCAGGGTCAGATCCGCCGGACCAATATAGATGCCGTCCAGCCCCGGTGTTCGCACTATTTCCTCGATTTTTTCCACCGCTTCGGCGGTTTCAATCATCGCAAAGCACACCACCTCGCTGTCCGCATGCTGGCCGTAATCCGGCCCGGCGGCAAAGGTGACGCGCGTCGGACCAAAGCTGCGGGAACCGAGCGGCGGGTAGCGCACGCAGGACACCAGCTGTCGGGCTTCCTCGCCGTTGTTGATCATCGGGCAGATGATGCCCCAGGCCCCGGCGTCCAGCGCTTTCATAATGTCGCCCGGCGACAGCCAGGGCACACGCACCATCGGCGTCACGCCGCTGGCACGCATTGCCTGCAGCATGGTGGTGGCCGTCTCGTAGCCGACCAGACCGTGCTGAATATCGATGGTCAGCGCGTCGTAGCCCTGCGCCGCCATAATCTCAGCGGTGAACGGGCTGGCAACCGACAGCCAGCCGTTCAGCACGCTGTGCCCTTCTGCCCATAAACGCTTAACGTTGCTATTTATCATTGTGGCTTCCTTACAGGACCACCTGCGTCAGTTTGACATTCATATATTCGAAAATACCTTCCGCACCGCCCTCGCTGCCCATACCGCTGGCCTTAATGCC
The DNA here is from genome assembly GCF_016624545.1 of Erwinia sp. S38. NCBI lineage: Bacteria > Pseudomonadati > Pseudomonadota > Gammaproteobacteria > Enterobacterales > Erwiniaceae > Erwinia > Erwinia sp. S38. The sequence goes on along the minus strand of NZ_JACVTS010000013.1, from coordinate 30,827 downwards.
GCCAAACGGCACGTCGGCCGAGGCCAGGGCAAAGCTGTTGATACCCACCATGCCCGCCTGCAACTGTTGAGCGACGCGGCGAATGCGTGCGGCATCGCGGGTAAAGGCATAAGCGGAGAGCGCCAGCTCGCTGCGGTTCACGCGGGCAATAACGTCGGCTTCGTCAGTGAAAGTGGTGATGGCAGCGATCGGGCCAAAGTTTTCTTCGGCCAGCGCCAGCGCATCGTCCGGTACATCGGCCAGCACGGTGGGCGCAAAGTAAAAGCCCGGCTTATCGGCAATGCGCTGCCCGCCGGTCACCACCCGCGCGCCCTTCTGCCGTGCGTCCTCGACGATGTTTTCAATCGCCTTCAACCGCCGCGTGTTGATCAGCGGCCCCATCTCACTGCCCTCATCCAGCCCGTAACCAACCTTAATTGCCGCTGCGCGACGGGCGAATCCTTCAATAAAGGCCTGCGCAACCGATTTATGAACATAGAAGCGATCGGCGGTCACGCATACCTGACCGCAGTTGGCGAACTTGGTCGGTACTGCCAGATCCAGCGCTTTCTCGATATCGGCATCTTCAAAGACAATCATCGGCGCGTTGCCGCCCAGTTCCATGCTGACGCGTTTGAGGGTGGCAGCTGAATCACGGATCATTTGCTGCCCAATCGCCGTGGAGCCGGTCAGCGTCACTTTACGCACCACCGGCGATTCAATCAGCGGCTGATAGGTATTGGCCGTGGGTCCGACCACCATGTTAACCACGCCCGCCGGCAGTCCGGCCTTTTGCAGGCAGGTCATGATGACCATTGCAGACCCGGGCACTTCGCTGGAGGGGCGAAGCACCACGGTGCAGCCCGCCGCCAGCGCCGGGGCCAGCTTGCGGGCGATCAGCACCACCGGGAAGTTCCATGCGGTAAAGGCAGCTACTACGCCCACAGCCTGGTGAGAGACTTCACAGCGCCCGCCCGGCACGCGGCTTTCCACAATACGTCCATATACCCGGCGTGCTTCTTCGGCGTACCAGGTGAACTGATCGATAGCCAGCGTCCATTCGCGGCTGGCCTGCGCCAGCGGTTTTCCGCTCTCGAGGGAGATCGTCCGGGCCGCCTGCTCGCGGGCCTGCTCCATTTCTGCCGCCACGCGGTGCAGCGTATCGGCCCGTTCCCAGGCGGGCCGCGCCTGCCACGGTGCCAGTGCCGCTTCCGCACTGGCAATCGCCTCCAGCGTATCTTCGCGGGAGGCGGCGGCGATCTCGCCCAGCCGTTCGTCGCGCCCCGGATCGGTAACCACAATGGTTTCGCCGCTGCGGCCCTGTCGCCAGTCGCCGTTAATAAACTGCCCGTAGTCGTTATACATAGCCTGACCCTGTTTTCCTGCCGCCCTGACCGGGATCGGAGATGTTAATTCGGCGGATGTCGTTGCCTGTTCACCGCCACCGGTTATTAACTTAATTGCAAACAAGAAAAAAACGCAATAAAAATTGCAGTAACAAATTTAGCGCTGTTTACGCTGGGTATTTCAGCATCTGAAATGAATTATCAATATGATTTTTAATAAATTTATAAAGAGTAAAACCCACTCGCTGAGAGAGTTTCTACGTTTTTTAGAACAGAATGAAATGCGCAACTTCTGAGTCAGATCACGCTTTTGGAAATTTCAATTGCAATGAAAATTGTAATGCAATTTTAGTTGCGATAGCCTGCGGTCAGAATAAAACGTTAAGGGTTAAAGCCGATGGCGAGCCGTAAAGAGACAGACAGGAAAGATATCCCACCGCCGCATAAAAACTACGAGCAGGTGGTGAACGACATCACTGCCCGCTATCCGCAGCTGTCGGATCGTTTTCAGCAGGTGGCGCGTTTTATTACCCAGAATCCTAACGCCGTGGCGCTGGAGTCAATCAACGCTATTGCCGCCCGCTGCGCGCTGCACCCGTCAACGCTGGTGCGCTTTGCCCAGCACTTTGGCTACAGCGGCTTTAAGCAGATGCAGGCGGTGTTTCAGACCCGGCTGGCGACCACCGCGCCCGGTTATAACGAGCGCATTGTGGCGCTGGAAAACGATCTGCAAAAAAACCAGCAGCTCGGCAACCTCGGTTTTCTGCAGGATTTAGTGGTGCGGGATATCGCCACGCTCCAGGGTATGCTGGAAAGCGTCACCGCCGCCGATCTCGACCACAGCGCTCAGTTGATGGGCCGCGCCGACACGATTTTTATCGCCGGGCAGCTGCGTTCTGAGCCGGTGGCTATTTTGCTGCGCTACCTGCTGACCATGCTTAACCGCAAGGTCGTGCTGCTGGATATGTCCGGCGGACTGGCCCCGCATATGGCGATGAACATGACCCCGCGTGATGCGCTGATTGCCGTCTCCTTCCGCCATTACGCGCAGGAAGTGGTGCAGATCGCCGATATTGCCGGGCAGAAAAAGGTGCCGCTGATTGCGATTACCGACAGCGTACTGTCTCCGCTGGCCAAGGACGCCCGGGTGCTGTTCACCATCCCGGAAGAGGAATACAGTTTTTCCCGCTCGCTGGCCGCACCGGTGTGCCTGGTACAGTGCATCGCGCTGGCGCTGGCCGCCGAGCTGCATCCTGAAGAGGAGCAGCCGCGTATTGCCACGCTGACGGAACGCACGCAAATCCGCGAGGAAGGTAAGAAAAGCAGTCATAAATAGCCGCAGTCCGGTTTAACGCTCTCCCTTTTGGGAGGGCTACGTCCGGATTTGCAACTAAAATTGCTTGTTTGTGTTTTTAGCAAATTAATTTCTATAACCAGCCTGATTACGGGCCCTACAGCAGGTAGAAACTATGTCGACCTATCGTTGCACCACTGCACAGGCGGTGGTCCGTTATTTGAGCAATCAGTTTATTCACGTAGACGGTGAAGAGGTCCCGCTTTTCCCCGGTGTGTTCGGCATCTTCGGCCACGGCAACGTCACCTGCATTGGTGAGGCGCTGGAAAGCGCACAGGACGTGCTGCCGACCTGGCGCGGTCAGAACGAACAGTCGATGGCCTTCGCCGCCGTCGGCTTTGCCAAAGCGCGCCTGCGCCAGCAGATTATGGTGGTAACCGCCTCTATCGGCCCGGGAACCACAAACCTGCTGACGGCGGCCGGGGTGGCCCACGTCAGCCGCCTGCCGATGCTGATGATCTGCGGTGATGCCTTCGCTCGCCGCGTGCCGGACCCGGTCATGCAGCAGGTGGAGCACTTCAGCGATCCCAGCCAGACGGTCAACGACGCTTTTAAAGCGGTAACCCGCTACTGGGATCGCATCACCTGGCCGGAGCAGATCCTCTCTTCCCTGCCGCAGGCGGTGGCAACCATGCTTGACCCGGCGGACTGCGGCCCGGCCTTTATCGGCCTGTGCCAGGACGTGCAGGAGATGGCCTTCGACTACCCCGAAGCGTTTTTCGCCCGCCGCGCTCATACCATCCCGCGCCCTCGCCCGGACCAGCAGCTGCTGGAGCAGGCGGCCGAACTGCTGGCTTCCGCCCGGCATCCGCTGATTATCGCCGGGGGCGGCGTACGTTACTCGCGGGCTGAGGCCGAGCTGGAAGCGTTCGCCCGCCAGCGCGGCATCCCGGTGGTGGAAACCATTGCAGGAAAAGGCACGCTGACCCACGATCATCCGCTGCATATCGGCCCGGTCGGTATTCTGGGGTCGACATCCGCCAACGCGCTGGCGGCAAAAGCCGATGTGATTATCGCCATCGGCACCCGACTGATGGATTTCGTCACCGGCTCCTGGACGGTGTTTTCACCCGATGCGCGCTTTATTGCCATTAACGCCGCGCGCTTTGACGCCCATAAGCACTTCTCGCTGCCGCTGGTCGCCGATGCCCGCGAAGGTATCCGCGAGCTCAATGCCGCGCTCGGCAACTATGCGGTGGATGCGGGCTGGCTGGACAGCGGTAAAACCGCCTTTGCCGCGTGGAATCAGCTGATCGCCGCACGCCAGCAGCGCACGGTAACAACCGGCGTACCGACCTACGCGCAGGTGGTTGGCGTGGTCAATGAACGCGCCGCTGCCGAAGACTACGTGATCAGCGCGGCGGGCGGACTGCCGGGCGAGCTGGTGAAAGGATGGAAGGTAAAAAACCCCGGGACTTTCGACTGCGAATTTGGTTTCTCCTGCATGGGCTATGAAATCTCTGCGGGCTGGGGTACGGCAATGATCGACGCGAATCGCGATGTATTCGTGCTGATCGGTGACGGCACATACATGATGATGAATTCCGATATCTATTCCAGCGTGCTTTCCGGCCACAAGCTGATCCTGCTGGTGTGCGACAACGGCGGCTACGCGGTGATTAACCGTCTGCAAAACGCCAAGGGCGGCGCGTCGTTTAACAACCTGCTCAAGGACTGCCGGGTTACCGAACCGTTCCACGTCGATTTCGTTGCCAACGCGCAGTCGATGGGCGCGCTCGCCCGCAAGGTCAGCAGCCTGGATGAACTGGCCGATGCCGTGGACTGGGCGAAGGGTAACGATCGCACCACGGTCATCTGCATCGACACACACCCACACGAATGGACGCCGGGCGATGCCTGGTGGGACGTCGGCGTGCCGGAAGTCAGCCAGCGCGAAAGCGTGAATCAGGCGCGGGCCGAACACGTTGCGGGCCGTAAAAAACAGCGTACAGGTATTTAACTTTCAGCCAGAGGAATCAGAACATGACGTTGCACGCAAAACTGGGTATTGCCCCTATCGCCTGGTCCAATGACGACCTGCCGCAGCTCGGCGGCGACACACCGCTTTCCGTCTGCCTGGCCGAAAGCCGGTTGGCCGGTTTTTCCGGCGTAGAAACCGGCGGCAAGTTCCCACGAACCCGCGCTGAACTGCAGCCGCAGCTGGCGGAATATCAGCTACAGCTGGTCTCCGGCTGGTACTCCGGCACCCTGCTGGATAACGATCTGGAGAGCGAAATCGCCAAAGCGACGCCGCAGATGCAGCTGTTTAAAGAGTGCGGTGCGGCCTGTCTGGTGTACGGCGAAACGGCGGGCACCATTCAGAACCAGCAGCAGGTGCCGCTGAGCCAGCGCCGCAGGCTGACGGAGGAGCAAATCCGCGAGTACGGCGCGAAGCTGAACCTGTTCGCCAGCTGGTGCCGTGATTTCGGCGTACCGCTGGCCTTCCATCACCATATGGGCACGGTGATTGAAGACGAACGCGATATCGATCTGCTGATGGCGGCTACCGGCCCGCAGGTGGGGCTGCTGTTTGATACCGGGCATCTGGTGTTTGCCGGGGTCGATCCGCTGAGCGTGCTGAGCAAACACGGTAAGCGCATTAACCACGTGCATACCAAAGATGTTCGCGCGGATGTGCGTGCCGGGCTGGACTGGCAGCGCGACTCGTTTCTTGATGCGGTATTGAAAGGCGTTTACACCGTGCCCGGTGACGGCAGCATTGACTTCGATGCGGTGATCGCACGGCTGGCCGGTATCGGCTATCAGGGCTGGTTTGTGGTCGAGGCCGAGCAGGACCCGGCGCTGGCTCCGCCGCTGGAATACGCGCGAATTGGTTATGCCAGCCTGAAATCTTCGCTGACCAAAGCCGGATACGCCATCGAGCCGCCCGCAAAGCGCTGAACGGTAGCAGAACAATCATGACTCCATCACCGGCGGCACGTGCCGCTGACTGACGACCCGGCAGCCGGGAACAATCCGGCTGCCGCTTAACCGGGCAGGATGATGCAACGATGATGAATATCGATAAAATGCAGGATATCACCGACTTCTATCAGGATTTTTTGCAGGCCATTCGCAGCATCAGAGGCAGCATGCTGCATCGTGATGCAGAGAAAAAGCTGATGCTGCTGCGCTGGCTGGACGCCCGGCAGAAAAAGCGCAGCTGCCGCTCTCACTGCAAAAGCGAAATTCTCAGTATGTATGCGGAAGTGGAAACCCATCCGCCGGAGGTGCTGGAGCGCCGTATTCGCACGCTGTACGAAAATTGCGCCTGTATTCTCGCCCAGCTGCGCGCCCCCGCCGTTCGTCGCTACGCCTGAGGGGCAGACACTGCCCCCTCTGATCGATGCATCCCCGGGATAAGTTTGTCCCAATCCCATCGTTTATTGTCCATCAGGCTACTTATTGCGGTTTTCCCGCTTCTCTATACTGGCGCGGTACGGCGGTATTCCGCTGCCGCTCAGATGGAGAGCCACCGATGAAACTCACCCAAATTCGCAATGCCACGCTCAAACTGGACTATGCCGGTAAAACCTTTCTGATTGACCCGATGCTGGCGGATAAAGGTGCGCTGCCCGGCTTCCCCGGCACCGCCCGCAGCCATCTGCGCAACCCGCTGGTCGAGCTGCCGCTGCCGGTTGCAGACATCATTAATACCGATGCAGTCATCGTTACCCACACTCACGAAGACCACTGGGATGAGGCGGCTCGGCGGTTGATTGCTTCGACTATTCCCCTGTTCAGCCAGAATCACCAGGATGCCGAGCAGATCCGCACGCAGGGCTTCAGCGCGGTGACGGTATTGGACGATCGCACAGAGATTGGCGACATCAGCGTATGGAAAACCGACGGCCAGCACGGTAGCAACGCCGCCTATGCGCTGCCGCCGCTGGCAAAACGGCTGGGCAAGGCCTGCGGGCTGGTGTTCCAGCACCCCGAAGAACCAACGCTGTATATCGCCGGGGATACCGTCTGGGTTCCGGCCGTTGAGCAGGCGCTGGCAGCGTTCAAACCCGACGTGGTGGTGCTGAATGCCGGAAGTGCACAGATTGACTGCTTTGGCGCAATTATCATGGGCGAGGAGGATACGCTGCGCGTTCACCGCCTGCTGCCGGAAAGTCATATTATTGCCAGCCATATGGAGGCGATTAACCACTGCCTGCTCGGCCGCCAGCAGTTGCGCGATTATGCGCAGCGCAACGGCTTCGCCCATCGCCTGTGGGTAGCGGAAGATGGCGAAAGCCGGGCGTTCTGAGTGGTAAGATAGCTGTCCTTGCGCCGTCATCAGGAGAAAAAAATGTCGTTACCGTCCGTTGCCGTGCTGGTGACGCCAGGATTCAGCCCGTTCCATTTCTCGGTGCCCTGCACGATTTTTGGCCCGGTGCTGGCCGATCGCCCGCTGTTTGAGCTGACGCTGTGCGCCGAGCAGCCCGGCACGTTGAAATCGCTGATGGGCATGAGTATTGAAACTCCGCACGGGCTGGAAGCTCTGGCGCAGGCCGATTTAATTATCGTGCCCTACTGGCCGCATCCCGGCGAGCGGCCCTCTGCGGCATTATGTCAGTCATTAAATGAGGCATGGCAGCGCGGTGCCAGAGTGGTGGGTCTGTGCCTCGGCACCTATGTGCTGGCGTACGCCGGTCTGCTTGACGGAAAGCGGGCTTCAACCCACTGGGAGTTCGAGCAGGACTTCAGTGCGCGCTTCCCGCAGGTACAGCTGGATACCAACGCGCTCTATGTTGACGAGCAGCGGCTGATCACCTCCGCAGGGACCGCCGCAGCGATGGACTGTTGCCTGTACCTGCTGCGGCAGTTTTACGGCAGCGCCGTGGCTAACCGGGTTGCGCGGCGAATGGTGATCCCGCCGCACCGCGACGGCGGTCAGGCGCAGTATATTTCTCACCCTATTCCGCAAACGACCCAGGATGAGCGCATCAACGCCCTGCTCGGCTATCTGCGCGATAGTCTTGATTGCCAGCACGATCTCGATTCGCTGGCGGCCCGGGTGATGATGAGCCGCCGCACCTTTACCCGCCACTTTCTGCGCGCCACCGGCATGTCGGTGGGCGAATGGCTGAACGCCGAACGCCTGCACAACAGTCAGCAGCTGCTGGAAATGACCGAACATTCCATTGAGGCCGTCGCCGCCCTGAGCGGCTATCAATCGGTGATTTCCTTCCGTCAGAGCTTTAAGCAGCGCTACACCGTCAGTCCCAGCGAATGGCGGCGTACTTTCCAAGGCGGCAAGTCTGAGCCGTAGCAGACGATCCTTCAGTAAAAAATTAAGCTTGTGAGCCACCTCGCAGATGGAGAGCCACCGATGAAACTCAGCAAGATCGCTACTGACGTTATTTCATATAACTGGTACGGTACCAATCTCTTTAATGCCCCCTCCCGTGGAAATAATGAATAACTGGGTTTAATGAAAATACGCAAGGAGCGATTATGTATGGTAACAATGAAGTTATCAGTTATTTACAGGCCAATAAGATTCTAGCACTTAAACTCGATCATGCTGTTTCTGCCGTCGGTGATCAGGTCAGAAAACAAGTTGATACATTAGGGAAAGGCACGACCCGCCTGTTGTATTACACATCCTGTTTCACCGATGAATATAATGACGTTTGCCAGAGACAAAAGACCGAAGATATCCGTTTCAGAGATGCCGTTTACAAGATAGTACGCCACGACGATGTGCTCTATGACATGCTTCGGATCTATTTCGAAGAAATTTTCAAATACAAAACATCTGAGCAGTTAGAGCACATCAAACAGTGTCTGATGGCAGTGAATGTCCATATCGCTGCCAGTTCTCTCACTAGTGCTGGGTTTACATTAGCAGTCGCCAGCAGCGTTCGCCTGGGGTTAAACCTCAGCCTCGAGATCAGCGCCCTTGCAGGTACATGGGCCTCCCGTGGTATTGCAGCTGTCGGGGTTTATGGCATTGTTCAGAAATCTGCGGACAGTGCTCATCGCCTGCATATTCAATTCCCTCCCTATTATTCTGCGCTCTATGCGCAAGGGTTGGAAATGCTTTACTTCCTCATTGAGCCGGTATTCCAAAAGGCGGGTGCTATCGAAGTGCAATGGTCGTCTGATTCTGGTATACCAAATATCATCACTCGGATGATCGGATAACTATGATTCGATCACTAAAGAAATTTCTACTGTGGCAGCTCAGATTTTTATCGTCACTGTACGGACCTGTAATTTTTACGATCGTTTTCGCCCTGCTCCAGGGGTATGTTTTTCCTGATAGCCCTGTCTGGCCTATAGGCGTATTCGCCATCATTATGATTGTTGTTTTCACGCGTTACTGTAAATGGTAATAGCGTCAACATTACAGTTACTTAAATCATCAGTAATAAGGAAAATACATAAGAAGGATGACCCAATAACCATGATGATGTATATCAAACGTTTTTTACGGTGGCAGGGGCGGTTCTTCTTTTCTGTCTACGGCCCAACCGTATTAACCATCATTTTTGCCCTGGTTCAGGCGCATTTTTTCCCCGGTAGTCCAGTCTGGCCAATCGGTCTTTTCTTCATAGTAGTAATGATTATTTTTGGTCGTTATGTGAAGTGGTGAAACGCTGACTACCCCAATATTTAATACTCAGTAATAAGGAAATTACATGTCTACTCCCGCACATCTATGGCTTGAAGATGAAAATGGTTCTCCGATTGTGGGTAGTTGTTCAATGCCACTGCGTCTGGGCTCTATCGAGTTAAAATCATTTTCCCACGGCGTCACTATTCCCGTTGATCCGAGCTGGGGAAAGCTTACAGGTACTCGCGTTCACCGCCCTATCTGGCTCCTAACGGTATGAGTATCACTCACCTTGAAACACTCGAGTTGCGTTATGAGGCGATCACCTGGAAGTATACGGAAGGTAATATCATCTATCGTGATTCATGGAACGATCGTTGTTGCGCCTGATTAAGGTCTTAAGAGGAGGCAAATTGCCCCCTCTGGCACTAACAGGGAGAGAAAATGATCGGCGTACCTTCCAGGGCGGCAAGTCTGAGCCATAACGAACAACCCTTCAGTAAAAAATTAAGCTTGTGAGCCACCTCGCAGATCGATAAAAGATCCAGGAAACCTGAAAAGTAATCGATTACATTCACCTAACACAATAATGTAATCGATTACTTTTCAAGAAGGGGTCTTACGATGGTTTCTTCACTTACCGCTGGCAACGGCTCGCGGCAGCATGTGATGCTGGTCCCACGGCTGTCATTAATGATGTTTTTACAGTTCTTTATCTGGGGAACGTGGTCGGTCACGCTGGGCCTGGTGATGACCCAGCATAATCTTGGCAGCATCATCGGCGATGCCTTCTCCGCCGGGCCGATTGCCTCGATCCTCTCGCCGTTCGTGCTGGGGATGGTGGTTGACCGCTTCTTCCCGTCGCAGAAGGTGGTGGCCCTGCTGCATCTGGCCGGTGCGGTGATTCTGTGGTTTGTACCGAAGGCGCTGCTGGCCGAGAACGGCTCGCTGCTGATCGCCCTGCTGTTTGCCTACACGCTGTGCTATATGCCTACGCTGGCGCTGACCAATAACATCGCCTTCCACAGCCTGAGCAACAGCGAGAAAAGCTTCCCGGTGGTGCGGGTGTTCGGCACCATCGGCTGGATTGTCGCCGGAATCTGTATTGGCGTTAGCGGCATTGCCGCCAGCACCGATATCTTCCGCCTGGCCGCTGCGTGTTCCGCAGTGCTGGCCGTCTATAGCCTGACGCTGCCGCACACGCCGGCCCCGGCTAAGGGCCAGCCGTTTGCCCTGCGCGATCTGCTGTGCGCCGATGCCTTCGCGCTGCTGAAGAAAAGCCACTTCCTGATCTTCGCCATCTGCGCCACGCTGATCTCCATCCCGCTGGGCACCTACTACGCCTTTACCGCATCGTTCCTTTCCGACGTGGGCATTGCGGACGTCAGTACCGCGATGTCGTTCGGCCAGATGTCCGAAATCTTCTTTATGCTGATTATCCCGCTGCTGTTCCGTCGGCTGGGGGTGAAGTACATGCTGCTGATCGGTATGGCGGCCTGGTTCGTGCGCTACACGCTGTTTGCCTACGGCGTGAGTGAAGAAACGCGCTGGCTGCTGTACATCGGCATCCTGCTGCACGGCGTGTGCTACGACTTCTTCTTTGTTATCGGCTTTATCTATACCGACCGCATCGCCGGTAGCCAGGTAAAAGGCCAGGCGCAGAGCCTGATCGTGATGTTCACCTACGGTATCGGCATGCTGCTGGGATCGCAGATCTCCGGCGCGCTGTACAACCAGCTAATTAACCACGGCGGCGTGCATCAGCCGGAAAACTGGACCACGTTCTGGCTGATCCCGGCGGTTGCCGCTGCGGTTATCGCGGTCATATTCCTCTTCACCTTCAAGTACAAAGAGCAGGAATAGTTTTTGATCAACTTCAGGAGTAAGCAATGAAAACGTTAAAAGGGCCTGGCCTGTTTTTGTCCCAGTTCATCGGTGATATGCCACCGTTTAATACCCTGGAAAAACTCGCCAGATGGGCGTCGGGGCTGGGTTTCCGGGCGTTGCAGATCCCCTGTAATCATCCGGCAATTTTTGATGTGGAAAAGGCAGCCAGCAGCCAGTCGTATTGTGATGAGGTCACTGCCCTGCTGGCGCGCTACGGGCTGGTGATTAGCGAGCTGTCGACCCATCTTGAGGGGCAGCTGCTGGCGGTGCATCCGGCTTACGAACTGGCGTTCCGTGACTTCGCCCCGGCGGCGCTGCGTGACGATCCGGCAGCGCGCCAGCTTTGGGCAGCTGAAAAACTCCAGCAGGCGGCAGCGGCATCGGAAAAGCTGGGGCTGAAATCCCATGCCACCTTCTCCGGCGCGCTGGCCTGGCCCTACTTCTACCCGTGGCCGCCGCGCAAAGAGGCGCTGATCGATGCGGCCTTTAACGAGCTGGCCGCACGCTGGAAGCCGATTCTTGACTGCTTCGACAGGCACGGCGTCGACGTGTGCTACGAGCTGCATCCGTCGGAAGATTTGCACGATGGCGTGACCTTCGACCGCTTCCTCGTGGCGGTCGACCATCATCCGCGCTGCAATATTCTGTTCGATCCAAGCCATATGCTGCTACAGCAGATGGACTACCTGACCTTTATCGACCTCTATCACCCGCGCATTAAAGCGTTCCACGTTAAGGATGCCGAGTTCACCCCTTCCGGGCGCAGCGGCGTGTACGGCGGCTATCAGCCATGGAGCGAGCGCCCCGGCCGCTTCCGCTCGCCGGGGGACGGTCAGATCGATTTCAAAGGCATTTTCAGCCGACTGGCGCAGTACGGCTATGACGGCTGGGCGGTGCTGGAGTGGGAATGCTGTCTGAAGGATGCAGAGAGTGGCGCACGGGAAGGCACACAGTTTATCAGCGAGCACATTATTCCGGTATCCGCACGCGCGTTTGATGACTTTGCCGCCACCGGCAGCGAAGACAACAGTATCCGCACTATGCTGGGGCTGGATGCGGAGCCAAAAAATGATTAAGGCGGCGATTATCGGCTCGGGCTTTATCGGCCCGGCGCACCTTGAAGCGATCCGCCGTCTGGGATTCGTGGAGGTGGTGGCCATCTGTGACAGCTCGCTGGAAAAAGCACAGGAGAAAGCGCGGCAGCTTAACGTGCCGCACGCCTATGCCGATGTGGCGGAACTGCTGCGCCACGACGGGCTACAGGTGGTGCATAACTGCACCCCCAACCATCTGCACGCGGCGATCAATCGTCAGGTACTGGCAGCGGGCAAACATCTGTTTTCAGAAAAGCCGCTGTGTATGACCGGCGAGGAGGCGCGCGAGCTGGTGAAATTGGCGGAGGACTCTGGCGTGGTGCACGGCGTCAGCTTTGTTTATCGCCAGTTCGCGATGGTGCAGCAGGCAGCCAGCCTGATCCGCCAGCAGCAGGCGGGTCGTATCTTTGCCGTACACGGCAGCTATCTGCAGGACTGGATGCTGTACGACAGCGATTTCAACTGGCGCGTATCCGCAACCCAGGGTGGCGCATCCCGGGCGGTGGCGGATATCGGCTCTCACTGGTGCGATACGCTGCAGTTCGTTACCGGGCGACGCATCAGTGCGGTGATGGCGGATTTTTCAATCGTTCATCCCGTTCGCCGGGTGGCGCGCGGAGCCAGCACCACCTTTGCCGCCGCAGAGGAGAATGCCGGGTATGACCAGGTGGCCGTGGACACCGAAGATTTCGCCTCGATCCTGCTGCGCTTTGACGACGGTAGCCGGGGCAGCCTGACGGTTTCGCAGGTCAGCGCCGGGCGTAAAAACCGCCTGGCGTTTGAGGTGAACGCCAGCGAGATGTCGATAGCCTGGGATCAGGAAGTACCGCAGCAGCTGTGGCTGGGGCATCGTGACAGTGCGAATCAGACGCTGAGTGACGATCCTTCGCTGGTAAACCGCGACGTGGCGGCCGCCGTGCACTTCCCCGGAGGACATATTGAGGGCTGGCCGGATGCGTTTAAAAATATGATGCTGAACTACTACCGCTTTATTCAGCAGGGTAAACAGCCGGGCGTGGATGCCGCTAACTTCGCTACCTTCTATGAAGGAGCCCGCGTGCTGTTGATCGTTGAAGCAATGCTGCAAAGCCATCAGCAGCAGCGCTGGGTGGAGGTAGCCACGCTGGATTGATTGCCCCGCTCGCCACCACATTGAACGTTACGTCAGGGCAGATTTCTTGCCCTGACTTTTTGCAGACGCCGAAGGGTAATGGCGCAGGCACCGGTGTGTGCATCTTCAATATGTTCGCGCATCAGGCCGACCGCCCGCTCCTGCTCACGGTTTTCAATCGCCTCCAGCAGTTCTGCGTGCTCGGCGTAGGTTTGTGCAATACGCGTGTCATATTCAAAATCCAGTCGCCGCATAATCCGTATCCGGTCGGTGATATTGCTGAGGATGGCCGTCAGCTCGCGGTTGCCCGCGGCCTCGGTCAGCGCGATATGGAACTGTTCATCCATGGTGGCAATTTTCTCTCCCGCCTGCTCCTGCTGTTCTGGCGGAATGATCCACAGCGCCCGCAACCTGGCCAGGACGCTGCGGTCTGTTTTTGCCGAGTCGGAGCTGCACAGGCGCGCCACCGTATCGACCTCAATCAGGATACGCGTGGCATAGAGATCTTCGTAAACGTCGAAATCAATCGGGCAAACCTCCCAGCCGTTGCGAAAACAGCGCCGGATCAGATCGTCGTTCTGCAGGGTTAATAGCGCCTCGCGTACCGGGGTGCGCGAGCACCCCAGGCGGCTGGCGATATCCACTTCGGTGAAGCGGTCACCCGGCATCAGAATAAACTCGTAAATCTCCTGCCTGAGCTGGCGATAAACGCGGACAGAATGCGGAAGAAGCCTGGTCAGTTCTGATGCCATTTACCGATATTCCTTACCCGTTAATCAATGCGTGAGATTATTTCTGCGCGCGCATAAAGCGGGCGCGCCATGGCTTGAGAACCCACAACGCCAGACCGGCGGTGATAAAGTCAAAGGTAATCGCGCAGCCAAATACCAGATGCCAGTTATGGGTATGCTGGTACATCAGCGCCGCCAGCGGGCCGCCAAAAATTGAGCCGATGCCCTGCGAAATATACAGCCAGCCGTAGTTCGCTGAGGCGTTTTCACTGCCGAAGGTGTCGGTCAGCGTGGACGGGAACAGCGAGAAGATCTCACCCCAGCCGAAGAACACCACGCCGGAAAGCAGCACGAACAGCAGCGGATCTTCGCGGCAGGCCAGCCACAGCGTCATCGCCACGCCTTCCAGCGCGAAGGCAATAAACATGGTATTTTCGCGGCCGTAGCGGTCGGAGATAAAGCCAAACAGCGGGCGGGTCAGGCCGTTAGTGAAGCGGTCGATGGTCAGCGCCAGCGGCAGCGCGGCCATACCGAAGATCACCGCTTTGCTGATGCCGAAGTCTTCGGCGAAAATCGCCATCTGCGAGGTCACCATCAGCCCTGAAGTCGACATCATGGTCATCATCAGGAACATGAGCCAGAACAGCGGCTGGCGCAGCATCTCCCCGGATTTAAACTGGCGCTGGCCCGACACCGGTGACGGCGTTGTGCTGACCGGCATCATCGCGCTGGTTTCAGGCAGCCTCAGCCCCTGGCTGGCGAGGAAACCGACGGCGGCGAAGATCAGGCCAAACATCGTCATCGTCTGTTCCAGCCCGTAGCTGCCGAGAGAAATGGAGATCGGGAAGGTGGTAAAAATCGCCCCCATGCCGTAACCCGCCGCCACGGTTCCGGCGGCAAAACCGCGCTGCTGTGGGAACCACTTCATCACCAGCCCCACCACACCGATATAAACAATACCGGTGCCCAGCCCGCCAAGGCAGCCATACACCAGATACAGTGACGTCAGGCTGTCCACCCGGGCGGCGATCACCCAGCTGAAACCGGCCATCAGCGTACCAATGGAAATCAGCAGACGCGGACCAAAGCGTTCGACCAGGCGCCCCTGGAACGGTGAGAAAAAGGTTTGCAGGATAATCAGCAGCGAGAACGTGACCTGTAGTTCAGCCAGCCCGACGCCGAGTTTGGCAATCATCGGCTTGGTCAGCAGTGTCCAGACGTACTGTGGGCTGGAAATCGCCGCCATGCAAAGTAACCCAAGCAGGAGCTGTACCCACTTACTGTGTTTCGCTATTACCACCGGTTCGCTTATCGAGGTCATTGATATATCTCCAAAATTACGCTCTGTTATCCCGCCGTGGTCAGGCCACTTTTCTTACGGGCGCTTATTTGTTTCGCACATTTCCCAATCGATACCTGTTAATGCCAAATCCCTGCTGTCTTCATCTGGATACACCGCTGTGTATACAGAGCGATAAAGCAGGAAGCGTGCCAGATTTGAAAAGCGTTAAGAATCAACGAAGAAGGTGTTTGCGAAGAAAATAAGTGTGATGCAGTGCAAAGAATTGGTGCGCAATGATGGTGCGCAGGGAATATTTCCGGTGATTCATCCGGCACGGTGGTTTATGCCGCTCCGGCACAGCCTGCTTAAACTGTGTTAATCTGTGCCGAATAACGATCAGCGTGGACAGTGATGGGATGTCGATTCAGAAAATTGCGCGCCTTGCCGGTGTATCCGTAGCCACCGTTTCCCGCGTGTTAAATAACCAGGGTACGGTCAAACCGCAGAATCGCGAGCGCGTACTTAGCGCAATCAAAGAGAGTAATTACCAGCCCAACCTGCTCGCCCGCCAGCTGCGCACCGCGCGCAGCAATATGCTGCTGGTGATGGTGTCCAATATCAGCAACCCGTTTTGCGCCGACGTAGTGAAAGGCATTGAGGCCGAAGCGGAAAGCAACGGCTATCGCATCCTGCTGTGCAACTCCGGTTCCGACGTTAAACGTTCGCAGTCCAGCCTGCAGCTGCTCTCCGGCAAAATGGTTGACGGCGTTATTACTATGGATGCCATCTCCGCCCTGCCGCAGCTCAGCACGCTGATTGCCGATGCGCCTTGGGTGCAGTGTGCGGAGTATGATGAAGACTCGTCGGTATCCAGCGTTGGCATTGACGATTATCAGGCATCGCGCCATGTGGTCGGCCAGTTTATTGCGGGCGGCCGCCGGAACGTGGCGATGATCAACCACGATTTGACCTACAAATATGCCCGCCAGCGCGAACAGGGCTATCGCGATATGCTGCACGAGCATCAGCTCTACGGCTTCCCGGTGGAATATGCCGCCGAATTGAGCTTTAACGCCGGAAAAGCAGCGATGCAGAACCTGCTGGCACAGCCGGTCAGGCCCGATGCGGTATTCGCCATTTCCGATACGCTGGCCGCCGGGGCGATTCGCGCCATTGACGAGGCCGGGCTGCGCATCCCGCAGGATATTGCCGTGATTGGTTTTGACGGCACCGAACTGGGCGAGATGACCTCCCCGCAGCTTTCCACCATCGAGCAGCCCTCGCATCAGATTGGCCGCCAGGCGGTCACACTGCTGCTGAATAAGATTAACGACCCGTCCGGGCCACCGGAAAGATCGCGGCTGGCGTGGCGTTTTGTTCAGCGGCTTTCAAGTTAATCGGGGGAGTACCAATGCAGACAGATAGCAGCACCCTTAGCGATATCAACCTTATCAGCGAGTGGCTTTCGTGGGATGAACTGCCGATGGCGGGCCACGTTGATGCCGATCTGATCGTGCTGGCCGGGCATGCCGTCGTACCGGCGATCCTGGGCGTGTTGCAGCTGGCGGCCTCAACCGGCATTCCGCTACTGTTTACCGGCGGCGTGGGGCACTCTACGGTTTTACTGAAGCAGGCGCTGGCTGAAAACGCGTTAACCCGAAACGCCACCTTCGACCAGCAGGGCGAAGCGGATATCTTTTTCGCCCTGGCCACCGACTTCTTCGCGATTCCCCCTTCGCAGCTTTACGTTGAGAACCGCTCAGCAAACTGCGGGCAGAACGCGGATTTTACTCGCGATATGATTGCCGACCTGGGGCTAAAAGCGGAAAAAATCATCCTGTCGCAGGACCCGCTGATGCAGCGCCGCACGCGGGAAACGTTCGAATTTAGCTGGCAACAGCGAGCAATGACGGCCGGGTTTATTAATTGGCCGGTCTTTGTCCCCCGCCTCGTCTCTGTTGCCGATAGCACGTTAATTACCGGCGCGCAAAGCGCGGGGATTTGGGATGTCGAACGCTTTATTTCAATGGTGCTGGGCGAGATGCGGCGGCTGAATAATGATGCCAGCGGCTACGGGCCGAAAGGTGCCGGGTTTATCGGCCATGTTGCTATCCCGCAGGACGTCGCCGCGGCCTGGCAACGTATTACGCAAACGACGCTGGGCGAACTGAGCAGAGCCTGAATCACGAACTTATCGCTGCGGCCAGCTGGGCACATCGTTGTTAAAACGGGAGTGCTGAACCACTGAACGGCACTCACTGTTTGCGAACCGCCTGCCAATTAATTCCCTTCGCTGCCGTCCAGTACGTTCAGCGACTCACCGGTCGCGTAAAACTGCCCGCCCGCAACATAGTGCAGGCTGCGCAGCGCCGGGTCGGCACGATCGAAATGCCAGTGCCCTTCGCTGAACACCCGGCTGTCGGCCCATGCACCGACCACTTCGCCGATAAACAGATCGTGGGCCTGCTGGTTATGCGGTTCGTTAATCAAGCGGCAAGCCAGCCACGCCGAACAGCCCGCGACAAACGGCAAATCGAAACCGTCAAACGAGAACAGTTCAACACCGCAGTTCGCCAGCTTATCGGGTTCGGTAAACAGGCTGCGGGTGCCCACGGCGTGAGTCAGCTTGATCTGCGCTACCGTGGGTACCTGGATAACGAAAGTTTCGCTGCCCTCCACCAGCTGCCGTGTTTTAGCAATCTTATCCAGTACCACCAGGATCTTGGCCGGTGAGAAATCCAGCCCGGTGGCCCAGGCGGCGGCCATCACATCCTGTACGCCATCGTGACGGGCTGAAACCAGTACCGTCGGGCCATGGTTAATCAGGCGGTAGGCTTTTTCCAGCGCTACAGGGGCAATAAATTCGTTCATAAATTTTCTCGATGAGCGTGATGTGACGAGGTAGAAACCAGAATAAACCATCCGGTAGCCGCCTGTCGTGCTGACGTATTCGGTGCAGCACGGCTGGATAAACAGAAACCGTTGCCGATTGAAACGAGATTCATTACGTCAGTGATTGTTTCATCGCTTGTCGGAAACTAGAATAGCTATCAGATACTTAACTTCAGGAACCGTTATGCGAAATATTAAAATTCACTCGGCCGAGGGAATTGAGAAGGCGCGGATCGCCGGAAACCTTGCGGCAAAAGTGCTGGCGATGATCGGTGAGCACGTTAAACCCGGTATCACTACCGAGCAAATCGATGATATTTGCCATGATTATATTGTGAATACGCTCAAATGCATCCCGGCCAATATCGGCTATCACGGCTACACCAAAACCACCTGCACCTCGGTGAACCATGTGGTGTGTCACGGTATTCCGAACTCGAAAAAAGCGCTGCGCGATGGCGATATCGTCAATATTGACGTGGCGCTGATCTGCGATGGCTGGTACGGCGACACCAGCCGCATGTACTACGTTGGCACCCCGTCAATTCGCGCTAAACGTCTGGTGGAAGTCACCTATCAGTCAATGGTGGCCGGAATCAGGACCGTGCGCCCCGGCAGTACCCTTGGCGACATTGGCGCAGCAATTCAGAAAGTCGCCGAAGGTGCGGGTTTCAGCGTGGTGCGTGAATACTGCGGCCACGGCATCGGTCAGATTTATCATGATGACCCGCAGATCCTCCACTACGGTATTGCGGGCCAGGGGCCGGAACTGAAGGCGGGCATGATTTTTACCATCGAACCGATGATTAATGCCGGTAAAGCGGCGGTCAGCGTGCTGGCCGATGAGTGGACGGTCGTAACGAAAGACCGCTCGCTGTCGGCACAGTGGGAGCACACCGTGGCGGTCACCGAAACCGGGTTTGATTTGCTGACGCCATGGCCAGACGGCACAGGTGAGTACGAAGCGATTTAACCCCGCTATTAATGAGATTTACTCATAACTGCTATGTGGGCTGCCGCCTCAATCTCTGCGGCTAAATGGCCTATTATTGTCGGGTATCCGTTAACGGATGCCCGATTTTCATTTGAGCAGAGGAATCGCCATGATTGATATCATTAAAAACGGCAGCAAAGCCCCCGCAGCCGGGCCCGCCGACTATTTCACCGGTTCAGTCACCATTAATGCCCCTTTTCAGGCGACCGAACCTGCTCGTGTAGGCGGCGCGACGGTGTCGTTTAGCGCTGGTGCACGCACCGCGTGGCATACCCATCCACTTGGCCAGACGCTGATCGTCACCGCCGGTCAGGGTTGGGTGCAGGAGTGGGATAAGGAAGTTCAGGCGATCGCCAGCGGTGATATCGTCTGGATACGCCCCGGCGTTAAGCACTGGCACGGCGCATCGGCAGGCAGCGCAATGACCCATATCGCCATTGCCGAAGCTGAAAACGGTAAAGTGGTTGACTGGCTGGAGCACGTCAGCGACGAGCAGTATCCCTGAGTTTTACACAGCGCCTGGATTCGGGCGCCATTTAACGGAGCGTTTAATTATCGATCGGCGATCGCCCGAATAAGCGTTACGCACATCAAAACTATCGTTAACTCCGTAATCAGAGACATCTTATTTTTGAGTCCCCTTTCTGCTGCCAGAATATCCTACCATCATTTATTGCCATAAAATTAATAACGGCCGGAAATAATGTCTTTGCCGTTATTATTCACACCCTTATCAATATAACAGCGGAATAGTTATGATAAAAAAAACCTTACTGGCTGGAATGTTACTCACCACATTAACCGGATGTTCCGTGGCGACTTATAGCCACAAACTGCAGGACGTTGAATCCGGCGATCGCGTGGGAATAAGTTTTGATAACAGAAATCTCGACTATATGCGTGTATATCCGAATACCGCCGAGTGCATTAATCTTGACTCCCCAGATAATGGCTATACGAATAACGCGATTGGCTTCCAGACGAGGCTGAATAACAAGCTGCTTGGTTTCCCGGAGATCCCGGAAACGCCAGTGATGCGGCGCGAGTTCTGGGTCAGCGCGAAAGGTAATATCGCTATCCGTATGATTGCCGATAACGGCAGTTTCCATACGGTTTCCTTTAAACCCAATCTGACTTCTTATTACTACGTGACCGGATCGTATAAATCCGGCGAGGTGTTTGTTTATGAAGTCTATAAGACCGAAAAAGGTTACTACGATAAAAAACCGGTCACCGATTTACAGCTAAAAAACTGCGACGACGGTAGCTTCAGATTCCAGAAGTTTTAACCCTCGCCAGCGCCGCCGGTTTTAACAAGTGAGCGTTTAACCGGTGAGCTTTTCACCGGTGAACTTCCCGGCGTACCAGGCATCCAGTACCTGCAGCAGATTCTCCGCCTGTTCAGTGGTAAAACCAAAGTAGCGCCCTCTGCCTTCAATATTCAGCATCAGCATCGGTATATCTTCCCGCGAGTGGATATAGTCGAAAACGTAAACCACATCGCTGTGTTCAAACAGGTAACCTACGGCATTTCCCGCTTTGCGTTTGACGGTAACTCGCTTGCCGCCTGCGCTGTTCGCCTTCGACCAGATGATAAAATCTCGGATGGGCTGGGTCTCTCTGGCATAGTCGCCGCGAATAAAACCAAAATAGCTGGCATCGTCAGACGGGCTGAAGTATTCAGCAAGGGCAATGCGGTCGTTATCATCCGAAATTTTTACGTCAAATGAATAGGTATCCGCACAGGCGTTAAATTTAGTTTTAAATTCACAGGCACCCAGGCCTTCCGTACGGTATATCTCATAATAACGACCGGTAGCATATTTATGAAACGTTGAGCAGGAGGCCAATGCCAGACATGATATTAATAACAGTGATTGATTAATTTTTTTCATTTTTCTTTCCATGAACTGTTTTTTTGATGTTAGCCAAAATTCTATTCAATCCATTTAAGAGCTGTCTGAAATAACAATCAGCAGGACAAAACTCAGGCTTCGGGATAAAATTATGCCGGTAACCACTTCACCTTATCTCTTACCGACTGGAAGGCCCGCAACCATGAGCACCCTGCCCGCTGTTAAAATTCAATACTGTTCCCAGTGCAACTGGATGCTACGCGCCAGCTGGATGGCCCAGGAGCTGCTGCACACCTTCAGCACCGATTTGGCCTCCGTCACTCTGGTGCCGGGCACCGGTGGGATTTATGAGATTACCGTCAACGATGAGGTTATCTGGAACCGTAAAACCGATAATGGCTTCCCGGATGCCGCCGAGATTAAGCGTCGGCTGCGGGCTATCTGCTTCCCGGAACGCGATCTCGGCCATATCGATCAGCACGTCAAACCTGCGGAATAATACGTCGCTCAGGCGTTAAAGCCGGGTGGATAAATACCCGGCTTTTACAGGCGAGCCTGCGTCATAATTACTGCCACTGCCACTGCCACTGCCACTGCCACTGTTAATTCTACTGCTGTGCTATCCCCTCACAATCATCCCCGTAAAAGTCGTCGGAGCGGCACAGCTGGGTTTTAATCGCTTGAATTCGCTGTGGATTAGGCTTAATGCCATATCCCCCTTCGCGATACATCGTAAATAAACTTTGAATGTAAGTCATTGCGCGGGAATCAGGGCTGTTTCCCTCAGAGTAAACATCCAGCAGTTCCGTTGCTTTTTTATAATCTTTCGCCCAGGACTCCCCACCCTGATAATAGAGATCGCCGAGTTCATAGCAGGAGAGTTTGAATTTCAAATCGCAGGATTTTTGCAGTAATGCCAGCGCCTTTTTGCCATCAACCGCAACACCACTCCCTGCCAGATACATCGAAGCAAGATAGTATTCACCGTTGCCGGGGTTAGCGGTGTTATCCGCTGCCGCATAGCGTTCGAAATACTTTCGCGCCAGAGCATAGTCTTCCGGTGCGCCATTACCGCGCTTATACATAAGCCCGAGAGAGAGCACCGCTTCCATATCGCCGTCTTCGGCCCGCTGCTGATAAACGTCCAGTATAGTTTGCGGCCGACGGCTGGCGTTGAGCGTCTGTTCCACTTCAGTAAAAAGCTGCTTATCTTCAGTTGAGGGGGTGGTCTTACTCTTGAGGTAATAGGCAATAATGCCTAATTGATCCATCGCCTCATGACTTCCCTGCTTCGCGGCTTTGCTCAGCCAGTACGCTGAATGCTGCATATCATGGTCGTTTAAATACCGATTCCCCAGTGCAAGTTGATATTTCAATACGCCGGATTCAGCCTGTTGAAAAATATAGCGCTGCTTATTGTCTGCTTTGATTTTCCAGGTAAGCACTGACGCAGCGGCAATAATAATAACGGCTGAAATAGCGAGGGTGATTTTGGAGTGGTGCTTCATTTTTCAGTCCTTATTGACAGAGACTGATGATGAATTGATCCTGAAGGTAAGCGTCTCCGTGAAAAGTGAAAAACTACCCTCTGGATTCCGTCTTGTACAGGATTTTTAAAAAATTAAGATTATCCGCACAGTCAAAGTCTGTCGATAAAAGATAGAAATAAGAACGTTCTTAATATAATAAAAAATCAAGTTCAGGTGAAACTATCAGTAATAAATCTTATTACGACACGCAATTAACTATTTCTATTTTTTGCCCCACAGAAAGAAACCCCGCGTGTAAACGCGGGGTTGAGTATTAATGCGGTACTAACAACGATTAGAAGTCGACATTTACACCCAGCTGGAAGCTGCGGCCCGGCATAACGGCCAGTGCATTGTCGTAGCCATCCTGCGCGGTACTTTCCGTCAGCTCACGGCTGCTGAGATAATCCCAGTATTTGCGATCGGTCAGGTTATATACGCCGCCGCTCAGCTTCACGTTTTTGCTCACGCGCAGCCATGCGGTCATATCCACCATGCCATAGCCCGGCACGCGCATATATTTTGCGGTGGAATCGGTGATTGGCGTACCCACGTTGGTGTAACTTTCGCGGTTGGTGGCTTCAGCCTGCTTGCCCTTAACAAAGGTGGCGGTCACCGCAGCACCGTAACGCTGGGCCGGATCGTCCCACGCTACGCCAACGATCGCTTTCATTGGTGCAACGCTTTCCATGTCGATGTACTTGTCGCCGCTGTAGCTCGACTTCGACTGACCTTTGCTGTACGCCAGGCCAAGGTTAGCGCTCAGGCCGTTAACCTCTTCAAACCAGGTGCCAAAGTTAACTTTGGTGCTTATCTCACCGCCCCAGATATAAGCCTTATCACGGTTTTCAGCCTGATAGGTGGTGTAGATGTTTGACGGTACGTTAACGAACTTGTCCGGGTTCGCCGCACGACGGTAGCGGGAATAGGCAATAAAGTTCTTATAGCTGTTGTAGTACAGCGAGGAGTTCAGCGTCACGCCTTCAACCGCCTCACCCTTCACGCCCCACTCGAAGTTGTTGCTGGTTTCCGTATCCAGGCTGGTGTTACCGATCAGCGCATACTGTGCCGGACCGGCATAGCTTGAACCCAGGTTCCACGAACCGTACAGCTGGCTGGCGTTCGGGAACTGTGCGCCGCGCTTGTACTGGATATAGGTCATCAGGGTTGGCGTCAGATCGTAGTTGAAGCTGATTGACGGCAGCACCTGAGTATCTTTATTGGTTTTACCGTACAGCGTTTCCACCGATGCGCCGTTCAGCGCGGTGCTGTTGGCGGTCAGATTATCCAGATTCTGCGGTTTGGTTTCCTGATGGGCGACGCGTACGCCAGGCACCACCGAGAAGTTGTGGCCACTGAGATCGAACTGAATATCGTCCTGCACGAAGCCACCCAGCACCGTGGTGCGGCTGTCGCCCTGCGGCTTCATCACCACGCTGAACGGACCCGGTGCCGGAGACTGGCTGAACGGGCGTTCTGCATCGCTGATGCGGCCGTTAAGACCGGCACTCAGGTTATGGCGACCCAGAGTTTTCGCCAGCTGCGTTTCCAGCCCCCAGGTTTTCACATTGTAGTCGGAGTAGACACGCTGCATGTTGCCGGTCATTTCATCCGGCATCAGCGTGTTGTCATGGGCTTCGGTGCTCTGCCAGTACGCTTTGGTGGTCAGGCTGTCGACCCACTGGCTCGACGGCGTCCACTCATCCTTCACCGAAGCACCCCAGCGGCGGGTATTACTCTGCTGGTTGGCCGGGCCTAGGATCGCAGAACCGCTGCTGTTCCAGCTGTCGTAGTTGGTGTGTTTAACCTTGCTGTAAAAATCCAGCACGCCGGTAAATTTATGCTCGTCGTTCGGCTGCCAGATGCCCGAGGTTAACAGCGCGTCGGAGTGCCAGTTAGCCGGGTAGGCATCATGCACGCCGCTGTTATTGCGGGTTTGCTGACCGTCGCGGCGGCTGTAGGCAATCAGGCCGCGCAGGGTCTGATCGCCTGCGGCAGCGGTAATGCCGTTGTGCCAGCTGCGGCTGGAAGAATCGTAGTCGCTCTGATAGCCGAAATAAGTGTCTTTGCCCGGCTGCAGATAATCATCGGCAGACTTTGGCTGGAAGGAGACGGAACCGCCCATGGCGTTGTTGGCGTAGGAGGTTTCGGTGGCACCGGCAACGATATCGATCTGCCCGTAGACGTAAGGATCGATGTAGTCGCGGCCAATCCCGAAGGTGTTCACGCCCGCACGGCTGGCGTAGCTGCGGCCGGTCGCATCCGGCTGTGGAATGCCGTCAACGTCTAGCGCCACGCGGTTGCTTTCCAGGCCGCGAATGTTGTAGCCGGTGTAGCCGCCGCGGTCGAAGCCGCTTTTACCGTCGGAAGAACCGCCGCTGGAACCGGTGGCGCTAATCGCCAGCTGGTTGCGCATCACCGATCCGAAATCGTTGCTGCCGCGCTTTTGCAGCTCGTCAGCGGTGATGGTGGTTTTGGTCCCGGCGACTTTTTTGATCTCCGGGGCGGTCACGGTCATTACCGGTTCGTTGTTTGTAACCGGTTTGACCAGATTCTGTTTCTGGCTGGTGTTAGCGCTGGTCGCTACGTCGTTTTGCGCAGCAGGCGATTCTGCGGCGTTAACGGCAGCGGTAAAAAACGTTCCCATGACGAGAGACGTCTGCAGCAATCCCCTGCGGGATGAAAATTTGAGCATGTCAAATACCCTGATCTATTTTATTTGTATTTGCCCGGCATCGGCTTCCTGTACAAACGGGTGTGTAACGAATCTAAAAGGGTATTGCAGGTGAATCTTTATATTTTGCGACATCATATATAAATGATAACCATTATCAATCTCAAATTAATAATTATTTACAATTTGTCGCGGAACTTTTTCGCTGAGAAAACGTTGCGATGTCATTGAAGTGTGCAATAGAGCAATACGACGAAGCCAGCGGCAAGGCTGGCTTCGTGTGAACAATCGCGCGGCTTACCCTCAGCCGGGCAGGATTGGCAGATAATCAGGAGGCGGCGAAGTCCGTCAGCACCGCACCTTCCATGCGGTAGCGCACCCACTCATCCTGCGGTGCAGCACCGATACTTTTATAGAAATCGATGGCGGGCTGATTCCAGTCCAGCACGCTCCACTCCAGACGACCGCAGCCCCGCTCTACCGCCAGTTTGGCAATGTGGCGCAGCAGCTGCTTCCCGGCCTTTTGTCCACGAAAACGCGGTGAAATATACAGATCTTCCAGGTAAATACCGTTTTTCCCCAGCCAGGTAGAGTAGCTGGTAAAGAACACCGCATAGCCCGCCGGGACACCATCGATCTCACAAATCAGCCCTTCCGATTTACTGTCATCAGCAAACAGCGTCTGCTCAATATCCTGCTGTGTGGCAATCACTTCATGCAGCGCTTTTTCGTATTCGGCCAGTTCGGCGATCATCGCGAGGATCAGTGCGGCATCGCTGCGTTCAGCGCGGCGGATAACAAGTTTCATTGATATTCCCGTCTTACATTGAGTTGATGGCGGGCAGAATACCCGCTAATCTCGGATGAATGAAGTGCATTGTTATCAGTATATAGTGAATTTTATGCATCCAAATTTACGTAACCTCGACCTCAATCTGTTGCTGGTATTTGACGCGGTCTGGCGGCACCAGTCGGTCGCTCGCGCGGCGGAGGAGCTGGCGTTGAGTAATTCGGCACTGAGCCATGCGCTTAGCCGCCTGCGCCGCCATCTTGGCGATGAACTGTTTTACCGGGTGGGCCACGAAATGCAGCCCACCCTTTTTGCCACCGCGCTGGCGGAATCGGTCAATAACAGTCTGTCGCAGCTTAACCAGAGCGTACAGAAACGCCCCCGCTTCGATCCGGCAACCAGCCAGCACGAATTCACCTTTGCGGTCACCGACTTCACCACCTTCAGTCTGTTCCCTGCGCTGATGGCGAAAGTCCAGCAGCTCGCGCCGTGGCTTCGCTTTCAGTTGATTCACAGCGAACAGAAAGTGGCGCTGCACGAACTGATGGCCGGGCGGGTGGACTTCGCATTAGGATTCAGCGAGATCCACGATCGCCGGCTGCCGGACATTGAAGAAATGGACTGGATGGAAGATGAATACGTGGTGATCGCCTCGCCGCGTTTTTTCCCCGCGGATCGACCTGTTAACCTGGCGCAGTATATTGCCGCCCGGCATCTGGTGGTCACACCGTGGAATGAGGAAACGGGGTATATCGATAGCGAGCTGGCGCTGCTGGGGCTGGAACGACATATTGCTCTGCGAATGCCGTCGGTGCTCGGTGCACCGTTTATCATCGCGCAAAGCCCGTTGCTGATGACCATTCCGCGCTATGCCGCAGAGCGTTTGCAGCACAGCGTGGAGTACGTGATCCATCCGCTGCCGTTTGCCATTCTGCGCTACACGGTCAAAATTTACAGCTGGCAGAAAAACAGCCAGCGCGACGCCTGCCGCTGGCTGCTTGAACTGCTGCGCGGGTTAAAAAATCAGCCTGCGTGAGTCAGTTGCTGTTCGGTGCTTCCCGCATAACGGTTTTCCCGCACCGGTAAATCCAGCCTCTCGCGCAGCGTGGTGCGGTCGTCCTGCTGCCAGTAGCCGCGTTCGGCCAGAATTGGCAGCACGTAACGGGTCACGTCTTCCAGCGCCTCGTTCAGTACCGGACCACAGATGATGAAACCGCTGGCTCCGCCCTGCTCCACCCAGCGAATAAAGGTGTCCGCCACCTGCTCCGGCGTACCAAAGAATTCCCCCTTCGGCAGTGTGGTGCGATAGGCCACTTCACGCACAGTCAGCTGTTCCTCTTTCGCCAGCCGTTTGATCTGATCGGTGGTTGAACGGAAGGTATTTTCTCCCAGCGTGCCCAGTTCCGGGAACGGACCGTCAGGATCGTACTGGCTGAAGTCATGATGATCGAAGAAGCGCCCCAGATAGCTGAGGGCATCGTCCAGCGACAGCAGCGACAGCAGATAGCGATATTTTTCTTCCGCCTCGGCTTCCGTTTTGCCGACAATCGGCGTGATGCCGGGGAAAATTCCCGGGGTCGGTTTCTGCTGAGCGCGGGCTTCAGCGTCCAGCTTGTGCGCATAGCTTTCCGCTTCTTCCAGCGTGCGGGCGTTAGTAAACACCGCATCGG
The DNA here is from genome assembly GCF_016624545.1 of Erwinia sp. S38. Classification (NCBI taxonomy): domain Bacteria; kingdom Pseudomonadati; phylum Pseudomonadota; class Gammaproteobacteria; order Enterobacterales; family Erwiniaceae; genus Erwinia; species Erwinia sp. S38. The sequence goes on along the minus strand of NZ_JACVTS010000013.1, from coordinate 3,088 downwards.
CGGTTTTGGCCGCCAGAGCAATACCGGTATCGGAGGCACCGGCCTGGAAAATGACCGGTTGTCCCTGCGGCGAACGCTGAATGTTCAGCGGCCCGGCCACCGAGAAGTATTCGCCTTTATGATTCAACGCGTGCAGTTTTGAGGCATCAAAGAACACGCCGCTCTGCTTGTCGCGAATAAAGGCGTCGTCTTCCCACGAGTCCCACAGCCCCTGCACCACCTGTAAATACTCTTCGGCAATGCGATAGCGCTCTGAATGCTGCGGATGCGCGCGGCCAAAGTTGCGGCCCGATCCTTCCAGCGGTGAGGTCACCACGTTCCAGCCCGCGCGACCGCCGCTGAGCAGATCGAGCGATGCCACCTGCCGTGCAACGGTGAAGGGATCGCTGTACGAAGTGGAAATGGTTCCGGCCAGGCCAATGCGGTGTGTCACCGAGGCCAGCGAGGACAGCAGGGCTATCGGTTCGAAGCGGTTAAGGAAGTGCGGTAGCGACTTCTCATTAATGTGCAGACCGTCGGCAACGAATAAAAAAACCAGTCCGGCGTCTTCTGCCTGATGCGCCAGCTGGTGATACCAGTTAACATTGACGCTGGCGTCAGCAGGTACGTTATGGTGCCGCCAGGCATTCATATGACCACCTGCTCCCTGTAACATCAGGCCGAGTTTAATCCGGCGTGCAATCTGGCTCATAAGCTAACTCCGTGGTAATCCGTGGTAATAAGATATGCCTTCAGATTTCCATAAAATTGCCGCAGATTTAAATATCAATATTGGCTTTGCATTGCCGCTTTGTGTCTAACTCACTGGAAATATTGCCATGATCGTTCGTCCTCATCAGCACTGGTTCCGCCGTCTGTTTTCCTGGCGCGGCGCGGTGCTGTCCAAAATTATGTTTCGCCTTGGCCTGAATCTGCTGATGTCGATTATTGCGGTAATCAGCCTGCAATGGTACGAAACGCTGGGCGTGCATCTGACCACTGCGCCGTTCAGCCTGCTGGGTGTGGCGATTGCGATCTTCCTCGGTTTTCGCAACAGCGCCAGCTATGCCCGATTCGTTGAAGCACGCACGCTGTGGGGAACGCTATTGATTACCAGCCGCTCGCTGCTGCGTCAGGCTAAAGGCGCGCTGCGTCGCGATCCGGCGGCGGTGGCCGAATTTACCGCCCTGCTGCTGGCCTTCAGCTGGGCGCTGAAACATCAGCTGCGCGGCACGGACAGCAGTGACGATATCCGGCGTCTGCTCCCTGCCGATTGGCAAAATGAGGTGCTCAACAGCCCATTTCGCGCTAACCGGCTGCTGCTCGCCCTCGGCGAGTGGCTGGCGCAGCAGCGCGATCGCGGTGCGATCTCCGACCTACTGTATAACGGCATTGACCATAATCTGAATACCCTGTCGCAGGTGCTGGGCGGCTGCGAGCGCATCAGCAACACGCCGATTCCGTTTGCCTACAGCCTGATACTTCAGCGCACGGTGTATCTGTTCTGTACCCTGCTGCCCTTTGCGCTGGTCACCGACCTGCACTATATGACGCCGGTAGTGTCGATGTTTATCTCCTACACCTTCCTGTCGCTGGAATCGCTGGCGGAAGAGCTGGAAGACCCGTTTGGCGTCGATTCCAACGATCTGCCGTTGAATGCCATTTGCAATACCATCGAACGCACCCTGCGCGATATGAACAATGAAGCGCTACCGCCGCCGCTTAAACCTGATGACCGATTCAATCTGATTTGAATTCAACCGTTCACTTTCCATCCCGAAACAGCGCGCAATGCGCTGTTTTTGCTTGAAGATTATTGATTGTTGGTTCCCTGAGCAGATTGATGGATTTCCATCATAAAAGCGGTTTCCTCCGTAAAATCCGCTGACTATAGTGAAATAGCGCCGCCCGGCGGCCACTCAATCCGCTTGATGCCCTACACCTAATAATCAGGAGCTGCCATGTTTCCGTCTTCATTACCCAAGGCCCGTACGCTCGATCCCCACGCCGTTCCCTCGCTGCGCTGGGGCATTATCGGTCCGGGCTGGATTGCCGAACGCTTTGCCCGCGCGCTGAAAGAATTCACCTCACAGCAGCTGGTGGCGATAGCCTCCCGTTCGCAGGACAGGGCCAGCGCCTTCGCCAGCAAAATGGGCATTCCTCAGGCTTTTGGCAGTGCCGCCGAGCTGCTGGCCTCACCGGATATTGATGCGGTATACATCGCTACACCGCATAACCATCACTATCCCGACGGACTACAGGCGCTGAACGCCGGTAAGCACGTATTGATTGAAAAACCGCTGGCGCTCAACGCGCAGCAGGCGCGCGGCCTGGCCGAATTGGCAAAAGCTAAAGGTTTGCTGTGTATGGAAGCGATGTGGTGCGACTTCCTGCCAAAATACGACATTATCACCCAGCTGCTGGAGGATGGTGCACTGGGCGATTTGCATACCCTGCTTGCCGACCACGGTGAATTTTTCACCCCCGATCACCGTATTTTCAACGCAGATTTAGCGGGCGGGCCGATGATGGATCTCGGCAGCTATCTGATCGGCTTCAGCGTGAAAGTCGCCGGTGCGCCGGTGTCCATCCACGCCACCGGACAGCAGGTGCCGGGCGGTGTGAACGGTCAGACCTCAATGCTGCTGACCCACAACAACGGCATGCATTCTGTGCTGAATACCACCCTGTTCAGTAATACGCCGTGCGCGGCGGTGATTGCCGGACGTGATGCCACGCTGGAGATCGGCGGTGCATCCTTCTACGCGCCGGGGCCGTTTACCCTCACCTCAAGCCAAGGTGGAAAAGTACTGCACTTCGATGAGCCGCGTAACCGCTACGACCAGCTGTTCCATGAAGCCGTTCACTTTGCCTGGTGCGTGGGACAGGGTAAAACCGAGTCGCCGGTTCGCCCGCTCTCTGCGTCTATTGATACGCTGGCGGCAATGGATGAAGTGCGTCGGCAGATTGGTCAGGTGTTTAACGAAGAGAAGTAGTTTCAGCATCTGAAAGCTATCGAAAAAAAGCCGCCTTCGTTTCTGGCGGCTTTTTCAATTCCGGTGACCCGTCCTGAATAGCGTTGACACGTTCCCGACTTAAATACGGAGAA